>NZ_CP060244.1:385000-685000 GCF_014672835.1 Entomobacter blattae | reverse complement strand
CGGGATTACTAGACCACCATAGCAGTGACCATAATCGCAAAATGCATCTCGGCTATCGGCAGGCCATCACTCTGGCTCCCACCTGGGCCGGGAAAGAAAAAACCATTCTGCGTGGTCATGAATTCCACTATGCACAATGCATCTCCCGTGGGCAGGACAGCCCCTTTGCCACACTCTACGATGGAGCTGGCCTTCCCCTTGGTCCGGAAGGGGGCCAACGTGGCCGGGTTACGGGATGTTTTTTTCACACCATTGCCTGCACCCCATAACCCTTTTTAACCATCCTTTTCATAACCAATTACAAACTGTTTTATTCTTATGGCGCCTTTTCAACCCACCCCTCCCACATTCACATCCCTAGCCCAACTCCAGGATCTTTGCCTTGCCTTATCCACCCCTATCGAAACAGGCCAGGACAGGCTTGCCGCACAAATACGCCTGCGGCTGGATGCCCTAACCAAACCCCCAGGAAGCTTGGGCCGGCTTGAAGAGCTTGTTGTTTGGCTTGGCCTTTGCCAACGCCGCGCCATGCCTACCCTTCAAAATTGTCATACCCTGATCTTCGCCGGGAACCACGGAGTAACGGCCCAAAATGTTTCGCCCTACCCCCAACAGGTTACGGCTGAAATGGTGAAAAATTTCCATAATGGAGGGGCTGCCATTAATCAGCTTACCCAACAGGTTGGGAACCGCTTGCAAGTGATCACGCTTAACGCCTTGCACCCCACTCGGGACTTCAGCCAGGAACCAGCCATGTCAGAACAACAGTTCCTGGACTGTGTAGCCACCGGATACAAGAGCGTTCCTCCTGAAGCGGACCTCCTGTGCTTGGGAGAAATGGGCATTGGCAACACCACAGCTGCGGCTGCCCTCAGCTGTGCTCTTTTTGAAAAACCATCCCCTTCTGCCACAGGAATGGCGAGCGCCCAAGGCAGCCCCTCTGCCGTAGATTGGGCTGCAAAAGATCGGACTGCAGAAGGCTGGACTACAGAAGAGTGGGCTAAAAAAAATTGGGCGACAGAAGATTGGGTCGGGGCAGGAACTGGCCTATCCCTTTCTCAGCAAAGGCACAAGGCCAAGGTTATTGAAACGGCCCTTACAAACCCTGCAAATGATTTTTCTACCCCGTTCGATGCTGCTCGTATTTTTGGGGGATTTGAACTGGCAGCCCTGTTGGGGGCCACCCTTGCTGCGCGCAACCTGCATATTCCCCTTATAATAGATGGCTTTGTCTGCACGGCGGCCTTGGCCCCCCTATGGTGTATGGCCCCCTCCTTGCTGGATCATTGCCAACTTGGCCATCTTTCTGCTGAAAAAGCCCATGCCAAACTGGCAGCCCAGCTTAACCTTACCCCCTTGCTTCACCTGGGCATGCGATTAGGAGAAGGAAGTGGGGCTGTTCTTTCTGTTAACCTTATCCGGGCAGCACTTTCCTGCTATAGGGGAATGAAAACCTTTGATGAGGCCCACATCGCATCATCATCCTAAGGAAAGCTCCATGTTCAAGAAATTTAGAGCCAATCTGGCAACGGCATTCCAACTTCTGACACGCCTGCCAACCAGCTGGCTCGCTGCCAAGCCCGCCTATCCCTCTAACAATGCGGGAGGAGCAGCCCTATGGCCGTTAGTAGGGGGTATTTTGGGCATAATGCCATGGGCAACCATCACCGTTTCTGGATGGATGGGATTTTCCTCCTCTTTATGCGTTATAATCGGGCTGGTCACCATGGTCTTTCTCTCCGGTGGCCTGCATGAAGATGGCCTTGCTGATACAATGGATGGTTTTGGGGGAGGAAAAAACAAAGAAGAAACCCTACGCATTATGCATGATAGCCGCATAGGAAGTTACGGCTGCATAGCCCTTATTCTTGTCTTCCTGGCCCGTTACGTCAGCTTAGGTCAACTCATGGTTAACCATACCCTTCTTCCTGCCCTAATTATGGCGGGAGCGTTATCAAGGCTTAGTATGCTCTGGCTTTTTTATACCCTTCCCCTTGCCCAGGACAAAGGCGTGGCTTACGGAATTGGTAAACCCCATAGTCGTGCCCTTAAAAGGGGTGTATTTTTTACTGCTCTTATGGGTATTTCAGTCCTGTCTTTCTCTCACTTTATTATTGCCAGCCTTATAGGCGGCCTTTTTACACAATATATGAAAAACCTGGCAGTTCGAAAGGTGGGGGGAATTTCTGGGGATATTCTGGGATGTGCCTGTATATTGGTTGAAACAGGGCTGCTTGTCCTCTTCAGCAAAATCATTTCTCCTTCCTCTTCTCTGCTAACTACCCCTATAACCCCTTTCTTTTGGACATAATTGCTAAAGCTACACTTCTTATTTACAATACGTCTTATTAAACAGTGCATCGTCAGCAAGGATCACCCGATTACTCTGGATTTTACAGTTTTTGTATGGGCTGGCAGATTCCACCCCCCTGGTACTTTCCTGGTACTTTCGTAGTAAAACCCACCTAATTGTGCTATGCTAAAAGGTCTGTGGTGCAGTGTGACACGGTGTAAATTAGTCTGCCGTAGCATTGCGTTATGTGGGTTCTGACTGTGAGCTTGGCCCACCACTGCGTCACGGACCTAATCCCTCGTTTCTGGCTTATCAGAAACAGGCCATTCTCCCCACAAAATCTTGTCCCCATATTGCCGCCTGATCTGGCCCAGGAACTTTATCTGGCCAAAGTTTTATCTGACCCAGGGTTTTTGCTGTGATGGGGTAAAATGGTTCACGTAATGATTCACATCTGGCCCAAAAATACTTAAAGACCCCTCCTGCTTATGGAATATTGGGGTCATATGCGTACCGTATAGAGTCTCGCTTCCCCCATCGCCAGGGGATCTGCCAAACAATCGGGTTTACGAGCAGCCAGCAAGGCAGGAAGCATGCGTAATGGCCCCCCATGGGTTATAATAATACAATTTTGGGACTGCTCTTGAAGATGGGTGACAAATTTTTTGAGCCGGGTTAACAGCATGCTCGCACTTTCTCCCCCGGGGGGTGTAAACTCCCACGGCGAATTGACCCATTGTTGGAGCAATACTGAGGATATCTTATTCCATGCTTGCCCCTCCCATTCCCCAAAATTGAGCTCTCTGACATGATGATCCACCCATAAGGGAAGACCAAGCCGATTGGCCAATAAGCGGGCTGGAAGAAAACATCGCTGTAAGGGAGAGGTATAGACCTTTTTAAACCCTTTTGCCTGGCATAATGTTAACCATTTTGCAAGCGTATCTTCCATCGTCTTTTCCTGGGGACTCTGTAACGGTAAATCCGTTATGCCATAACAATATCCCTCCCTTTTCTGAACAGGGGGATGCCTGGCCAACAAAACAGAAAAAGACTCTACCGACATTTTCTTCCTCATCATTGCATTTTCTATTAAATAGGGAATAGTCTAAGAGAAAGTATGGTATATAATTCTTAAAAAATATCTTCTTTTTCTCTTCTCATTTTTATCAGAGACTGACCCCCATGAGCTTACCCATCCCCTTATTGATTAAGGCTGCTGCATCCTCTTCTACGCCTCTTGCGGAGTTATTGCGCAATGGGCTTGTTATTGCCCAACGATCCCACCAAGAGGCCATAGCAAAATGGTTGACTTGTGAGCTCAACGGCTACCCATCTCATAATCCCATTCCCTTTTACAGACACATAACTGTCTATGATGAGAAGCAGGAAAGTTACGGTATCAATTTGCTACAGCCGATTGGCGTGCTGGAAAGCATGGTCCATACGCCCTCTTCTTTCCTTGATGTGACAGAACCCCAAAGCGGTAAAACTTTAAAAGTTACCCCATTAGCCCTTCAGCCTGTTATGGAAATGCTCCGTAACCTTATAACTGAATGGGGCCTCGCTATGGAAAAAAACGGAATAACAGGAGATGAGGAGGGAAATTTTTCACAGGAAGACAAACAGAAAGTCCAAACCCTTCAGCTCCCATCGCTTCAACTCGATAACGCAGATAAACCCGCTTTTCCTATTCTTCCCACCGAGAAATATAACAAAAATGGGCTTCAATCCCTGGTGGAGATCTTGGAAAAAGAGACTACCAATCCACAACTTGATGCAAAAACTCAAGAAGAACTGCAAGCAGCCCTTATTACATTGAGAGCCCAATTAAGCCTAAATAAGCCACAATGGTCTATTATTTACGCTGTTCATTCTACTTTAAAAGAAATTGTTGATTCCGGACGACAAATGATTCCTTATCTTTCCGAACTCTTTCCCTTGTAATACTTATTGAAAACCCATATTTTAAAGACTTAGTTACGCCGGTCATATGAATTTTTATTGTAGTTTTTTCTGTTTTTTTTGGTATCGTTGAGAACAAATATGTCTAAAAATTTTAATATTTATAACGACTATCTTACCGTTTCTATCAATGAAAAAGGGGCAGAGCTCGTCTCCCTTAAGGATAAAAAAAATAAGGAATGGCTCTGGCAAGCTGGACCGGAATGGGCTCGCCACTCCCCTGTTTTATTCCCTATCGTGGGTAAACTTAAAAACAACACGGCCCGTATTGCTGAAAAAGATTATACCATTCCCCAACACGGCTTTGCCCGAGACCTGGATTTTTCCTGGGCGTGGCAGGGAAGGGATGGATGCTCTCTTGTTTTGACAGATTCTGAAGAGACCCGTAAAGATTTTCCATTCCCCTTCTTTTTAGAGTTAGCCTATATGTTGGATGGTGCAAAACTGACCGTTCATTATAAGGTAAAAAATACCGGTAAGGCCGCGCTCCCCGTCTCTCTTGGTGCCCATCCTGCCTTTAGGTGGCCCCTCGATGATAATAGCACAAAAACAGACCACACCCTTGTGTTTGAAAACGACGAAACCGCTCCCGTAAAAAAGCTGAAAAACGGCCTCCTCCAGGAGTCAGATGTTTCTAATCCTGTTAAAAACCGCACTCTTTCCCTTTCGGACTCCTTATTTACTGACGACGTCATTATTTTTGAGAATCCCGCCAGTTCCTCTGTCATATTTAAAAATACACAAGGAACCAAATTAACCGTATCATGGGAGGGATTTAAGCAGCTTGGTTTATGGATGAAGCCAGGGGCAAACTTCCTTTGCATTGAGCCATGGGCAGGTTATGCAAGCCCAGAACAATTCAGTGGCGATTTTAGTAAAAAACCTGGTTTGTTGTTACTCCCACCCGACGAGGAATTTAAAGCCAGCTGGTCGGTAGAATTGGATGTGCCTGCTGCACCTTCTACAACCTCTTCTCTCTCTTCAACGGCCTCATCTTCTTTTTCAACGCCTTCTGCACTGGGCTCATCTTCCTCTTCAAAATTATAGGGTTCACACCCCATACAAACTCCCCCGATAAGGCCACTACAGAGCGCTCTTGCCTTATCGAGGGAGTTTTATTTTCTGCCCGAAAGATTCGTACTGACAAAAACAAAAAGATTGAGAGTGGAAAAGAAAGTCTAAATAATAGTATTTTCTCTAAAGATCATGCTTTTCAGAACATACCTAAAGGGAGTTCAATGCTTTTTCTAAAGTCTTTCAGGATAAACCCCTTTAGAGGCTATTCTTTTTCCCGATGTTTGATTAACCGAGTGATTGACCGCTGAATAGAAAGGCGTTCCAACGTTGTTAACTGCCTATAAAGTTTCAGCAAATCAATTTCATCAATACTGATTTCCATTTGCGCAGACTGACTTGCCATGCCCGTAAGAAACACTTCCACCGGCACATTCAATAATTTTGCCAAATTGGGAAGATGTTCTCTCACGCTTCCCTCCCGATTGGTTTCCCAATGCGCAACAGCACTCCGTGAAACGCCCAATTTGTTGGCAATATCTTCCTGCGTAAAGCCTTCAAGCTTCCGTAATAGCCTAATTCTCTGACCAAGAGTTTCTTGTGTGCCAAGAAACTCTATCATCTCGTCTTTTTTTTTTACCATTCTACTCAATTCTATAATGTTACGATTGCAAGCCTAGGGAGGATGAAGCTCTACATAGACAAAGAGCATAACACGACAAAATCGCTGCCTTTCTTCATTTCTCTGTTACTCTCCTACATCTACAAATCTAGAAACCCCGTACAAAAAATCTTTAGGGGAGTTGTTCTGCAATATAGGGAGGTAAAACAAAGGCAGCCCGATGGAGAGCTGGGGTCCAGTACCGGGTTTTCCCCTCAAGCCCTGCTTGGTTTGCCCGTTCCTTAAGGGTTTGCAAGGAAACCTCTAACCCCGCAGGGTTTTTAGAGGCCACACCTAACGTCATAAATCCCCCTATATAAGTAGGAACCGCAGCACAATAAGCCGATACATAGGGAAAAAACTTTTTTCGCCTCTGGCTGGTTTCGCGTAATTCATCTGCCTGAAGAAAAGGAACACCACACTGATTAACGATAAGACCATACTCACTGAGAATCCGAGCACAATTTTCATAAAACTCATCGGTAAATAAAACTTCTCCCACCCCAATAGGATCAGTACTATCTACTATAATCACGTCATATACACCATTGCCCGCCTGTTTGACGTGGGCAACCCCATCACCAACAATGACATTCGCTCGTGGGTCTGACCAAGCCTGCCCAGCAATAGTGGGAAGATATTTCTTGGAAATTTCAATCACCTCACCATCAATTTCTACCATATCGGCCTTTTTAACAGTGCTATGCTGTAAAACCCGGCGCAGCACTCCGCCATCGCCGGCCCCTACGATGAGCACGTTTTCGGCTTTTCCATGGGCAATTAACGGCACATGAGAGAGCATTTCCTGATAAACAAACTCATCCTTTTCTGTAATCTGAACAACGCCATCCAAAAATAACACACGGCCAAATTCTTCACTCTCACAAACCATAATATCCTGAAAAGGGCTTTTGGTATGCACCAACTCTTTACGAATCCTAAATTGCTGACGCCAGCCTTCATAAAGCTCTTCGCTGACCCATTTTGCCGTCATAACCTGGTTTTCCTTTTCCCTTACCAAAGCAATAAGGCAGTTTTCCATCGCCAGAAAACTGCCTTACACATAAACTAGAAAAAACACCTCCCTTGGGGAGAATTATTTTTCAAGCGTTTCCTTCCCACGGCGCATTTCATCAATCACGACCCGCTCTGCCTGAAAAAGACGCTGCATAACTGGTATAGCCAAATGAGGGTCGCATACCCCGCACATAAAGATATCCACTGCTGCAAAGTTGCGTTCTGGCCATGTATGAATTGAGATATGACTCTCTGCCAGCACAATAACACCAGAGACCCCGCCATTAGGCGTAAAATGGTGAAAATGGCTGTGTAAAATGGTAGCCCCTGCCGTAATGGCAGCTTCCCGAAGGGTTTGATCAATCTTGTCGGGGTCATCAAGATTAATGGCCCCCCACAGATCTACTAAAAGATGGTTGCCTGCATATTTGACACCATCTTTTTCAACAAAATAGTCTTTCCGTTCTTCTTGCTGAAGAGAAGAAACAGCCGAAATCTGGTTATTTCTCGGGAAATCCGAGACTATCCCCAGCCGAGCAAGTGCGTTCATCAACGTACCCCCAAACCAGTAGACAGCCTGTTGGGCTTTATTGCCCCCTTGGGCTAAGATAAAAACGACGAAAAACGCAACCTTACAGCCACGTTTTTCAAACAAGGGCTCTTATATAGTTTATCTGATGTTTAAGCAAATATATTCAGCGGCCTTTTTAAAAAAAACAGCTTAAGCCTATAAAACAAGCTTTCTAGCTCTGTTTTTGTTGAGATCGAAAAAATATAAAATTTTTCTTTTTAAAGCTTTTTCTTAAACCTTTTTCCGCGAAATGGCCTCAATATGCTATAATATTTCAAGAAAGGAGGAAATCGTATCTGTATCGAAGCTGCATCTATTATTTAAAAATAGCGTAAAAATACGAACTCTCGTTGCTTATGACTTGCTATCAATATAATGAGCAGTATATGCCAATGGTGAAATGTTTTTTTCTACTATAGGAACAAGCCAAAGTGAACAAAACAAAGCTTCCAGTAGGGTACAAACCCTCTGAAAATGAAGAATTCATGAATCCTAACCAGCTTGAATACTTCAGGCAGAAGTTACTACACTGGAAAAAAGAACTGATTGGTGAAGCGAATGAAACCCTAGCAAGCCTTTCTGAAGGGGGCATTCTTGAGGCTGATCTCGCTGATAGGGCCACAGTTGAGACTGATAGAGCCCTGGAATTAAGAACACGGGACAGGGCCCGTAAATTGATTTCTAAAATCGATATGGCCCTTGAGAGAATAGAAGATGGTTCCTACGGCTATTGCGAGGAAACCGGCGAGCCCATCGGCATTAAAAGGCTCGAAGCACGCCCCATTGCTACTCTGTCTATTGAGGCCCAGGAGCGCCATGAAAAAATGGAAAAAATTTACCGTGATGAATAGGCCTTGCAAGGGAGACTGGCTTTATCCTTCTTTTATCATGATCCTCCTTTTATCAAGGGCCTATATTATCTAATAAGCGCACACTGCCTAGACGGGCTGCGGTAATCAGGCGTGTATGTTCAGACCACGCCTTTGCCACAAGCATCTCTTCCTTCTGCACAATTTCCAGATAATCCACAGAAAACCCCTTTTCGGTCAGGGTTTGCCTTGCTTCTTGTAAAACAGAATGAGGAGCCTTGTTCTGAAGTTTTTCTCGAACCTGTAACAGTGTTTTATAAAGAATAGGCGCTTGCGCTCTTTCTGTTGGGGTTAAAAACTGATTGCGTGAAGAGAGAGCCAGCCCATCTTCCTCCCTGACAATGGGAGCTCCTTCTATGATTATTCCTAAGGATAGGTCGGCTACCATACGTTTGATGACCTGCAGTTGCTGCCAATCTTTTTCCCCAAAAATAGCCCTGTCTGGAGTAATAAGGCCAAACAAGCGTGCAACCACAGTAGCCACCCCAGAAAAATGCCCAGGCCGGCGTGCACCCTCCCACAACAAAGCTGGTCCTTCAACCTCAATTCGAGTGGCAAAACCTTTAGGATACATAGCTTTTACATCGGGAATCCAGACAGCGTCACAGCCTGCTTCGCTCAGCAGGGCTATATCGTACTCTTCCTGGCGAGGATAACGCTTAAGATCTTCAGGTTGATCAAATTGGATCGGATTAACAAAAATAGAAACCATCACTTTTGCAGGCAGGGCTTCTGGCTGCTCTGGGCTTGGCTCTTTAGCCCTTTGTACCAAAGACAGATGTCCAGCATGCAAAGAGCCCATAGTGGGCACAAGCGTAAGCATTTCTGATTTTTTTAAACCGATATGATGGCGATAATCCTCAAGATCCGCCAGATTTCGCAAAACTTCCATTTTGAAACGCCTAACCTTTCTCGTTCCTGTTTTCCATTCCCATTATTAAGGGGCTAGCCGCTAGTTCCTCAGTAAAACGGCCCGTGCCCTCCTCTTTACCCTTTCGTACAACAGTAGTCTCTTCTTCCATTGAACTGGTTAAACCACACCTCCTGCTGGAGGAACCTGCATGGTGGGGCTCACGATCGAGAAAAGGCCATTTTTCTGTGCTTTTTGTGGTACGGGCCGGTTTTTTTTATCCCATCCCCACCCTTTACTCATCCACAACACTTTCCTGTCTCGTAAAAAAAGAATATGCACTTTTATGTGCCGTATTGTTCCTTAAGATCAACCACAACATCGCCTATACCATAACAAAAACAGTTTTGAGGAATTCTTTCACCATGTCTTACTGGCCTCTCTATAAACCTTTTCCATTTCTGGCGTTATCTGCCCTTCCTCTTCTTTGGTTAACGGCATGCGGAAGCGACCAGAGCCAGCAGCCCCTCCAACAACACTCCTCTTCTGCAGCAGGGCAAGCCCAATCCTATACAGAAGGCCATGTGCCTGATTTTGCTACACGGAATTTCGAGCCCTTTAACCGCCAGGACGCCATTGCCATTGCCATGCGGGAATGGCGGCTCTTTAACCAGCCCGTTGATGATGATGACCCCCGCACCCGGCCAGAGCCAACAAGCCCAGCTGTAAAGGCAGAACGTGCACCTGGGCTATGGCAACGGGTGGGTGAATATTGGTGGGCTGGTATTAACCCCTATGATAGCCAGGTAAGCTATACCGGCAAGCACGATTCTGATGGCCGTGTGTTTAATTTTACAAACGATACACGCTATGCTTGGTCGGCTGCTTTTATTTCTTATGTCATGCGGATTGCAGGAGCAAATGAGCGTTTTGCCTATTCTCCCAACCACTCCACCTATATTAATGCAGCCTTTACCGGGGCCGCTTCCGGTCTTACTGGGCGAAGCCCAAGGGAATATGCTCCCCAGCCAGGGGATCTGATCTGTGTTGGCCGGGGCGCAAGCCGTAATCTACAGTTTGAAAATCTTCCGACCTCTTATGACTTTCCCTCCCATTGTGGCCTAGTTGTTGCTATTAACCAAAATGGCCCTCCATTTGGCCATCAGCTCAGCATTATTGGCGGAAACGTCGATGATTCTGTAGCTCTGACCCATGTTCCTACAGATACTAATGGCCTTCTGGCTGATCCTACCACCGGAATGAGCTATGATTCCCGCTATCCATGGTTTGCTGTTTTACAAGTCCATTATGATGCTAATGAAGAACCTTATACTGACGAATAAAAAACCCTTCTAACCCCAGAGAAAACCTCAAGATAGAGTAGTATAGTTTTTCAGAAATTCTTTTAGGGGTGAGTTTTAAAGGGAGAACTTACTTGGCTTTCCACCAGATCTTAGAGCGGAAAAGACTGGATCTGGTGGATTAAACTCTCAAACCCATCATAAATATTTACAAGGCTGGTATAGCCTTTAAAAGCCATAAGTTCTGCTGCTTTTTGGCTTCTTATGCCTTTTTTACAAACAAAATACAGAGGTTGGGTTTTGTTGAGGCAATGTTTTTGAAACGTTTCAATAAAATCGGGATTAAAGGTGTTATCAGCCCAGATAAGAGAAAGGAGCAGCTGGCGGCTTTCTGCAATGGGTGCAATACCTGTAATTCTCCATTCCTGAGGGGTTCGAACATCGATAAGATAAGCTGTGGGAGTGTTTTTAAACTCATGCCACGCCTGGTGAGAAGAAAGCTGACGAATTTCCATGATTTTTTCTAAATCTGATACAATTTCCATCACTCTTATTGCAGCCAGTTTTTGGCAACGTCAAGCCCATCGTTGAGGTTCATTCGCACCGCGTGAAGGCACCAGGTTCCTGTTAAGGATGGCCAAATGCAAAACCACTCACCATAATATATTCGGCGGGAACCTCCCTTTTCTGTACGTCCCCCTACCGAATTCTAAATTTTGGACGATTGCATTTTTCCTGTAAAATTTAACTTTCCAGAGCTGGCCCATTTTTTCTTTCCCTCATCAGGCGGGCTCACTAAAAAGCTGGTGACAAATGCTACAACCGTTAAAACAAAAGCCAACAGCAAAGTGGGCGTAAAGTCTTTTAAAAGGGAGGTAATGATTAGACCGATAATTCCTCCAAACCCAAAACAGAGATAAATCCCCCCATAGTTTTTACTCACATTATTCATACCGAAATAATCCCCCACCAAGGCAGGATAGACAGAAACAGTGCCACCAAAATTAAAAACAACACAAGCAATGGCAAAGAAGAATACTCCTTTACTGAGTGGGAAAAATACCAGCAATGTCAGGCCCAGCAAGGCCAGACCCTGCCCAAAGGATATGACCCTTATTCTTTTAACCTTGTCTGAAAAATACCCCATCAATAACCGCCCAGCCAAGTTAGTTGCGGCAATAACAGCCACCCCTTGTGCAGCCGACAAAGCAGAAAGTCCAGCCAAGGTTTGCCCTAAATCCTTGGCGGTTCCCAGTACAAATACCCCACCAATGCAAGAGCTAAGAAAAATTAAAGTCAGCATCCAATATTGCCGCACATGAAGGCACTCTGTAAGATTATATTGCCGTTTGGCCGGACTACGGGTACGAGAGGTAGCCGCTCTATTTTCTACCGCCAGTGCATCGGTGGCTGGTGCATCGGTTAAGGTTAAAGCACAAAGAGCAATGACAGAGCCTGTCAATAGTCCCAAAACAACGAATGTACCACTTAGACCGAACCTTTCAAGCAGATAAGAATTGATATATTTAAACCCCAGACTCCCGAGCCCATAAGAACCAACCACCACGGCAGAGATCATCCCCTTACGTTCAGGAAACCAGCGGACACAATTGGAAAGCGTGGGCAAATACCCAACCCCTTCAGCACACCCAACACATACACCTGCAATAAGATAAAGGCTGATAAGGTTGGGGACAAAAGCAGAAAGAACATAACTGCCGCCCAACATCACCCCTGCCAAAACAGCCGTCTTTTTAGTACCAATCCGGTCTTGTAATTTTCCAGAAACGGTCGAAGAGAGTGAGAGAAAAAGACATAACAGGGCAAAAGTAAAGGCCACCTCGCTCACCGGATGGTTCAGCCGGGTTGCAAAAGCCTGATTATACAAACTCCAAGTATAAGCTGACCCTAAGCAAAACTGGATGAATATTGTTGCAACTAGCGTAATCCACCGTGTCGATGAAGAGTGAGAATGGCTTTTATACATAATAATACTTACCAGAGGAGAGGAAATAAAACTCTTGTCTTGAAGGCTAAAAATCTTTGATCGTTTCATAGAAATAAAAGATCATATCTTCTTCAAGGTTAAAATTTTGACTAACAAAAGATAACAGAGTGCTATTCTATTCTCTAATAAATGAAACGTGACTTTATTAACTTTAGCGTGACCAATAACAAAAACGTGAATTCTTATATGTTACTTATTCGTAACAGTAAGAGCTCTCCATCACCAATAATTTTACGAACAATTCCCTATTATTTATTTCTAAAATGATATTTTGCTCTTTTCTATTGTCCCAAAATATGCCAGATAAGTTTTAGTCTTGGAACAAATAGGCATTTCCTACATGTTAAGTCATGTTTATACTTATATGATCAATAAGGCCCAAAGCGATTATGCCCCTTTATGGTTGGCCCTTATTGCCTTTTCAGAAGCGAGTTTTTTCCCTCTTCCGCCTGATCTGTTACTGATTCCCATGATTTTGGCTCAACCCAAAAAAGCGTGGCAATTTGCTACCATTTGCACATTAGCAAGTGTAACAGGAGGAATTTTTGGATGGTATATCGGCGCTTTTTTGATGGACTATCTCGCACAACCTATTGTGCATTTCTACCATGCAGAAGCCACTCTTCTAGCTCTCCAAGAAAAATTTCGCCTTTATGGTGTATGGTTTATTCTTATTAAAGGGCTTACCCCTATCCCTTATAAGCTTGTTTCTATTGCCAGCGGGGCAGCACTATTCCCCATTGGGACCTTTGTTCTGGCAAGCCTTGCAACACGGGGGTTACGTTTTTTTATTATCGCTGCTCTCCTTTATTTTTTCGGCGCATCGATCCAGAATTTTATAGAAAAACGTTTAACCCTTGTTGCAACTATTTTTGCAGCCTTAATGGTGATAGGAATTTTCGCTATTAAATACGTATAGAAAATTAGAGCGTACGAGAGAGAGCAATAATCCACACACAATCTATCGATCTAACCTCAAAACTCTCCTAAGGGGTAAGATTGATGGCTTTGAAACATTTTAAACCAGGTACGCCGAGCCTTCGTGGAACTGTTCTTGTTGATAGATCAGATCTTTTTACCTGCGTGATCCAGTCTATCTGCATAACACCCTGGGGCCGTGTTATTAAATCCCTCACCTTTGTTGGAAAAGAGAAACGTTAGACCAACCGTTTTTGCTTGCGGGAAAAATCGTGTAAAATATTTTTATGAGATTGAAGGGCAACGATAATTTTATCCACATCAGCTGGCAGGAGGCTTACACCAACAGGCCCATAAGCGGGATGCTGAAAAATAAACATTGAACCTTCTGTCATTAAGTCTGCTTGAACAGCCCATTGGGTTTTACGAACAGGTGTAAACCTCGCCCCTACAATAGGAGAGACTGGCTCCTCCTCTTTTAATCTCCACCTTGCTTCTCCCAAAAGAGTAATCAAGTTTATGAGCTCTTCTTCTGAAAGGGTAACCATTGTATCAACACCATTTTCAGAAAACATGGCAAGGCTGACTTTCTTTCTGTCTTCTGAAATTACAACATTAACCTTATCTGTTTGTTTGTTTGTCATTTTTTAACCCCTTTAACCTTTGCTGTTTTTCAGCAAATATTTATTTTTTTTACCTTATTATTTATATCTTATATACACAAGCTCCCTGCCCAACTCCACCATTCTTTGTGTGAAATCCTTTTTATTGCCTCTAGCGCTTCTTGTTTTGCCTCAAACAAAGCAAAACAGGTTGCTCCAGAACCACTCATCCTCACCAGCCTTACTTGGGGGAGTTTTGCTAAAGACTCCAGAACATCTCTTATAACAGGCTCCACTAACAGGGCAGCCTCCTGAAGATCGTTCGAGGTTCCTTTCAAAAAACTTATCAGCTCTTCACAATTTTTCCATTGCGGAGGATATTCCACTTTTTTTCTGAATTCTCCCTTTCTCGCCTGAAAAACCAAAGGGGTTGAAACAGCCCGCCCCGGATTAACCAAAACAATTCCACATTCTGGTAATATAGGCACTTCTGAAAGAATTTCACCGATCCCTTCCATTCGCACTGCTTTTTGCTGAAAGCAGACAGGCACATCTGCCCCTATGGCCTTAAGGCAGGAAAGGATTTCCTGAGGTGAAAACAGCTTGTCTATCTTCCATAAAATAAAGAGCGCGCGGATAACCGCCGCAGCATCCGCAGACCCCCCTCCAATTCCTGACGCAATCGGCAGATTTTTTTCCAACGTAATATCGAGATTTTCGATAGGAAAAACCTGACCTGTTTTTTCCTCTACAGCCTGAGAGAGACTCCTCGCGGCTTTAAAAACCAGATTGCTCCTCTTATCGCCCCCTGAAACCTGAGCTAAATTTTGCGCAAAAGGCCCTGTTAACCTTAAAATGGGGCCCGAGTCGAGAACGGCTTCTGAGGAAGAAACCACTCCAGAGGCCATTTTTTCATTCAAGCTAATAGCAAGCCTATCACCGACCTGAGCAAAAACGGCCAGACTATCTAACTCATGATAGCCGTTGGGTCTTTTCCCTGTAATATGCAAATAAAGATTAATTTTTGCCCGTGCAAATTCTGAAATAGAGCCAGAAGAACTAGTGGGCGGGAATCGGTGATTGGACATACCCATCTTTCAATGCTTTACGAATTTTCTTTTCGTCTGACGGATCGGGATGAAAAACAAGCGCAACATTCCATTGGTTAATGGCCTCTTGCTTGCGCCCCAATAACCAATAAGCCACCCCCAAATGATAATTTATTGCTGGATCTTGGGGGGTTTTCTCAGCGGCCTTTTCCAATTGCTGCACCGCTTGGTATAACTTGTTACGCTTTAACATGGCCCAACCGAGACTATCAAGAATTGCCCCATTATCTGGATCATTCTCTACAGCCCTTAACAACATGGATTCGGCCTGTTCCAGGTTTTTATCCTTCTCCACCCAGGAGTAGCCTAAATAATTCAGCAAAATGGGCTCATCGGGCATAAGCAATAAAGCTTGTTTCAAATCTTGCTCTGCCTTGGGCCAATTGCCTGAGCGGTCATAGGCCACAGCCCGTGCCAAAAGCAAGGACCAATTGTTTTTCTGCATTTTGGGAGAATATTCCAAAGCCCTATCATAAGCATGCAGAGCGAGGGGATATTTTTTTTCTTCGAGATAAATATCCCCCAGACTACGCCAAATTTCTGGATAAAAAGGATGAGCCTTATGTAACCCTTCTAAAAGAGCCTGCGCCTTTCCAAATTCCCCCAAGACCATATAAAGTCGTCCCCGGCGCAATTCAATAACAGGATCTAGGACATCTTTTTTACTGGTTTTCTCCAGAATGCCCAAAGCAGAGGCGGGCAAGTCCCTATCATAGAACAGGCTCGACATCATCAAACGAGCCGAGCCTAATGTGGGGTCCATATCCAGAGCAAAACGAAGCATAAATTCTTCTGTTTGTTCAGCATCTACTTCTAACGAAGAACGGTCTCGCTTTTGCTTGTCCTTGCTTTTCATTTTCTCCAGGGTAATCTGTTCCTGAACAAGAGAGGCGAGAACAAGATAGCTCTGGGCAATTCCATCGGTTGCCGTAAACTCCATTTTGCGGTTTATGCTCTCTTCTAGGGCCTCTCTTGAAACTGCCAGGCCTGGCATGGCGACCATTAAATCTTCTACAAGGCGTTGGGCTTCTGCCTTGCGTTTATTCCTGACCAACCAGTTTCCATAAAAAACAACCAACTGCAAAGTAGGCTGTGTCGATTCCCCAATGGCATGGTAGTAATAACGTGCAGCCTGCTCATCATAGCCCGCTGTATCAGCAATCAAGGCTGCATGAAGGGTATAGACCACTGGTAACATGTTGCTTTCAATAGCAGGCATTAATGTGGCAAGTGCCGTTTTGTAGTTTCCCTGCCCTTGATAAGTCCACCCAACCAGTAATGGTTTTAATAGCCGTGTTAACGCATTGGTAGGAATGGCATTATAATAGTCCCGCGCCTTGCCCCAGTTTTTCTTCCGTGCCGCATCGTTCCCCAAAACCATATTGGGCAACATGCCAGAAGGCAAAAGCTTTGCCAAATCCACCGCCATAGGATTACCTGTGACAACACTATAAAAAAAAGCCTGCTGGAGAATATTTTTATTGGTGGGGTCGGCCTTTAAAGCTGCCCGAAACGCATCGCCGGCAACCTGGCTATCCTTTAAGCCAGCAGCAACAATACCCACCAAGAATTCTGTATAGTTTTCATTCCCTAATTTTTTTATATCCTGTAGGGCTACGGTTGTTTCCCGAGGAGGAACGGGGGTCACGTTTCCATCTGCCCAGGCTGGCTGATCACACAAAAAACCAGCGATGACAAACGCACACACAATTCTGCCAATTTGCATTGTAATTTTAACCTAGTCTATAATCGACATACGCACCCGTAATATATAATATTCCAAGTGAATCGTCACAACACTGAACTTCTATCAAAAAACCACCAGGCCGTAACCCTTTGATGAATTTCTCTTTTACACTCCTTGATCTGTATTTGGAATGGGGGGTTGACTGTACACTGAGTGAAAAACCTCTCAATCGGCTTGAGGGACCCCGTTTCCCTCCCCCAAACCGCCCACAACTCTTCCCAAACACTGCTGATCGAACCATAACACAGAAAAGTTTAAATTCAGAAAACGCTTTGAAACAAAAGCATACACCGCCCCTTTCCTCAACCAGCCCTGCCCAACCCCTTTCGCCCCTCTCCTCTTCACCTTCAACACTGCCTATCCAACAAGCCATAACCCTGGCCCAAAATTTTGAAACACCAGAGGCCCTCCTAGCCTTTCTTCCTACCTCATCGTTCTGCCCACTCTCAGAAACGGCAACCCATACTGTTGTCGCCATTCTGCCTGCCACCCCCACCCATCCAAAACTTCTGATTATTGGGGATGCTCCAAGTGATGAGGAAGATTTAACCGGCAGAGCCTTTGCGGGGAAAACGGGAAGCAGCTTAGCGCATGTTTTTTCCTCAATCGGAATCGAATTGGACCAGACAACCCGTATGCCCCTCATCCCCTGGAGGCCCCCGGGTGGAAGAAAGCCAACTCCTTACGAATTGACCCTTTATAAGCCTTTTCTTTACCGTTTTATTACCTTATTAAAGCCAGATTTTATTGTAACTTTAGGGCATTTACCTGCGCAAATACTCCTTAACTCCTCCCAGCCCTTTTCCCAATTACGGGGACAATGGCATACTGCAACTCTTTCACCTATGGAGTATTCTTTTCCACTTTTTTCCTTTCGCCATCCCCTACAGGTGGCGCGAAGCCCAAAATTCAAGAAAGAATTGTGGGAGGATCTGAAAATATTTTTTACTAATTTTTCCTTAAATTCATAGTATTATTCGTAGTATTATTTATTGATATTGAGTTAATTCAAAACAAAACCGCTTTGTATAAGAAATATAATAAAAAACAATAATGCTCTCATCCTTCCATTTTCACTTTCTATCAAATATGTGTTGTTTTTTTACAACATAATGGTTGCTTTTATTTTTTGTTTACTGTATTTCCCTATTCTTTATGAAAAGGATACATCAAAATTCGCCTTCTCAAACGGCCCGTGCCTTTTTGATTGGTGCCGCCTTTCTGGCGGGTGCAGCCTTAACGCCTTTACGTGCTGCCGCGGCAACTCCACTGGATTCGCCCCATGAAGAAACAGCATTTGCCTTTGCCCCGGCCTCTCCGGATGGGGGAGGAACAGGAATCTTCCCACGACCCCTCTCGGTAGAAGATTCCAACCGTATCAAACTTATCTTTACGCTTCACCGCAGCGGCAAATTTAGCCAGGCAGAGCAGGAAACAAAATCCTTGCATTCCAACCTGCTGATTGGGGATATCCTGGCAGACCGCTATCTGAACAAGGACTACCATAGTTCAAGTGCCCAATTGCAAGCCTGGCTTAAGCTTTATGGTGAACTGCCTGATGCCCCTGATATTTTTTCTACCTATCTGAAAACCAATCCAAAAGACAGCGCCAAGCTCTCCCCTCCCCAGGCCTTTCTGCATAATACAGATAGCACACCCACACCGGATGAAGACACTACCCTTCTCAAGGCTTTCAAACGCAGCCCACAACTGGATAAAACCATAAAAGAACGCACAGCCACAGGCCCTAAAGGGATTCAAAGTGCTGTACACCTAGTTGAGACAACCCCGAATCTCTCCCCGCTCTATGCTTTACAGCTCCATGCAGAGCTGGCCCAATCCCTTTTTACTGAAGGGGAAACCAAGGCTGCTCTTGAGCTGGCCCAAAACACCTTTCTTAAATCCCGACAAAAAATTGGCCTAGCAGCCTATGTGGCAGGGCTTGCCGAATGGAAACAAAAGAACCTTTCCCAAGCCAAAAAACATTTTGAAAACGCTTTTTATGCCGAGACTACTAGCGCAGCCATTCGAACAGGAAGTGCCTTCTGGGTTGCCAGAACCTTCCAACATCTTGGCAATAAGGAAGATTACCTCTTATGGCTGAAACGAGCAGCAACAAACTCCGATAGTTTTTATGGCCTTCTTGCCAAACATATCCTGACAGAAGGGAGCTCTAACCTTACCGCCAAAAGCAAACCAGTGGAGCTTGTGCTGGGGGAAATTGATATAGAAGCCTTAAAAAGCCTATCGGCTGGCATGCGTTTTTTTGCACTCATGCAGGTTGGTGAAAAAGAAAAAGCAGAGGCAACCCTTAGGCGCCTATGGCCACAAATTTCTACCAATATTCCTCTTTGTCACTCCCTCCAGCTGATTGCCCACACAGCCGGCCTGACGGACCTAGCAACCCAGCTTAAGGCTATTCTTTCTGGGCAGAACTCTGCTTCTGCCGCCCTTCATCACTTACCTCTGCCACCATTAAAACCTAAACATGGCTATAGGGTAAACCCTGCTCTCGTGTATGCCTTAACCCGGGTTGAATCCAACTTTAACCCTTCCGCCTTTTCCAATGCTGGTGCCCATGGGTTAATGCAGCTTACCACAATTTCCTTCCAAACCGTTGCCCACAATTCCGGAAAGAGCGTTGCCTCTCCAACCTCTAGAGAGATGTTTAACCCAGAAATTAATCTTGAATTTGGCCAACTTTACCTTATCTACCTTTCTCATCTGGTCACAAACCAACCCCCAAGCCTTGCCGCCTTACAAAATCAGGCTTCCTCTCACCCTGCTGGAGGGGGGGAGCTCATCCATACCTTGGCAAGCTACAATGCCGGTCCTACGGCCCTTGCACACTGGGATAAACAAATTCATGAGCCAGAAGACCCTTTCCTGTTTATTGAAAGCATCCCCGCGACCGAAACACGGGAATATGTTCAAAAATCCTTGGCTTATTTATGGCAGTATTCCTACATTCTGGCTTTGCCTTCTCCGTCTTTAAAGGCCCTTTCCAAAGAAAAATGGCCCAGCTTTAAACTGGAACATGATCTTGCATTCCACCCTTCTGTTCAGCATATTGCTGACAAAACCTCCAAAATTACCCTTCACTAACGAAGACACCAACCCCGCCTAGAAAATGGAGGGAATAAACCTTTAATTTTCTGCCAAAATCTGGCGACTGGCTTTTATCTTTGTGATTTTACGGCCCTCCATCTCTGTCACCTCAAACAACCAGCCGGAAAAAACCACCTTATCACCTACGGCGGGAATACGCCGCAAGAGGGCCAGGATCATCCCAGCTAATGTATGGTAACTGCCATAAGCAGGGGGCTCTTCTGCAAGGTCCAGGTTGGCTCTAATTTCATCAACCGGTAAAAACCCCTCTAGTTCCAAGGTATCTGCTACAATAGGGTGGGCTTGGATTTGATCTTTTTTATCTTTCTGGGCTTTCTCCCCTCCTACAATAGCCTCAAACACATCTCCCGCGGTCACAATCCCCTCAAATGAGCCATATTCATCCAGCACCAAAACAAGCCCGATATCGCTCGAGCGTAAACGCTCCAATACATTCAGAGCGGACATAGAATCAGGAACTGCAACGGGGGGATATAATATTTTTTCTATAGAAAAGGCTTTGCCTTCCAACAATATCCCAAGAAGGTCGTTAATAAAAATAACCCCCACCGGGTTATCAATTCCCCCTTCACACACAACCAAGCGCGTATGAGAAGACTCCTTTACGGCTTTAATCAGATCCTGGCGAGAGGCCTGGCGCTCAAGCCATACCAACTCGTTACGGGGACTCATAACAGCACGGGCGGAACGATCAGCAAGACGCAGCAGGCGTTCAATCATATTATGTTCTTCAATTTCCAAAACGCCTGCCTGGGCGCCTTCCGCAATAAACGCCCTGAGCTCTTCTTCTGTTACGGTCTCACGAGACGCTTTGCCAACCCCCATCAAGCTTAACACCAAGGTAGAAACATACCCCAATAGCCAAACAACTGGACGCACCACCACAGCAATAGCTTGCAACATCCAGGACAGACGAGCCGCTATAATCTCTGGCTTGCGTAAGGCCAGCTGTTTAGGAACCAGCTCACCAAATACCAGCATAAGGGATGTAATGGTCACCACCACGATAGCAATGGATAATTCCGCAGAAAAGGGGCGGAATACAGGGAATTGCTCAATCCATGGGGTAAGTTCACGCTCTATTTTAGCTCCCCCGAATGTTCCTTCAAGAATGGAAACCAGCGTAATCCCAACCTGCACAGTGGGTAAAAAGCTTTGGGGGTCATCTGCCAACTTCATGGCGCGCTCTGCCCCTGGTGTTTTCTTCTTGACAAGAACAGCCAACCGCGCCCTTCGGGCCGAGATAAGGGCAAGCTCCCCCATGGCAAAAAGGCCATTAAAAAAAATAAGAAAAAAAATAACAATGATAGACCACAGCATAAAATCTGACTTTTTCTAAAAACGACCTAAACTTTTCCGCTACAATTTTTATTCCCTAGCAAAACCGCCTATATAAAACGTTCTCATTTTATCAATCGTGGCCTCTTCTGACCCTCAATTTTTGCGGCCTTACCCTGTCTGCCAACATATATTTGCCAACCGTGGCAAACAAAGCTTTTTTAAGTTTACATCCTCCGTAACTCCTTATCCCAATATAAACGTATAGACTATAAAAAACAGGGCAGCAGAAAAACCTGCGCCCTGTTTGAATGCTTAATCTTTAAGAAATTTCGACTCCCTAGTCTCCCCCCTAGTCTGCAGCGGTGACAGAATCCTGCGGCAGTTTGGAATCATTAGAAGAAAGGATCCGTACTTTAGGAGGGGTAACCGGTTTTTTCCTATCTTTAATCTCCTGTAGGCGTTCCTCAACCTGCTTTGTATAGGTATATTCAGCAGGGCGCTGGTGAGCTAAAGAAATTTCCGGAGCCATGGGGCCTTCGGTTTCTGGCCCCATGAGAGCAACCTTTAACAAATGTAAGGGCCGGGCAATGGCGTCTTTTACAGCTGTAGATTCGTAGCCGGAATGCACCATGCAGTTAGCGCATTTTTCATAATTCCCCGTTCCGTAATCGTCCCAGTGCGTATCGTTTAACAGCTCTTTAAATGTACGGGCATACCCTTCCCCCAAAAGGTAACAAGGGCGCTGCCAGCCAAATACGGTTCTTAAGGGCTTACCCCATGGGGTACAATGATATTGTTCATTCCCCGCCAAAAAGTTTAAAAATAGGGGAGATTGCGTAAAACGCCATTTTTTCCCTTTACCTAAGCGGAAAATATCGCGAAACAGCTGTTTTGTTTTCTGTCGGCTTAAAAAATGCTCCTGGTCAGGGGCTCTTTCGTAAGCATAGCCTGGGGCTGTCATAATCCCATCGACCCCCAAAGCCATCACCTCATCGTAAAAAGCTGCCACCCGCTTGGGATCGGCCCCATCAAACAAGGTGCAATTGATAGAAACCCTAAACCCGCGCTCCTTAGCGAGTTTAATAGCAGCTATAGCACGCGTATAAACCCCTTCCTGAGAGACGGAAACATCGTGCATCTGCTGGTCTCCATCGAGATGGATATCCCAAGAGAAAAATGGGGAAGGCTCGTAATCATCAATCTTCTTTTCAAGAAGAAGGGCATTGGTGCAAAGATAGACGTATTTTTTACGCGCTAGAAGGCCACGGATAATTTCTGGCATATCCTTATGCAGCAAGGGTTCACCCCCAGCGACGGCAATAACGGGAGCACCGCATTCGGCATCGGCATCCAGGCATTCCTGAACGCTCATCCGCTGGTTAAGAATTTCAGAGGGGTAATCGATCTTACCACAACCAGAACAGGCAAGATTACACCGGAATAATGGTTCGAGCATTAATACAAGGGGATAACGCTTGCGCCCTAAAAGGTGCTGTTTAACAACATAAGCCCCAACCCTAACAGCCTGCATCAATGGAACAGCCATAAATTTTAGCTCCTGCGTCCGGTTTGCCAAACCGGTTTTCATAATCAAAAAAAATTACAAATATTGCCTTATCGTGGCTAATGGCAATTTTACTCTCTTACTCAAAACCTACCTCTTTGGTGTAGCCCGTATCCTTGTTGGAGCAGTATTGTTCACCAGGGAATGCTACGCCAATAGAATAAACAACTAAAAACACCCTCAGAAGATATCCTATTAAAGTAATGAGGCAGGCTTTTATACAAAGTAGGTCTTTTTATAATATTTAAATGCAAAAGAATACCTTTTTTCTATTCCACCTGCTTAACGTGTCCAAAACAACACAGTTTTCGAAACTTTTTGAAAACACCCCCGCTTATTTTCCTGCTGCTCCTTCCCTTTTCAAGAGGAAGGGTAAACCCATTACCCCAAGAGATAGAACCAAGAATATAAAACCAAGACAGAGACCAGACAACGAAACACGGTTAAGATCGTGCTAGAAACTGGAAATTCTGAGCGATTCTCCCCACATCAGCCCCTCCACATTTGTGAAAAGGAGAAATAGCCCCTCATTTTCCTATCAGGAAATAATAAACCGGCCCTGTGTGTATGAGTTAAATGGGTGTATGAGTGAAATGCGTGTATTAAGTGCAAAGAAGAGATATGCATTTTTTCCTCTGGCATATTTTTTTAACCTTAAATACCTTAGGGAAAAATTTTTCTTTTCTCGATCAGTCTATTTTAACCATCTTTAATCTTCTTTAATCTTCTGGGGATTTTTACTGTGAATATAAAATACCTTGCTTTTGGCGTACTCGCTGTTGGTGTTCCGGCCCTTGTTCTTCCTTTGTCCTTCAGCACCCCTGCGGCGAGCCAACAGCAGGTTGTTGTTGCATCCTCTGAAATAACAGCCCCTGTAGCCAATCTCTATGCTGCCCTAAAAAAAATACAAGCAGCCCAAGGGGCTTCGTTTACACAAAAAGAGGCAATATTAGCACCTGTCATTTCCCAAGCCTTTGACCTGCCTGGGATTTTGCGAACCTCTGTTGGTTATAAATTTGAAAGCTTCTCTGCTGCAGATAAGGAAAGGCTTTTAGAAACCTTTAGAAGATTTACCGTAGCTCGGTATATCTCCAGCTTCCCTGCAGATAATTCTCCTGCTACATTCAAGATCTCTCCTAAGACAAGTGCAGCCAGCAATAAGGGACAAATGGTTTCTACCATGATTTCCGATACGCAGATTAACTACCTCATGCAGCAGACCCCCCAAGGCTGGAAGATCTCTGATGTGCTGGTCGATGGCCACATCAGCCAAGTCGCCATACAGCATGGTGATTTTCGTTCTGCCCTGGGAAATAATGATGGGAATGTGGACAACCTTATTGCCAGCCTGAATAAAAAGATCCAACAATTTTCAAGCAATTAACCCTCTTTAAATCCAAAATTTCTTAAGTCCAAAAATTCATAAACGGCTGGAATTTTATGTCTATCGACCGGCAGCTCACTTCAAAAATCGCTTTATTGTGCCAAATGGCAACCCTTATAGGCTTGGCCCAAGGGGCTGCTGGTTACCATTTTTTAAAGAAAACCTTTAAAAGCAAAACATCCCCTTCGTCTTCCCATTCTTTTGCCCCTACTCTTTGGTCTGGCATAAGCATTCTTAAGCCCATGCATGGCCTTGAGCCGATGCTTAAAGAGGCCCTCACCTGTTTTTTTCGTTTAAACTATCCCAAATTTGAGCTCATTTTTGGGTTCCAAAATCCAAAGGACCCCGCCATAGCATTGGTGGAAGCTTTACAAAAAGAATATCCCCATGTTTCCTCCCGCATTATTATCGGGCAGTATGATAACAGCGTAAACCGCAAAATTGCCAACCTGGCCAACATGCTCCCCGCCGCACAGCATAATTATTATGTGTTTTCTGATTCGGATATTCATGTCCGCCCAGACTACCTCAACCACATCGCCCAAACCCTTCAGCGCCCACAAGTGGGAGTTGTAACAACCCTTTATGGAGGCTATCCTGCCTCTTCCACCCGCGTAAGGGAGTTTGGAGCTGCAGCGATTAACCATATCTTCCTTCCTGGCGTAGCCCTTTCCCGTGCGTTGGGAAGGGAGGATTGCCTGGGAGCGACCATAGCCCTTCACAAGCAGACCCTTCACCAAATTGGAGGAATAGAAAGCCTCCGCCAGCATGTTGCCGATGACGCCCTGATTGGCAAAAAAATACTGGCCTTAGGGTTGCATATTGCTGTTGCCCCTACCCCCACCTGGACAACAGTTGGAGAAAAAAAATGGAGAGATCTGTTTTCTCATGAGCTTCGCTGGGGGCGAACAATCCGCTCTATTTTCCCCGCTGGCTTTGCAGCTTCTGTTTTACAAATGCCTCTATTTTGGGCCAGCTTGGCAGTCCTACTGCAACCTAAAAAGGCCAAAAGCTGGTTATTTTTTCTGGCTGCCTATGGTTTGCGGTATAAGGTCAACCAAAAAATCAACTCTCTTTTTGCAATTCCTGAGCGCCACGCTGTTGTTCATACCTTATTAAGAGATGTTTTTTCGGTAGGAAATGTTATCATCAGTTTTTGTGGTACAAAAGTTTCGTGGCGCGGTCAAACCGTCACAATCAATAACGATAAAAGAGTTTTTCGTGATTTAAAGCATAGAAAAAGTGGTAATTAGAAACGTCTCTTGTTATATACATCTCAATATTCGTTCTCCTGACCCCATTTTTTAAGAACCTGTTCCAGAGAATTTTATCAACAAGGAATGCTCCAAAATGATGAAAACCCTATTTCTTCAACCCCCGTCCTTTGATGGTTTTGATGGTGGAGCAGGTTCCCGATACCAAGCCAAACGCGAAATTCGCTCTTTTTGGTATCCAACCTGGCTAGCCCAACCCGCCGCTATGGTGCCCAATAGCCGTTTAATCGATGCGCCACCCGCCCGTATGGGGCTGGAACCCATCTTGGAAGATGTCAAAAACCGCGATCTGGTTATTATGCACACCTCCACTCCCTCCTTTGCTTCCGATGTTAAGGTGGCCCAAAGGTTAAAGGATGTTAACCCCTCCCTTAAAATTGGCATGGTCGGGGCAAAGGTAGCCGTTCAACCTCAGGAAAGCCTTGCAGCAGCCCCTGTCATTGATTTTGTTGCCCGCAATGAATTTGACTATACCATTAAAGAAATTGCTGAAGGCCGTAACCTAAAGGATGTAGATGGCATTTCCTGGCGGAATGAAGAAGGACTAATCGTCCACAATAAAGATCGTGCCATGATTGAAAATATGGACGATCTTCCCTTCGTAACAGAAGTGTATAAGCGCGATCTGAAAATTGAAGACTATTTCATTGGCTACCTTATGCACCCCTATATCTCTATTTATACTGGCCGTGGGTGCAAATCTCACTGCACGTTCTGCTTGTGGCCCCAAACTGTAGGGGGACATCGTTATAGAACCCGTAGCCCACAGCACGTTGCTGAAGAGATTCGTCTCGCACGGGAATATTTCCCACAGGTTAAAGAGTTCTTCTTTGATGATGACACCTTTACTGATGACCTGCCAAGAGCAGAAGCCATTGCCCGTGAGCTAGGGAAAATGGGCATTACTTGGTCTTGCAATGCCAAAGCCAATGTACCCCGTAAAACCCTTCAGATTTTAAAGGATAACGGACTACGCCTGTTACTTGTTGGGTATGAAAGCGGAAATCAACAAATCCTGCATAATATCAAAAAAGGGATGCGGATTGAAGTGGCCAAGGAATTTACCAAAAACTGTCATGAGCTTGGTATTAAAATTCATGGAACCTTTATCCTCGGCCTTCCTGGCGAAACACAGGAAACCATTCGGGAAACCATAGATTTTGCCAAAGAAATCAACCCTCATACCCTGCAAGTTTCTCTTGCTGCCCCCTACCCTGGTACTTTCCTACACAAGCAAGCTATGGAAAATGGCTGGTTGGATGAAAAAAATGCCGAGCTGATTGATGATAGCGGTATACAGATTGCCCCTCTGCATTATCCCCACCTTTCGCATACAGAAATCTTCGAAAATGTTGAAACCTTCTATAAGGAATTCTACTTCCGGGCTCCTAAAATTGCTTCCATCGTCGGTGAAATGGTGCGCAGTCCACAGATGATGAAACGCCGTTTGCGTGAAGGAATAGAGTTCTTCCAATTCCTGCGCAACAGACATGCGGCTTAATCTTTTTTTTTCTTTCCTCTGCCAGGGCTCTCCTGGTAGAGGGTTCTATTTTTCATGAAACAAGCGATATTTACTGCAGACGACTTTGGTATGTCTGTTGAAATCAATGAAGCTGTTGAGCAAGCCCATAGAGAGGGCATACTCAGTACTGCAAGCTTAATGGTCGCTGGGTCTGCTGTAGAAGATGCCATAAAGCGGGCAAAAAAAATGCCCTCTCTTAAAGTGGGCCTCCATTTAGTGACCATAGAAGGCCCAGCAACCCTGCCGCCTGAGGAAATTCCTCATCTAGTCAATAGCGATGGGGTTTTTTCTTCCGAGCAATTCAAGCTGGGCATAAATTATTTCTTTAAACCCGCCATACGCTCTGCCTTACAGGCAGAAATTATAGCCCAGTTTAAGGCCTATGCAGCAACGGGCTTACCACTTGACCATGCCAACGCCCATAAACATATGCACCTTCACCCTACGGTTGGGCAGATCCTGATTGAAACTGGGAAAAGTTACGGTTTAAAAGCTGTACGAGTGCCTTACGAGCCAAGCCGACCCAATTATAGCTGCAAAAAGCCTTCCCTTGCCGATAACTGCTTGCAATATTGGACAAAAATTTTACGTTTTCAAATTAAAAAAGCTGGAATGCATACTTCTGACTGGTGCTTCGGACTGGCAGCTACAGGGCAGATGACGACAGCAACCATTACCACCCTTCTTGATAACCTACCAGAAGGGCTTTCTGAAATTTATTTTCATCCTGCAACAGCTAAAAACGCCTATCTTACAGCCGTAATGCCAGATTATAGACACCACGAAGAGTTAGAGGCCCTGTGCAGCAAAGAAATAAAAGAGCTCCTCATTCGAAAAAAGATTACCCCAACCACGTGGAGTAATCTTTCTGAAAAGGTTGCTCATTAAGCTGAATGACTCAGGCAAATACTCTTGACATCGCACCAAAAAGCTAGAAATTTGCTGCCGGATGAAAAATCTTTAGGAGAGGCTTTCTTTCACCCAATCCTTTAATTGGCTTTTGGGAGCAGCTCCTACCTTTGTTGCAGCTGGCTTGCCATCTTTAAAAAGAATAAGCGTGGGAATGCCTCTTACAGAATAATTGGCTGGGGTTTGAGGATTTTCATCTATATTAACCTTAACAACCTTCATCTTTCCCTTGTATTCAGCAGCTATCTCTTCAATAGCGGGTGTAATCATTTTGCAAGGACCACACCATTCTGCCCAGAAATCCACCAGAACCGGGTCTTCTGATTTCAACACTTCTGTTTCAAAATTACCATCTGTGGTTGCAACTGTATTTTCACTCATAATTTTTATCCTTAGCATTAAACGCTTTTTCTATAAATGGTCTTATCTTTTGATCAAATCAAGGTCATAATACTGCATCTATCCTTTTATCAAGGAGATAAGAAGGAAGAAGATCGGCTCTTCCATATTCTGTCCATATTAAATAGCACTCTACAGGCATCTGTGGATAGAGCTTTTGTAAAATAGCCCGATAAGATGCCATCTGGGTTAAATAATAAGTCGGGGTTTCCTCAACCGTAGCTGGTGGCTGGCGCCCGGTTTTAAAATCACACACCATAACCCGGTCTTTGAGCACGCACATCCTATCGACCTGCCCTACAATGACTGTATGACCAATTGTAGCTGCCAACGGCTGCTCTGCTCGGGCATCATCAGAAAAAAGCGGTTGTAACACGGGGTTGTGCAACAGCTCTAATACCTGCCGTTCTATGGCTTGCCTTTCTTGTTCTGTAAACCCATATGCCGGCCGTTTAAGCCACTGCTGCAAAGAGAAAGCCCTCTCTTGAGAAGAAATAGAAGGAAGAAAACGTAAAAACCCGTGAATGAGCTTTCCTTTCTCGCGGGCTTTATGGGCATAGATATTTCCCCTTTCCTGCAAAGGAGAATAAACAGCAGGCTGGTGGCCAAACTCTACCCCTTCCGGACGGCTAGGAACAAGCAAGGCCGCGGGGCTCTCCTGTTCTCTCACAGGCGTTCCCTGCCAAGAAGGGGGGGTGCCTATCCATTCGGGAAGGGCAGAATGTGGCCCTGATGGTAAGGCCTCTTCCCGCGTGGCCATGCCAGCAGGTGTTTCGAGGAGATCTTCGCTCTGGGTATGGGTAATCTCTTGACTCTGAACGATCTCTTCACTCTGAGTGATCTCTTGAAAAGATGCTGAAGAATAAGGCTGTACTCCAGGAATGCTCCCGGAAGCAATGCCGCCCTCCAGCACAGATAGACTCTCTCCCCACCCTAGGCTGAAGGGTTCTTGGCGAGCATCACAATTTTGCAAGGCTGCCTGGCAGATTGTATACCAACTGTCTCCGGTTTTTGCAGCTTTCGCCTGGCTTTGCGAATCACAAATAATCAACCGTTCCTCCGCACGGGTCAATGCAACATATAATAAGCGATAGGATTCTTCTCGATCCTGTCTTCTCTTTTGTTCCACCATATGACTTATCGCTGAAACATGCAGATCCTTACGGGGAACCCATAAAGGGATTTTCACACCCATTTTTGTTTCCAGCCAGAAAATTTTAGGATCACGATGATGGGTATTTTCTGAAAAATGGGTCTGCGGGAGTATAACCAGCCGGGCTTGCAACCCTTTTGCGCCATGCACCGTCATCATCCGTACTTGACCTCCCTTGGCATCAACAACCTGCGAGGTCTTTTTCTCTGAATTGCGTACGGAATGGACAAAACCTTGAACAGAAGGAGCTTCTTCCGTTTCATACGCCAAAGCTGCATCAAGGATATCGTCTATCGATTCCGCGGCTTCTGTCCCTAAACGGGCCAAAAAACGCGTTCTGGCATTCCATTTCCCCAAAACCTCGGACAGCAGAACATAAGGGCTTGCAAAATCCACCATTCCAAACAAAGTAGAAAGCATATCCCAAATTTTTGCCCCATTGGGAAGAACGTTATGATGCTTTTGCAACGTTTTCCATAAGGTAGGCTCCTGTCCTGCTCGGGTGAGTTTCAGAAGGTCTGAATCAGAAATATTTCCAATCGGCGATGTCAGAACACAAGCCAGCGAAAGATCATCTTCCGGAAGGAGAAGTACATCGCACAAGGTTAAAAGATCCTGCACAACAACCTGATGTTTTAAAGAAGTGGCAAGAGAGGAAATAACAGGAATATTCTGGGCTTTAAGAGCCCTTATAAGATTATGGGAAAAAGCCGAGCGCTTGCGCAGAAGAATAAGAATATCGCCTGCAGCAAGGGGGGTGTGCCCGCCCTGTGCCGGCTTCGATATTTCCTGTTTAATCCAGCTGGCCAGCGTTTCTGCCAGCCGGACAGAGTTTTCTTGAGGTTTTTGGTATTCTTGAGGAATATCCCACCAATCCAGGCTTTTCTCCGTTTGGCGATCCTCCTCTAAAAGAGGCCACAACTCAACCCGGCCATAACCCCCGCGGGCCGAAACATGCCTTTTTTCCTCAAAAGGCATGCCGGTCTGTTCGATAACAGCGTCAACCATTTTCAAAATGGGGGAACTGGAACGAAAGGATACCGTAAGCTCTGGCGTTTTCCACTTCTGTCCCGCTTCTTCCACCCGTTTTTGAAACTGTTTACGCCAAAAGAGGAAGGCTTGAGGTTCTGCCTCCTGAAAAGAAAAAATCGACTGTTTGATGTCCCCTACCGCAAAAATGGTACGGGTTGTCCCTTCTGCCCTTTGACCTTCCCCGGCAAAAAATTCCTCGGTGAGAGAGGCTGCAATGTCCCACTGACGATAGGAGGTATCTTGCACCTCATCAAGCAGAACATGGTCTATCCCGCCATCCATACGATATAATACCCATGCTGATCCGGGATCTTTTAAAAGAGCTATAGTTGTGCTGATGAGGTCGTTATAATCAAGCCGGCCTGTTTTGCGCTTAAGTTGACCATAAGCCGCAATAATGGGGACAACCAGTTGATAAAGGGCATTATTAATTTTAAAAAGCCTTATCGCCGTTCTTGCCTCTTCTCGTTCAACAAGAAAGCCTATCAAACGGGAAATGTCCTGAAAATGCTCAGGATGCTTTGTTTCTAGCAGCTTACCCGGTAAAAAAATATCGAGGACTTCGTTTTTGTTTTTTTTCAAAAAACAGCCCTTGATCTTCTCCCATAGTTCAAGAAAAGGCGGTTCTGTTGCCTGGTCTGCCATTTGGGTGGCCTCCTGCAGAGCCCCTAACATAGCACTTGTTCTCTCTTTAATTGTTTTACCACTTTCAGAGCTGGCCTGAAGAGTTTGCAAGGTGGCCAGAAGCTGAGAATCAGAACATAAGAGCGCAAAAGCTTCTTTCACAACCTCTTCTTCTGTATCATGTTTTATTTTAAGAACCTTACGGGCCTCCCGAGCAAAAAAGGCGACTTGTTCTTCAACTGAAAGAGCTGAAAATCCCCCTTGTAATGAGGAGAAATGATGCTGCCCTTCATAGATTTTCTGCATAACATCCTGAATGTCAGCAAACGCCATTTGCTCTGACAGCACAGCAACAGCCTGCGGTTGGCTCACAATATTTTGCTCGGTGATAATCCCCTGGAGCTGCTTTCCTTCTTCCTCTTCTATTAAGGTAAAATAAGGAGATATTTCAGCCTCAAGAGGAAACAGCCGTAAAAGAGACTGGCAAAAAGCGTGAATGGTGCTAATGCGCATGCCACCCGGCATATCCAGAACCTGAAGGAATAAAGCTCGCGCCTTAATCAATAACTGGGTTTTTTCAGGCTCCGTTATGCCAGAAGCAGGATAGATCCCCAACTTCTCTAGCTTTCCCGAAAGAGAGTCCCGATCCAGACTTACCCATTCCCCGAGCGTTTCTTGTAACCGCACCGCCATTTCAGTGGCTGCTGCCCGGGTATAAGTTAAACATAAAACACGCTGGGGAGGGCTACCATCCTGCCAGACTTGTCCATCAAAATGGGGCAGCATAAGCCGTAAAAGCCGTTCGACCAGCACTTTCGTCTTACCACTCCCCGCAGATGCCGAAACAAACACTGAAGAGAAGGGATCTGAAGCTTCCCGCTGCTGAACAGTAGCTGCCTGAACGGTTCCTTCAGCCTTTGCCTCTGAAATGGAGGAACCCATAGAAGAGAAAGCAGAAACCTGGTGGACTGAAAGAGGAGGAGTATAGGTGGGATGAACCGCCTGGCCAGAGGCATAACCAGAGCCTATCTGGGGATTTTGCGCCTTTTTCTCTTTTCTCTGAGGAGGGTTAACTTTCATCGGTATTGTCTTCTTCCCGCCATTCCTTAACACGCGCCAGCTGATCATAGGCCGCTTCCCAGCGCGTTTCCTCTTTTCCTTTTAGCGCTCTCGGCTTTACAAGATAGGGCTGAAGAGGATTGTTAAAACGTTCGATCAAACCACATAGCTCTTCATAAAAACCTGAAATATAGGCTTCTTCCTTTTCGGAAAGAGAGTCAGAGAGAACAGAAACCACTCTATCTTCCCTATGGCTTCCCTTGAGGCTCCAATAAGCAAGAGAAATCCCCCCTCCTTCCCAAGGGTGTCCAAACCCCCCTTTTTGCACGATTATTGCTTCTAGCAACAATTGGGGTGACCACCCCTCCCTTACACTTGTAGCCGTGGGCACTTCACCGGTTTTATAATCAATAATCCTTACCTTACCACCAGGAAGATATTCAATATGGTCTGCTCGGCCCTTAACCTTAAAATGGCCGGCCGATGTTGGCAGGGTTATAGCCCCGGATTGTTCTGATTTTAAAAGAAGAGGACCTTCGTTCTGCCAGTTCTGGTGAAGAATATGTATGACTGTCCTAGCAATATTTTTTAGACGGGGCTGCCACCAGGCCCCTATGGCAGGCCTTAGCCGAAGGTGCTCAAAGGCCGATAGAAAATAGGCCAGGAGTTTTTCTTCTGAACCAACAAGAGAAACCTCCTTGTTTTGATGTTCAAAAAAATGATGTAATCCCTCATGAACAATATTGCCAAATTCTTTTGTTTCTATTCCCCCTTCAAGCCCTGGTAACTCACGCAAACCCAGCACATGCTTGGCGTATATGATATAGGGGTTTTTTATCCATACCCCGATATCTGAAATACTCAATACTTTCGGGCGTAAGGACAATTCAGGCAGAGGATAAGGCTTAGGTGCTGGTTTAACCTCTACGGGTTGGTCAAGCTGTCTTCTCCACCTCAGGGCTGATGCCATCCCCACCCGTTGAGCTTGCGAGGCGGTAAAGGTTAGCATTCTCTGTTGGCCCATCATAAAGGCTTCAAGCCTGACAAGCCAGCGCGACTTTACAGCCGGTGAACCGCTTCTCCTCGCGGAAGAGGATAAAATAACCTGCTCTGCACTACAAAGGGCCGCGACAAAATCATAGGCAGAAAGACCGATTTCGCGCTCAGGCAAAGCCAGGCCAATTTTTTGACGCATGGGCCGGCTAACCCATGGCCCTGGATCAGATTGTGGTGGCCATATCGTTTCGTTTAACCCTCCTAAGACCATAAAATCCACGTTTTGAAGGCGGGATTCCAACAAGCCCCAGATAAAAACCCGCGGATGAAGCTTCTCACTCTCTTCACTTCCAAAACGGCGCCGGTAGCGAACCGTGCCCCCTTCAAGAGAGGCTGCCAGAACAGCAGGAAGATCCTGACGATCTTCCATCGCTAGACTATGGCCATAAAAAAGCAGATCTGAAAGGTGGGCCGACATGACCTCCCCTTCTTCAGAAACCCATAGCCGTTTTGCGCCCGGCTCTTCATCAGTTTCTGCACATTGTTCTGCTAACAGCACACAGCAACGAACCCATTCCGAGAGGGTTTTTCCTTGGTAGGAGGAGAAAAAGGCCCATATATTCTGCAATTTTCTCAAATACGTTAGCAGCGCTTCATCCTCGCGCTCATCAAAATTGGCTATGGAACTATTTTGCTCAGACGGCAGATTGGTCAGATGATCTCTTGCTGGTTTATCCCTTACTGTCTTATCTCTTATTGGCTTATCCCTTACTGGCGATGTATTTTTTCTTTGAGCAAGCTGCGCTTCAAGGCGAAAAATAAGGGCTTCTACTCCCGAAAAACCAGCGACACCCCGCAGCATTTTTCTCTCTAAAAGCCGTGCCAGGCACCGACATTCAGCCGGCGAATACCCCATGGCCACCAAAGGATGCTTTAAAAATGCCAAAAGCGTTAAGGAAGAAAAAGGCTCCGTAACCAATTGCAACATAAGGCGTAAAAAAACCCCTGTGGGCGTTGCTGCTAAAGGAACACCGGCACTATCATCTGCCAAAATGCCCCATCGGCGCAATTCTACGACCACCCGCTGGGCCAACGAACGATCTGGAGTAACCAGAGCCACCCGATGCCCCGGCTTTTCTAACCCATGGCGCAAGGCCAAGGCGATAGAGGCGGCCTCCTCCTGCAGGCTTTGGGCGTGAAGTTCTGTAATACCCGAATAATTTAACCCTTCCTGAATTTCTCCCCACTCCGCTAAGGCTGTATCTGGAAGCATGATCTTGGACAATAATCGGCTACGTCCTTTAAGCATTTCATTCTCAGAAAAAGTGGGGAAAAAGGTTTTTATGGGGGTTATGGCTTTCCGAGACCTCCCCAAGGCCTGAAGGATACGCTTGAAGCCAGACTGGGGGTGTGTATCAGGTAGCTTATTCCAAACCTCTTCTGAAAGAGAAAAATCCACCCCCCGAGTAATCACCCGCCCATGAGGAAGCTGCAATATTGCAGACAGCATGGCCATAATGGCAGGGTAGGCTTCTCCAAATCCTATAGCCCAAACGGAAAGGGTGGGTGTTTTTTTTTGCCAAAATTTGGCCTGTTCCTGTATCAAACTTACCCGTCTTTTCACCGGGTTACTTAACCCCTGCTCCTGAAGCCAGGCAGGCCACTGGCATATGATGATTTCTAAAAACCTGAGAATAACCTGCCAGTGCTGGGCAAAATCACCCTCAGCGGCCAACGGTAATTTTTCTGCCAAATCACACCCATTCAGCTCGGCCTCATCCATAAGGCCAACCAAAGAGCGGGCCATTTGCCAGGCATGGTGCAGGCTAGTCTTTGATTCTACCCCAATGGCAGCAGCCAAAAAAGGCTGAATTTTTATAACCAGTTCTGAGAGAACAATGAAACGGTGCTGCAAAGAAACCGCAGGAGGTACCCAAAAAGGGTCTTCTCCCATAAGGGCTCCTTCTTCCTCATCAAGAGCCCCTACGGCTACAATGCGGGGAAGAAGAGCGGCCTGACCTTTAAAATGGTGTAAAAACGCCTCAATAAGCGCTCGTGCTGAACGCCGGGTCGGCACAATCAGAAGCCCATCAGCCGAAGGATAAAGATCTGTAGGCCCATCGTCATTTTTTTCTTCTGCCTGCCGTAACCACAGCTGAACCACCCGTTCTAAGAAGGAATCATGTAAAGGGATATCAATCAGCATAGGACCTGCCATGAGTTTTCTATCACCTCGACCACCATACCTGCACGGATAAGCGTCTCAAGAAGATTTCTATCCTCCCACCCTTTGAGCTGAAATATACGGCCCTCTTCATGGTCTTTTTCTTTTTCGGGTTCAATTTTTTTGGGTTCAAACCCTTGATTTTTTTCAGCCTGAGAAAAAAAGACCCTCTCATGGCGTAGTTCAGGCCTGCTTTCAGCATCCACAAAGCTTATTTGAACGTGCAAGGCTGTTTGTGGCATAAAATGTTTTAACCGCTCGGGCCATTCTACCAGCACAATAGCTTCATCCATATCCTCCCAGCCCAGTTCATAAAGCTCATCTTCGGAGGAAATACGCCACAAATCAAAATGAACAACCTGTTTGCCATCATGGTCATAATGCTGCACCAGAGTGTAAGAAGGGCTGGGCACCTCCATTGTTTGATCGTTAAAAACACCCCTAATAAAAGACCTGCATAGGACTGATTTTCCTGCCCCTAATGGCCCTTGAAGAAGGATCGTATCCCCTTTGCGGGAAAGGCTTGCCAAAATATGTGCCAGTTGTTCTGTTTGGGCTGGAGAAGAAATCATCACCTGATAAAAAATATTTGCCACCTCAAACTTTCCTTCCCGCGCCTTTAGTTCGCGTCTGGGCATTCCTGAATACAGCTTGTCATAAATTCTTCCTCTTCCTCTTCCTCTTCCTCTTCCTCTTCCTCTTCCTCTTCCTCTTCCTCTTCCTCTTCCTCTTCCTCTTCCTCTTCCTCTTCCTCTTCCTCTTCCTCTTCCTCTTCCTCTAAAGACCTAATTCCCTTTCCCGTCTAAATAAAGGAAATATCCCATATCGTTTGCACAACCAGTAAAATATTAATAAATAATACAACAGCGGATCCAATTCCGGCCAAGGCCATAATGCCCCAATGGGGAGTAAAGCTGCCCATGATAGCCCGCCTCCCAATCACCATCATCAGCACAATCATAGGAACCGGCAATGCAAAACTTAAAATAACCTGGCTGATAATTAAACTCGTTGTCGGGTTAAAGCCCAATCCTACAACGATAAAGGAAGGAACAATGGTTACCAATCGCCTAACCCATAAGGGAATGGAACGGCGTAAAAACCCTTGCATCACCAACTGCCCAGCCATAGTGCCTACTGCTGAACTAGAAAGGCCAGCAGCCACAAGTGAGACAAGAAATATGCTTGCCGCTACAATCCCCCGATAGGAGATAATGCCATAATAAGCTGTATCAATTTCGGCAATACCGTTATTAACTCCATGAAAAACCCGCGCAGCAAACGCAAGCATAGCCATGTTTACAAACCCTGCAACAGTTAAGGCCAGAACTGTTTCTATATTGGAAAAATGGAGAATTCTGCGTTTTTCCTGTTCTGTCTCTCCGACAATCCTCTCTTGGGTTAACCCTGAATGAAGGAAAATGGCATGGGGCATAATCGTTGCCCCAATAATACCTGCGGCAAGCACCACGGCCCCCTTATCGGGCAGTTGTGGCACAAAAGTATGATACAAAATAGCAGCAAGGGGCGGTTGGGCTACAATTAGTTCGAAAAGATAACAAAGGGCAATAATACTTAATAATGAAGCAATAACCCATTCAACAGGCCTAAATCCGATTTTCTGGAAATACAGGATAATGTAGGTTCCCACCGCCATAACCAGCATCCCCACCAAAATGGGAAAACCTGTAAGCAGGGCAATCCCCAAGCCTCCCCCTATCAGCTCTGCCAAATCTGTTGCCATTACGGCCAGTTCGCTAACGATCCACATCCCGCCAACAATAAAAGGGGGATAGAGGTCTCTGGCATGTTCAGCAAGATTTTTGCCGGTAACAATACCCAACCGTGCAGAAAAAGCCTGAAACAGCATAGCCAGAACGTTTGAAAAAGCCACAACCCATAACAGGCTATAGCCATAACGTGATCCAGCCTCTATATTGGTAGCGACATTTCCAGGATCCACATAGGCAATCGCTGCAATAACGGCAGGGCCCATAAAATACCGTAAAAAACGTAAAGAAACTCTCTCCTGGTTTAACCCATCCCGCATAGCAGCAACTGTTCTGGCAGTGATCCCTGTTTTTTCTGTCAGCTCAGTCTCTGTTAATTCAATCATTGATTTTTTTCTTTTTCTCTCAAGGTTTCTTTAAATCAAGTGGTATAATAGTGCTTTGGAATTTTACTTTTTACAAGAAGGATTAACTTGTTCCTACCTTAATTCTTTTCTTATGCTTCTGTCTCATTGAGAGGTTTTCGCTTTAGAAAAAGAGAAGAGCAAAAGGATGATCCACAACCCCTTTTTCTTCGATTCGACACGATTCGATTTGACATGAGTAGAAATAACGTTTTTCTTGACAGAAAATTTCATTTCCCATACGCTTAATTACGCATTACGCATTACGCATTACGCATTACGCATTACGCATTACGCATTACGCATTACGCATTACGCATTACGCATTACGCATTACGCATTACGCATTACGCATTACGCATAAAATGGGAATGGGGTTCTCCCAAAGTTTATAAACCGCCTTAAAGGCTGATGACTCCTATCACAAACGCTACTTAACTGTGCGGTGATGGGGGTTTATGTTTATAATATCTGGTTTAGTTTGGGCTTTCATATTTTTCATATTCTTCTTAACTCTTGTTACTCCCACACTATTGGCCCTCCTAGCTTATAACCAAAGCAAGTTTATAAAGCTAAACTTCATTTCTTGGCCTATCTTTTCCCCTTTTTCCCTCAAGCTGGCAAAGTTCTTGGGAATATGATGCCTTTCTTTTCTCTCATGCTCCTATTTTTGCCAGTTCTGCGAGCGATGAAGTGGCTGATTCTGATTATTCCCATGAGTGCCGTGGTGGGAAGTTTATGTGCCCTGTTTTTAGCAGCACTCGAAGCTGCAACGCATTACAGAGTGGCGCACCCTGCCATACTGTTCCTACTTCCTTTTGCAGGAGTCGTTACAGCCAGCATCTATTTTTGGTTTGGAGGAGAATCCGAAAGAGGCAATAACCTTATCTTAGAGCAAATCCAAAAACCCTATAGTGGTGTGCCCTTGCGCATGGCCCCCCTTGTACTGGTCTCTACTGTTATTAGCCATCTCTTTGGTGCCTCTGTTGGACGCGAAGGAACGGCCGTACAAATTGGGGGTAGCATTGCAAGTGGGTTTGCAAACCTCTTCAAACTCTCCCAAGAAGCAACTCGAGTGTTACTTATCTCAGGAATAGCTGCAGGATTTGGAGCCGTGTTTGGCACTCCTGTTGCGGGTGCCATTTTTGGCCTGGAAGTGATCGCCATAGGCAAAGTAGACTATCTTGCCCTTGTTCCGGCTTTGCTTGCCTCCCTTATAGCCGATTGGGTCTGCCATGCATGGGGTATACATCATACTCTCTATACCGTGCTTTTTTCTGGTTATTCTCTCAGAGACGAGCCTCCCTTCCACACAAACTTGATCTTGCTAGCCAAAGTTGCTCTCTGTGGGGTTTGCTTTGGGCTTTGCAGCTTGGTCTTTTCTGAATCGACCCATCGTCTTGGAAAATTTTTTAAAACTATATGCCCTAAAGCTTGGCTCCGCCCTGTTATTGGGGGGACACTGACTATTATTTTTGTCTACCTTTTGGACACGCGTGACTATCTCGGTCTTGGCATTACTGCTCCAGAGCCTAATGGAGCTTCCATTCTCAATTTTTTTGGCCCACAATCCTACCCCTACAGCGCCCTAATAAAAATACTTTTTACAATTGTAGCCCTTGCTTCTGAATTTAAGGGTGGAGAGGTCACGCCCCTTTTCTTTATTGGGGCAGCTTTGGGAAACATTCTATCCGTTTGGCTTAATGCGCCCATGGACCTTCTGGCTGCCATTGGTTTTATGGCGGTATTTGCCGGAGCTTCCAATACCCCTATCGCTTGCACTATGATGGGAATTGAGCTTTTTGGAGCCCAAAATACTGTCTATCTCGCCACTGGCTGTTTTATAGCCTATCTCTGTTCAGGACATACAGGGATTTATCTTTCACAACAAATTTTTCGAAGCAAAATCCATACTCCTGTCAATTTAACCGAGCACCCTTTAAGGGTAACCCGACAAAATCTTCTATGGCCCTTTGGTCGCTCTGATAAAACACAGCACCCATCTGAAAAATAAAAATTTTTGTTTTGCTCGGACCTTTCTCTTGCCATATAAAGAAGCCAGTAGATTGGAAAAAATCGGCATGGGCCGCTCTTTTGGCCTCTATGGCCTTGTTCCACATTTCTGGAATGGAGACTTTCCCCTTATGGCAACACCAGCAATAACCAAAACCGATGTGGTGATCATTGGCGCAGGCCCTGCGGGGCTTTTTGCAGCTTTTGAGTGTAGTATGCTGAAAATGTCTTGCCTGCTGGTGGATGCACAAGCCCATATAGGCGGGCAATGTTCTGCCCTTTATCCGGAAAAACCCATTTTCGATATCCCCGCCCATCCCTCTATTAGCGGTGAAGAACTGGTCAATGCCCTAGAAAAACAAATAGAGCCCTTCTCTATTCCCCGCCTACTGGGCCATAAAGTAGAAGCCCTGACCGAAAGTCATAAAACCTTTTATTTAACAACCCACAAAAATCACGTTATTGAAACCAAAGCCGTTATTATCGCAGCAGGGTCTGGGGCTTTCGGCCCAAACCGTCCCCCCTTAAAAGATATTGAAACATTTGAGCAAACTGGCAGTGTGCGCTATTTCATTCGTAACCGTAAGGATTTTACGGGTAAACACCTTGTCATTGCAGGGGGGGGAGATTCCGCACTCGATTGGGCCCTTACCTTAAAAGATGAAGCTGCCAGTATTGCCCTTATCCATAGAAGAGAGCGTTTCCGAGCCGCGCCAGAAAGTCTGGCCCAGCTCGAAAGGGCTGTTGAAGAAGGAAAAATTACCAAGGTTGTACCCTATCAACTTTCTGCCCTTACAGGCAAGAATGGACAGCTGGAAACGGTTGAAATTGTCGATCTGGATGGCAATAAAAAACAACTGGCTGCTGATTATCTGTTGGCTTTTTTTGGCCTTTCTGCTGATTTAGGACCTATCGCCAAATGGGGGTTGGAGTGTACAGCCACTCATATCCCTGTAACCCCAAGCTCGTGTGAAACCACCCACCCAGGCATATACGCCATTGGGGATGTTGCAACCTATCCGGGAAAAATAAAGCTGATCTTGCAAGGCTTTAGCGAGGCTGCTATGGCAGCACATGCCATTTATCCGCGTGTGTTCCCCAATACGGCCCTGCATTTTGAATATTCAACCAGTAAGGGAAACCCAGCGAAAAACACCATTAACGCCTAAAATCTTATCCTAAATAACTTTTGATACCCCTAGATTGGTGCTATAAAAGGTCACATCTTCCTTAAGACATCAACAGGTAGGGATTTTTTATGAACAGGCATGACCCGTCTTTGAAAAATTCCTCCTCTGCCGATTTGGCCTACGGGCTTCTTCAGATCAACCTGAATGCGATCCTTTCTAACTATCGACAATTATGCCAAAAAGCTCCTCATAGCATTACTTCTGCCGTTTTAAAGGCCAACGCCTATGGGTTAGGGGCAGAAAAAATTGCTCCCTTACTGGAACAACAAGGCCATTGCCGCCATTTTTTTGTGGCCCACCTGCAAGAGGGTATTTCCTTACGTAAGGTTCTTTCCCACGAAGCACAAATTTTTGTGCTCAATGGCCTTATCTCCGAAGCCGCCACTCAATTTATAACTCATAATATTACGCCGGTTTTAAACACTGTCCAGCAATATAAAAACTGGCAAACCCTGGCCCAAAAAAACGCCACACCCTTACCCGCTATTATCCAGCTTGATAGTGGTATGCATCGGCTGGGCCTTTCAGAAGAGGACGTTCTTCATCTTCAGACAGAAGAAAACTGGCTGAAATTCCTAGACGTGAAATTTGTTATCAGCCATCTTGCCTGTGCTGCCGATCCTCACAACCCCACAAATTCTGCCCAGCTTTTAAAATTTAAAAAACTAGCAGCTTTTTTTCCGAATGCTCCCCTAAGTCTTGCTGCTTCCAGTGGGATTTTTCTAGGGCCGGAATGGCAGTTGGATATGGTGCGCCCTGGCGCTGCCCTTTATGGAATAAACCCAACCCCTGCCCACCCTAACCCTATGGAAAATGTAATTACTGTTAGCGGAAAAATTATACAGATCCGCAAGGTTAACCCTTACTCCGCTATTGGGTATAATGGCACTCATATCACCTCTGGGCCTGCACGCATAGCTATAGTCAGCATTGGATATGCCGATGGTTTTTTTCGGATCCTGAGCAATAAAGGCTTTGCTGTTGCGCCTGCTTCCCCAGAAACAAAATTACCAATTATTGGCAATATCTCCATGGACTGCCTATGTGTCAACATTTCAGCCCTCCCCGAGCATCTCCTCACTGAAGGCAGCATGATTGAGCTTATTGGTGCAAATATTCCCCTTGATTGTGTAGGAGAAGCCGCTAAGACTATCGGGTATGAAATACTCACTGCTCTTGATGGGCGCCTTTATAAAAACTATTCGTATAGGGCCAGACATTTCTAACTTATTGAATCAACAGGAATATTTATTGTGAAAATTATTATTCTGGGTGCCGGTGTTATTGGGGTTACCTCTGCTTATTATTTGGCAAAATCCGGCCATGAGGTTATTGTGTTGGACAGAAGAGATGGCCCTGCCAAGGAAACATCTTTTGCGAATGCTGGTCAGGTTTCTCCTGGGTATTCCACGCCGTGGGCTTCACCTTCTCTTCCTGGTAAACTCTTCGAGTGGTTGAAAGACCCAAAGCATAGCCCCTTAAAGATTACCCCGCGTCTTGACCCTGCTATGTTCAAATGGCTTTTGCTGTTTGCTGCTAACTGTAACAGACACCATTTTGACGTTAACAAGGGCCGTATGCTCCGCGTCGCTCAATACAGCAAAACATGCCTTGATGAATTACGCCAGGAAACAGGCATTCAGTATGATAATAGCCAAAAAGGCCTTATCCAACTTTTCCGTACCTCCCAGCAACTTGATAACGCCTATAATGACATGCGTTTATTGTCGCTCTATCATATTGAGCATTCACTTCTCGATACAAAAAGCATTATTGAGCATGAACCTGGTCTAGCCAACGCCCAATCTCTTCTTAAAGGAGGGCTTTATATTCCTGGCGATGAATCGGGCAATGCCTATAAATTTACCAAAAAACTGGCCCAAATGGCTGAGGAGCTGGGCGTTGTTTTTCAGTACAACACCACCATAGAGGCTCTTGAGGCAACCTCGAATTCGATTCTGTCTATCAGAACCAGCTCTGGCCGTATGACAGCAGACTCTTATATTCTTGCTGCTGGCAGCTATTCTTCTCTTCTCCTAAAACCCCTTAAGCTAGACGTTCCCCTGTTTCCCATCAAGGGATATTCCCTGACTTTACCGCTCACGAACCCAGAAGCAGCCCCGGTTTCTACCGTCAACGACGAAACCTATAAAGTGGCCATCACACGCCTGGGCAATCATATCCGTATCGGGGGAACAGCAGAACTTGCAGGTTATGATTTAAGCCTACACCATAACAGGCGCCTTCCATTGGAAACCTCCTTTTCAGACTTATTTGGCCCCACAGACTTCTCCAAAGCCACCTTCTGGACAGGACTACGACCTGCTACACCTGATGGAACACCGATTATTGGCAATAGCGGGAAATTTAAAAACCTATGGCTCAACACTGGCCACGGTACCTTAGGCTGGACAATGGCTTGTGGTTCCGGGCGACTTATTACTGATATGGTCAACCAAAAGAAGACTGAAATTCCCTCCCAGGATCTTTCTTTGGAACGATATAAAAACGCCTGGATATAATTTTTATAAAACCAACGATAAAAAAGGCTGCCAAAATGGCAGCCTTTTTTAATCTGATTAATAAATTAACCAAGATTACTGTGCAGCAGCCTCGTCGCCATTGTCAGAGGAAGCAGCATGTTTTTTGCTGTGGTGCTTACCATGATGCTTGCCATGCTTTTTACCATGGTGCTTGCCCGTGTTCTCATGACCAGTATTGTCATGGCTCATGTTATCGTGGCCTGTAGGAGCTGCAGGAGGAGCAGCTTCTGGTGCTGCGGTAGAAGTAGAAGCAGGTGGTGGTGGAGGTGGTGGTGCTTCAGCATCTTGTGCAAAAGCAGGAGCAACAAAGCCCATCATTGAAACTGTAGAAAGAACAGCAAGTGTATTGCGCAGTGAAAATTTCATCTTTAATTCTCCCATCTGGGACCGTGATCAAAAAAACATTCCAGACTGTTCCCGTAAAACTTATAAGGAAGCCCGTCTTGATCAACATCCTTACCACATTGTTTTACGGTCGTCGCCTAATAAATTTTTAAAAAGCATAAATTTTCTTATACCCTTGCCAAAATTACAACTTATTCTTCATTTTTAAACATTACGAATCATGTCTAATAAGAACAAAAAGAGAAACTACGGTAAAAAATAAGAATTTATTAAGGCAACCACCAAAGTTTTTTCCTGATTATCACAAAAAAGTGATAGCCCTCTAAGTGTTACTTCCCTTTTTTTCCATCCTTTTGCGCTCATTGGGATCCAAATAACGCTTCCGGATACGAATCGCTGAAGGGGTAACCTCCACAAGTTCATCATCTTCAATATAAGCAATAGCCTGTTCTAGGCTCATTCTACGGGGGGGCGTTAAAAGCAAGGCCTCATCCTTACCAGCAGCACGGATATTGGTAAGCTTCTTTTCTTTTATGGGGTTAACCTCAAGGTCTGAATCCCGTGAGTGCTCACCAATAATCATACCCACATATACTTTATCTCCTGGGTTAACAAATAAGACCCCCCTATCCTGCAAAGAAAATAAAGAATACTGCACGGCCTCACCATTTTCAGATGAAATGAGAGAGCCGTTTCTGCGCCCTTCAATAGGCCCAGCCCATGGATGATAGCCAGAAAACAGACGGTTCATAATCCCGGTTCCACGGGTATCGGTTAAAAATTCATTATGATAACCAATAAGACCCCGTGAAGGGATAAGAAAGGTTAACCGCACCTTATCACCACCAGAAGGGCGCATATCTTGCATAACCCCTTTCCGAAGAGAAAGCTTTTCAACCACAACACCGGAATAGGGCTCGTCCACATCAATCAAGACTTCTTCGAAGGGCTCCTCCCTCTCTCCGGTTTCTTCATTCACCCGGGTCAGCACTTTGGGCCTGCCTATGGTCAACTCAAACCCTTCGCGGCGCATGGTCTCAATTAACACTCCCAATTGGAGTTCTCCGCGGCCCGCCACTTCAAAAGCTTCACTTTCTGGGCTGTCTGTCACACGGATAGCCACGTTGCCTTCCACTTCCTTCATCAACCGATCACGGATCTGACGGGATGTAACTTTTTTACCTTCCCTTCCGCCTAAGGGGCCATCATTGAGGCGAAAAGTCATAGAGAGGGTAGGGGGATCAATAGGAATTGCCGAAAGAGGTTGATCAACCTCCATCGCTGCTATTGTATCGGGAATGGTGGCATCCGAAAGACCTGCAACGGCAATAATATCGCCCGCCTGGGCTTCGTCCACAGGCACGCGATCAAGGCCACGAAACGAAAGCAGCTTGGTTAACCGCCCGGTTTCCACCGTAGACCCATCTGCCCGCAAAACCCTTACAGGCATGTTCATGGTGGCTTTCCCTTGCTCAATACGGCCCGTTAGCACACGCCCAAGGAAGTTATCATATTCAAGAATGGTTGCGATCATGGCAAAAGGTTTTGTTTTATCCAAACCTGGGGCAGGAACATGCTCTACAACCAGGGAAAACAGGTCAGAAAGATCCTTACGGGCACCTTCTAGGGTTTTATCTGCCCACCCTTGACGGCCAGAGGCATAAAGCATCGGGAAGTCCAGCTGCTCATCATTGGCACCTAAGGCCGCAAACAGGTCAAAAACCTCGTCATGGACTTCATCGGGGCGGGCATCGCTTCTGTCAACCTTGTTAATCACCACAATGGGTTTAAGGCCACGAGCTAAGGCTTTTCCCACAACAAATTTGGTTTGTGGCAAAGCACCTTCAGCAGCATCCACGAGCACAATGGCACCATCAACCATGCTAAGAATACGCTCCACTTCCCCGCCGAAATCAGCATGGCCTGGTGTATCGATAATATTGATCCGAATATCATTCCAGACAACAGAAGTACATTTGGCCAAAATCGTAATGCCGCGTTCACGTTCTAGATCGTTACTATCCATAGCCCGCTCGGCTACATGCTGGTTTTCGCGAAAGGCACCGGATTGTTTTAAAAGCTGGTCCACAAGTGTTGTTTTGCCATGATCAACATGGGCAATAATTGCAATATTGCGTATATCCATAACGTTTTGACTCAAACCTTCTTTACAAAAACAATCTAAAAAAACGGCCTTACGGGCCTTTCCCCTTTAACCGATAAGGGAGCGGGCATGTTGGTGGCCAAATACTCACTTAAACAGGGAAATATCTCTGCTGACTTGGATAAAGCCTATTTAGAAAAAATGCACGAAAAATTTTTACTCTTTTGGTTGTGGCAAAGCACCTGCAGCCCTTTATGCAAGCTTTTTAACAAAACCATAACATAGCAAGGTCCCTCTTTGGGAGAATATTAACCAAACAAAGCGTTATGCCATTTCAGAAAAAGACGAAGATAGGCGAGGGCCAAAATGAGAAATAACCTCTGATGCTGCCCGACTTCCCAAAAAACCACATTCCTTTAGGGGTCTCCCCTTGAGAAACCCACTCAAAAAACCTGCAGCGTAAGCATCACCTGCACCGGTGGTATCAACCACCTTAACCGGTAAGGGCTCTATCGCTGTTCTTTCCCCCTTGCACAAAATGAGGCTCCCTTTTTCTGAGCGAGTTAAAACGGCAAAATCTGTCTCCTGATTAACAGCGTTCGCAGCGTCTTCGAAATTTGAGGTCTCATAAAGGGAGCATATCTCATTTTCATTCGCAAAAAGAAGATCGATATGCCCAGATACCAAAGCTCGGAAATCTTGCCGGTGCCTTTCAACACAAAAGGAGTCAGAAAGAGAAAGGGCAACCTTACGACCTGCTTTATGAGCAATTTCTGCAGCCTTATAAAAGGCTTTTTTCGCAGGCTCTGTATCAAACAAATACCCTTCAAGATAAAGAATACGACTTTGGGCAATAAGGGCCTCATCAAGGTCGGGTTCACCAAATTTTGTACATATCCCTAAATAGGTATTCATAGTTCTCTGCCCATCGGCAGTAATCACAATCAGGCAGACGGCCGTGCTCTCTGTACTATTTTGAGAGTCTAGAAGGGTCGGGGGGCAATAAACGCCCGAAAGCCTCATATCTTCTGCATATTTTTTCCCAAGCTCATCATTTGCAACTTTTCCCAAAAAGGCTGCTTTAACCCCTAAACGAGCAGCAGCCACACAACTATTGGCCACAGACCCCCCACCAGTTTGCTCTATAGGATGAATTTTTGCATAAAGGCTTTTTGCTGTTGCTGCATCTATCAAGGTCATGCTACCGGGAACCATGCCATGCTCTTCTAGAAAGGAAGCCTCTATAGGGGCCTGAACATCGACTATGGCATTGCCAATTCCTACGAGGTCAAAGTTTGCGGTATGGTTTATGCTCTCCACGTGGGAATTCCTTTCTGTAGCAAAATGGTTCCCTTCCACAAGAAGGTAACTCTTTCCTTATTGGCATTATCAAAAATACAAAGGGTAAATAAAACTCTGAACCGAGCCTTCTCTTTCTTATAAATTTTCCTTATAAAATCTACTTTTAGGCCCATGGTGCGCTTATGGGTCTATCCAGGGCATATAAAACTAGCATATAAACTAAAAAAAATATATTTTCCACTTGCTGTCTTACTATGCCTGTGTAAGTTTTAAATAGAAGGTAATTTCTGTTTAATCCGGTGCCATTATTTAACTGTTCCTGAATACGCGAAGGGGGTAAAAATTGTTTAGAAAACGTAAAAATGAGTCTAATGAACTTCTCAACACACTTTCTACAGGAAATAGCACTCCCTCGCCCCTGTTCTCCTCTTCCGAAAGTTCTTCTTCTCCAGAAACGTCAACTAATAAGGATTTAAACTTAATGAACCGTCCTGCTTCTCCCTTTCCTAGCTCTTCTCCCTTGGCCACTCCTCCAACTGGTTCGGCACGAGGGGTTGGAAATACTCTCTCTAACCCCACCTTGGCAAGCCAATCACAACCTAATGCTGCAACCCGCAGAACCCTTACCGTTGGGTTGGGAATTAGTGTAAAGGGTAATATTGAAAATGCTGAACAGCTCGTTGTAGAAGGCGAGGTTGAGGCAGAAAATATTAAGGCCACAGAAATTTCCATTGCCAAGGGTGGCGTATTCAGAGGAAATATTGAAGTAGAAAACGCCGAGATTTATGGCAAAATGGACGGCACCCTTACTGCCAGTAAAAACCTTACCATCCATTCTACAGGGCAGATTGTTGGGCATGCCCGTTGTAAAAAATTACAGGTCGAAGAAGGTGGGCAGGTTAGCGGCCAGATGGAAATGATTACAGAAACTTCTGAAAAATCTTTTTCTTCTGAATCCAGCTCCTCTAAAAAAGAAACAACTCCAGCCCCTTCTATGGAACCTGTTGTCTCCTAAAGATAAGAGTTAGCCCTACTGACTTTATAAAAATTTTTACTATAAGCGAAAATCCCCCACCTTTTATGATGGGGATTTTTTTTATGAACTTCTTTCTCGTAATTTGACATAAGCAATCTGGGCATGCTCAAAACAGTAGGGTTTGCCGGGCAAAGCTTCCTTCCCACAAAACCGAAACCCCTTAGTTCCTGGGTCCCCAATGGGCCAACAACAGGTCGCAGCCCGCTTGGTGAGATTAATGACATCATCCTTTTGCTTTTTCTGCCTAGGTGCAGGGGGGCTCTTTTTAGGTTCAGCCTTAGCCTCCACAGAGGTTCGTGTTGGCTTTTTCTCCTCTTCTACTGCAACCGCATCACTAATCTTCGAAGGCTTTTCCTTTAAACCCACACTGGCTTCCGCCATGACCAGTTCCTCTTTTCTGGCATCTAGAGGTTTTGGCTCTGGAACCTGTTTCTTCTCAGGTTGAGAGGCCTGATGGCTTAGCTCTTCTTTTACTTGAATGGGAGAAGCCTCCCCTTTCCCCTCAATCAGCTGCTCCTTTTTCTCTTTCTCTACACCCTTTTCAACAGTTTTTGTAGAAGACCGCCGAATAGGTGAGGGGCGCGAAGGAAGTCCTAAACGATGGGCCTTCCCCACCACGGCATTTTTCGTAATGGAGAGCTGTCGCCCAATCTCCGCCGTGGACAGACCCTCATCCCATAAAGCCCGAAGACGGGCAATTGTCTCTTCTGTCCATTCCATTCAACGTACTCCCCCACTTCCAAAAAAGAATATCCCAATTGGACTATCCCCAAACGTTAACGTCGAAATAACATAGTCAAGACGACAAGTTATATCCATAAATGCTCAATCTCATAGATAAAAAACAAACTTCGACAAAATTTTATCGTATCCTAAAATTAGGTGAGCCACGCCAAAATTACAAACATCTCGGCGACCCTCATTTGATCTTTTATTCAAAATTCTGCTTTTACCACTTCAACATGTTTCTGATTGGCCGTTAATGCCAGCTTCCCTTGGCACAAGGCTAGAGCCTCCTCCCCAAATACAGTTTTTCTCCAGCCTTGTAACACGGGTGTATTGGCTTTTTCACCATAATTGACGAGCTGTTCAAGATCTTCTGTTGTTGCAACCAACCTCGGTGCTACCCTAAACTCTTCACAACGATGAGCAAGCAAAACTTTTAACAGAGAAAAAAGATTAACCATCGATTTAGGCTGGTCTTTCCGTTCGGGTAGCTTAACCTGAAGCTCCGAAGGCAGGGAAATAGCCGTAGCAATCACCTCTATTATCGCTTTTCCCGTGGAACCAAAAGCCAAATCCTTGGGAATTCCGCGTATTTTTTCAAGCTTCTCTACGGTTTGAGGCTGCATTTGAGCAACTTCCACCAAGCTATCATCTTTTATAACCTTCTGGCGGGGAACATCTTGCCTCTGGGCTTCCTGCTCTCTCCACCCAGCAAGGGCTTGTAAAACAGTAAGGACTTTACGATCACGCGTTTTTATCCGAATTTTTTCCCACATTTTAGCGGGGTCAGCCAAAAATTTCTCTGGGCGGGAAAGCTGCTCCATTTCGGTCTGTATCCAATCTATACGACGTTCTTTGATCAGAATTTCCTTTAATTTCTTATAAACAAGCCGTAGATACGTCACATCAGCTGCCGCATACCCAATTTGCTCCAAAGAAAGGGGGCGCACTGCCCAGTCACTAAATCTGTATTTTTTACTGATACTGACACCCAACAGAGACATAACAAGATTATCGTAGCCAATCTGTTCTCCAAAACCCGCCACCATTGCCGCTATTTGCGTATCAAACAAGGTTGCTGGCAGAAAGCCAAAAAGCTTGTAAAATATCTCTAAATCCTGACCTGCTGCATGAAAAACTTTGGTGATTTCAGGATTTTTTAAAAAATCTTTCATAAGAGAAAGATCCAACTGGATCGAAAGGGCATCTATTAAAATAACATCATGCTCTCCGGCTAGCTGGAGAAGACATAATTGTGGCCAATAATGATGTTCTCTTATAAATTCCGTATCAATAGTAACAAATTCTTCCTGGTTGAGTTTTAATAAAACCTCCCTTAACTCCGCGGAGGTTGTGATCAACTTAGGTGCAGGAAAATCATGATTTGAAATTTTTGGACTCATACTCTTTTGTCTAACATATTTGCTAAGCTTTATTCTTTTTGTATAAAGCATGGTTCATGCTAAAAAGCATTTTGGTAATTTTTCCACAAGATATTCTATGAGAACCATTTAACAGAATCCCTTATGAAAACAAAATCCTCCCACCCCTCTCTGACCCAACTTGGCCAACCTACACAACTTCCAGCATCTCCCGAGCAGGCCACCTTAGAACGTGTAGAAGCTCCTCATCAGGGGAAAAAATACCTTATTCGCTTTACAGCGCCAGAATTTACCTCTCTCTGCCCCATTACTGGGCAGCCAGATTTTGCGCATATTGTTATTGATTACATTCCTCAAAAATGGATTGTAGAAAGCAAATCCTTAAAGCTCTACCTGCATAGCTTTAGAAACCACGGGGCTTTTCATGAGGCCTGTACCCTTGATATTGCCGCCGCTCTTATAAAACATCTTGAACCCTTCTGGTTACGAATAGGAGGGTATTGGTACCCCCGTGGCGGTATACCAATAGATATCTTCTGGCAAACAGCACCCCCACCAGATAAGGTTTGGATTCCCAATCAAAATGTTCCCCCTTATCGGGGCAGGGGGTAGAACAGCCCCCTCTCTCTTCTCTCGCTTATTTTACGAGTAGGGGAGTTTTCTTGTCGTAGCGTCCTTCTGGGCAGAAGCAATCTGCATTTCTTCAAATAAAGATGCTAGAATCTTATAATCGTTCTTATCAACAGTATTATGGTAAGCTTCTTCAGCAGCCTGTAATCTCTTTTCAGCAGCGGCTACATCAATGGCTTTCACATTTACGGCAGAATCAGTTAAAATTGTACAAGCATCCTGTGTGATCTCAGCAAAGCCTTTTTCAACAAAATAGCTCTCTACAATTTTTTCCTTCTCATAAACATCAACCACTCCACCACGCAAGGCCAGCAAAACAGGGCTATGGCCAGGCATGGCAGCTATATCACCCTCACTCCCAGGGATCACCACCATATCTGCATTACGAGCCAATATTTTTTTTAAAGGGCTGACAATTTCAACCTTTATGGCCATAGCCTAACCTCCTACATCAAGACATGATAGTCGTTATACATTCTCTTTCATTCTTTCTGCCTTGGCTACAGCTTCTTCAATAGAACCCACCATATAAAAGGCGCTTTCAGGCAAATGGTCATATTCACCCGCCACAATCGCCTTAAATGATCGTACTGTATCTTCAACAGAAACAAGGCGGCCAGGAATACCTGTAAAGACTTCTCCCACATGGAAGGGTTGAGAAAGGAAACGCTGAATACGCCGGGCACGGGCTACAACAAGCTTATCATCTTCTGAAAGCTCATCCATTCCCAAAATGGCAATAATATCCTGCAGGGATTTATAAGTCTGAAGGATACGCTGCACATCACGGGCAACCTGATAATGTTCTTCCCCTACAATTTTAGGATCAAGAGAACGCGAGGTCGAATCCAGCGGATCTACAGCGGGGTAAATTCCTAACTCAGCAATAGAACGGTTGAGAACAGTTGTCGCATCCAAATGGGCAAAAGTTGTCGCTGGCGCAGGATCTGTTAAATCGTCAGCAGGAACATAGACTGCCTGCACAGAGGTAATAGACCCTTTTTTAGTGGAGGTAATGCGCTCCTGAAGAGCGCCCATTTCTGTGGCCAGGGTAGGTTGATACCCCACCGCAGAAGGAATGCGCCCCAACAACGCCGAGACTTCTGCTCCTGCCTGAGTAAAACGGAAAATGTTATCCACAAAGAAAAGAACGTCCTGGCCACCTTCATCTCGAAAATATTCGGCCACTGACAGGCCAGAAAGAGCCACACGCGCACGAGCACCCGGGGGTTCATTCATCTGCCCATACACGAGGGCCACTTTAGAGCCTTCGGTGTCATTTTCATTTACCTTGATAACACCCGCATCGATCATTTCGTGGTAGAGGTCATTTCCTTCACGAGTTCGTTCCCCTACACCCGCAAAAACAGAAACACCCCCGTGCCCCTTGGCGATGTTATTGATAAGTTCCTGAATAAGAACGGTTTTTCCTACACCGGCCCCACCGAAGAGGCCAATCTTTCCCCCCTTCAAATAAGGGCAGAGCAGATCAACCACCTTAATACCAGTAACGAGAATTTCTGCATTTGCTGCTTGTTCATCAAAAGCTGGTGCCTGGCGATGAATTGAATAGCGCTTATCAGCAGGAACAGGGCCCCGCTCATCAATAGGATCCCCTACCACATTCATAATGCGACCAAGGGTGCCCGCCCCGACAGGTACAGTAATAGGGGCTCCCGTGTCTGTCACTTCAGTTCCACGGGTTAAACCATCTGTGGAATCCATGGCAATACAGCGAACCTCACGGTCACCTATTTCCTGGGCAACTTCCATAATTAACTTGCGGCCATCAATCTCGCAGGTTAAGGCGTTAAGAATGAAGGGAAGGTCCCCACTAAACTGAACATCCACGACAGCCCCTTTAATCTGGGTGACGCGACCGACTGAATTGCTTTTCTGTGTATCTGCCATGATAATACAGCTCCTGTCAGGCGAAAACGGCTCAGACGGTATTAGCGCCCGAGATAATCTCTATAAGTTGGTTAGTAATATTAGCTTGTCGTGTAGTATTATACTGCAACGAGAGGCGATCGATAGATTTGCCAGCATTCCGTGTTGCGCCATCCATAGCAGACATGCGAGCCCCTTGTTCACCTGCTGCAGATTCCAGCAATGCTGCAAAAATCTGAATTTGCAGGTTTTTCGGCAAAAGCTGATCAAGAATGGTCTGCTCATCAGGTTCAAATTCGTATTGAGCCTCTTCCACTTTCTGGCTTGCTGCCTCTTCAACCTTATCCGCATGAGAAAGAGGAATAAGCTGCAATTCTGTAGGGATTTGTGTCATAACGTTTTTAAAGCGATTATAGACCACTGTACAAATATCAAACACCCCTTCCTTATAAAGGGTCTCTATCCGGGTAGCCAAAGACTGTGCATAGTCAAACGCAACATCCTTACCCCCTGTTCCATCCCGGCTTTCAATAATAATGTCAGAAAATTCTCTTTTAAGAAAATCTGTCCCTTTCTTTCCCACAGGAAATAATTTTACAGTTTTTCCCTCGGCCTGAAGCGCCTTAACCATTTGCCGCGTTTTCCGGTTGATATTGGCGTTAAAGCCGCCAGCAAGCCCTCTATCGCTTGTAATGGGAAGCAGAAGGTGAATCGCCTCCCTCCCTGTGCCAGAAATAAGCGGAGAAAGATTTGCCTGCTGAGAAACGGCCTGTCCAACGCGCCTAAGCATGTTTTCCAAAGCTTCAGCATAGGGCCGCGCTTCTTCTGCCCTTGCCTGGGCTCGTCGCAATTTGGCTGCCGCAACAACCTTCATGGCACTGGTAATTTTTCTCGTCGATTTTACGCTGGCAATACGCCGCTGTAACTCTTTTAAAGAGGCCATTGATCTTGCCCCTACTTACCAGTAAATTTTGCAGAAAAATCTTTAACAAAAGTGGTTAATTTTTCTTCCGTCTCTTTCGTCAGCTCCTGTTTGCTTCTAATATCTTCAAGAATATTAGACCCTAATGTTCTAATCTCCTGCAGATATTGTTTTTCAAAAGAAACAACTTTTTCAACTTCGACTTTATCCAAATACCCATGAACACCAGCATATAGAACCACAACCTGTTCTTCAAAAGGAAGTGGAGAATTTTCTGGCTGCTTCAACAATTCTGTCAATCGTGCACCCCGAGCAAGAAGCTGTTGGGTCGAAGCATCCAAATCTGAAGCAAACTGGGCAAAAGACGCCATTTCCCGATATTGGGCCAAATCAAGCTTAATCCGGCCTGCCACTTGCTTCATAGCTTTTGTTTGAGCTGAAGATCCAACACGAGAAACGGAAAGCCCTACATTAACCGCAGGGCGAATCCCGCGATAGAACAGATCACTTTCCAAAAAGACCTGCCCATCAGTAATAGAAATAACGTTTGTTGGAATATAAGCTGAAACATCGCCTGCCTGAGTCTCGATAATGGGCAAAGCTGTCAAAGACCCTGCTCCATGCTCATCCGACATTTTGGCAGCTCTCTCCAAGAGGCGAGAATGCAGGAAGAAAACATCCCCTGGATAAGCTTCACGAGCAGGAGGACGCCGCAAAAGCAAAGACATCTGACGATAAGCTACAGCCTGCTTAGAGAGATCATCATACCCGATGAGAGCATGCATGCCGTTATCACGGAAATATTCTCCCATACTACAAGCACTATAAGGAGCAAGATACTGCATGGGTGCGGCATCAGAAGCGGTAGCGGCCACCACAATACTATATTCCATAGCCCCCATTTCCTCAAGGCGACGAACCACCTGTGCTACAGTTGAGCGCTTTTGTCCAACGGCCACATAAATACAATAAAGGGATTTTTTAGGGTCATTTAAAGCATTGACAGGCTTTTGGGCAATCATGGTATCAATAATGATGGTGGATTTTCCAGTCTGACGATCACCAATGATCAGCTCTCTTTGTCCACGACCAATGGGAACCAGGGCATCAATGGCCTTATAGCCCGTCAACATGGATTCCTTAACAGACTGCCGAGGCATAATACCAGGGGCTTTAACATCTGCCCGGCGCATCTCGACATCCTTAAGGGGGCCTTTGCCATCTATGGGGTTTCCAAGGGCATCAACGACACGCCCCAACAGGCCTTTACCCACAGGCACTTCAACCACTTCGCCTGTACGAGTTACAGTATCACCTTCACGAATTTTGGAATCATCACCAAAAATAACCACACCGACATTATCGGCTTCAAGATTAAGAGCCATACCACGGAGGTTGGCATTGGGGAAATTCACCATCTCCCCCGCCATAACATTCTGAAGCCCATACACAAGTGCAATACCATCACCAACAGAAAGGACAACACCTGTTTCTGTAACATCGGCCTGAGTATCAAAAGAAGCAATCTGTTGCTTGAGGATATCCGAAATCTCTGCGGGACGGATTTCCATCACGCTGCTCCTTTCATTTTTTCATGCAATTGTGAAATGCGTGTTTTAAGACTTGCATCATATAAACGAGAACCAATACGTAAGACAAGACCACCCAGTAAGGATTTTTCTACCTTTTCCTGAATGCTGACGCGGGAATAGCCCGCCTCGACCAAACGAGCCTGAATCTGAGCTTTTTGAACATCGCTTAAAGGTGTTGCACTGATCACCTCAGCAATCGCCACACCTCGCCTTAAAGCCACAAGCGATAAAAAGACCTGAAGGAACTCTTCCGTCAGAGGAAGCCTACGATTTTGGATAATGACGCCCATAAAATTTTTGATGATGATTCCAAAACCCTGATGCGCTAAAATAGCCATAATGGCCTTTTGACTTTCAGAATCCTGAATTGTCCTGTTATTTAACAGGTTTCTTAAATCGCTACTTTGCTCAATGATTTGATACAGAGCCTGGGCTTCCTCTATAACTTCATCAAGCTTTCCATGCTCGGTAGCAACATCATAAAGGGCTGTAGCATAACGGCCAAAAAGGCTACCAGCCACAAAACCACTGGGAGCTACCGCTATTTCGTTAGAAACCACGTCGCTTACTCTTTCACTATATCAATGCAAAACAATACTACCAGCCATTGGTAGCGAGCTCTAGAATTACTGGCAACCTAACATTAATACATTAATTACGCAACCGGCGCTTGTACGTTCTTTTATGGGTAAAGATTTTTAAGACTATAAGGAGATTGTTTTTTACATTTGAGATATAAAAATCTGACCCCCTTGGTCAGTTTCATCACCTTGCACTTAAACCCATTTTATTTTGTTTAATAAGCCAACAAAGGGTGTGGTGACGCTTAAAAGCGTTATGGAGCGGGCGAAGGGAATCGAACCCTCCTCGGTAGCTTGGAAGGCTACAGCATTACCACTATGCTACGCCCGCATGATTAAAGCTTTATTGCATATAATAAAAAAAAGCCCCTTTAGGCAAGAGCCAAAGCAAAAAATATTTTGTCCCTTCCTCCTTTTTTAATCACTGAATTGACTGTTTATGAAGAATTTGGGCATTACCCCTATTCACTACGCTTTCATATCATGGTATGTATCCACTGCTCGAATCGAGTTATAGACGTTTAGCAATTGCTGACGTATAATTTGTCTTAGGGGTGTAGCTCAATTGGCTAGAGTGCCGGTCTCCAAAACCGGAGGTTGTGGGTTCGAGACCCTCCACCCCTGCCAGGTCTTGATATCTGATAAAGACACCGTTAATACTGTTCAGACTATCAAGAATGTTTTTAATTTTCTGCTAAATTTGAGTGCATGGGTGTTTGAAGATTAGTAGAAGACAGTTTGAGAAAAAGGTTTTTTCGTGCAGGTCCACCCCGCGAAATTTCTAAGAGATGTGCGCGCTGAAGCAAAAAAGGTCACATGGCCTTCTCGCCACAATACTCTGGTAACGACAGGTGCCGTTGTTGTTATGGCAACGGTCACTTCTGTTTTTTTCTTCCTTGTCGACCAAATTATTGGTCTTGGTATACGTCAATTATTTGGTCTTGGAGGTTAAGAAAACATCATGGCAAAGCATTGGTATGTTGTTCATGTTTATTCCGGCTTTGAGAAAAAAATTTCACAACATATAAAAGAGCAGGCAGAACAAAAAGGGTTGGCTGACCTTATTGATGATATTCTTGTACCGTCTGAAGAAATTATTGAAGTCAGACGAGGCCAGAAAATTAATACGGAACGGAAATTTTTCCCTGGCTATGTTCTTATTAAAATGGAACTCACGGACGATACGTGGCATCTGGTTAAAAACACCCCTAAAATAACAGGGTTTTTAGGAAGTAAAACACGCCCTTCTCCTATTACTGAGAAAGAGGCTGAGCAAATCTTAAAACAAACCCAGGAAGGGGCTAAAAATCCAAGGCCTTCCATGCAATTTGAAATTGGTGAACAAATTAAAGTTGCAGACGGGCCCTTTACCTCCTTTAATGGTGTGGTTGAAGAAATTGATGAAGAAAAAGGACGCTTAAAGGTTAGCGTTTCTATTTTCGGTCGGTCTACGCCTGTAGATTTGGAATATAATCAAGTTGAAAAGCTCTAAAATATCTTTTATGGAATTTTAGAAACACGATTAAAAAACCGTAGCCTTTTTCTTCCATAATCCAAAAAAGGCTCTCTTCATTTTTGTGCCGACATAGCTCAGGGGTAGAGCAACTGATTCGTAATCAGTAGGCCCTCGGTTCAAATCCGAGTGTCGGCACCATAAATCCTTATATTTCAATGATTTATGATATAGTTTAGTGTAATTTGGTGCAATCACAATTACGTTACCGATTCATTTTAATAAATCTGTCTGCTTCTTCCCTTAAAAGAATAGATAAAAAACCTGACTGTTGTGGTCTGTGGAGTTGTGAAGGCTGTGGGGTTTTACTGTGTAAAAATCCATAAATCCACCAAATCCATAGAGGCTTTGTTGTGGGGTTCTCTTTTGAGAAGTCCACAATCACTCTTTATCTCTTAAATGGGGGAAGCCGTTACTATCTAAAAAAGGTAAAGTGGTGCGGGCGCAACGTAATGAGCCACGGTTTGCCTTTTTTACCGAAGGCTTGGGTATTGACGGTGTGGAGGTGCAACCCCTTACCTGAAAGGCCAATTTGAAGGAATTGGGTGGGCAATAATACTTCCATCCCTGCATTGCAGGGGTGGACTGTTTCTTTCATTTTAGAAAATGAAAATAATGGTTTCATACGAAAAATATAACACTCTAGTAGTTTATTAATGGCTACTAGAGTATTACTTTTTTATTTAAGCAAATAATCAAAAGCCTTTTGAGCTGTAGATGCAGCTTTCCAAAGAATATTTGGCTCTTCTTTTAAAATCTCTATCCAAGAAGCCAAATAAACCGTATTAATTTCTATGTTACTTGATATTCCAAAAAGACTACACAGAAAGGTAGCTCCTAACTCTGCAACAAGTTCTTCAAAACCATACTCTAAAGGTAAAGTGGTGCGGGCGCAACGCAGTGAGCCACGGTTTGCCTTTTTTACCGCAGGCTTGGGTATTGATGGTGTGGGGATGCAATCCCCTACTTACTTTCTTGAGAAAAGCCATTTCTAATGGCCTTAGCTATAATTTAATTATATAAATAGCTATCCAGTAGCACTCTGATAGCTACCAATTTTAATAGGGATTATAGAACATTTAATTATCTGTATATGTTCTACTATGTCCTACAGCAATACAGACCAAAATCAGTAAATCTTCCTTGATTTCACAAATAAGCCTATAATCACCAATACGATAACGCCAATAACCTTTTAATGACCCAATAAGGGCTTTTCCCTTTATTTTTGGATCGTCTTATTATCCAAAAATTTTTTGATCCAGGCCAATATCAAACGTGCCTGCTCTTTGTCGATTGATTTTAAATCCTTATAAAACACTTCTTCATAAACAACCTTAAACATCAAATTCCTTGTATAAGCTCTCTATATCAAAATGAGGCTCATTGTCTTTACGTCTCTTATCTGCCATTTCAGCAAGAGTATAGTCGAACTCACTTTCCACCATTTCGTTAACAGCAGACAAAACAAGGGTTGATAGAGAAATATTCTTTAATTTTGCTGTTTTTTGAAGTTCAGATTTTATATGATCGTCAATTCTTAAGGACACGCCATAGGTAAAAATCCATTAAATAAAATTATATATATAATTTATAAATTAAAATATTTTATCATTTTATACAACATGTTTATTTAATTTGTTTAAACATCTATAGACGCTAACTCTTAATATTCCTATGTTATCTACAAATATGGCTGATGCTATTACTTTTTTTTCCTAATAATGTCTTGTATTTTTTCTATTGCAACTGGTTTCTTACCTTTATATTTTCCATATTTTTTGCTCGTGCAATACCTTCTTTATGCTCTATTGATGTAAGCTTTATACATCTTCCCTCCCATTCAGAAAAAAAAATCAGGAATTTTGGCATTTTAATCCGCAAGACCATCTGAAAATATATTAGCTTTCCAGTAGGTATGGGGATCAGCACAACACATACCTTAACTAAATTTATCAATTTCTTCACCCAACACTTGGAAAAATCTCTTTTTTTCTGCTTTTATGTATTAAATCGTAATTAAAATTAGTGCTTTATCTCCTTTGCATATAATTTAGTTACGTTGCTAATTTTATTATTTTTTTAAAGAAATTTAGACCACCATAAAACTTATCTTGTAGAAAGTATTGAAATTTATCTTTTTATAATAGAGTTTATTTTATTATCATAGAAATATTGATGAATTATAGCATTATCTAATAATTTAATAGCTTGATCAATAATAAGCTTTAATTCTTATTATGGTTATATAATATATCATTGAATAAACGAATTACACGCCACGATTTGATTGAAAATCATATTAAAAATTATTGTAATGTAACGAAATTTCTATTTGTAAAAATTATTATTTTATGGAAGCATAATTTATCTAAAGATCAGATTCTTTAGAAATTACATGTTGTGTTAACAATTTAAATTATATTGTGGTGAGCATCTTCATGACCATTATTAAACAAACAAATGGTAATATTTCAACATTAAGTAACGAAAATCTTGGATTGCTACTTGGCACAATAGCGGTAATTGCTTTTTCTCTTACATTACCAATTACCAGATATCTAACATATTTTTTAAATACATGGGAAATAGGGCTGGGAAGAACTTTTCTTGCTGCAATTGGCGCTGTAATAATTCTTTTTATTAAACCGCAACCCTTACCAAATAAAAAACAATGGGGGCAACTTGCAATAACAGCCTCTGGTATAGCTTTTGGTTTTCCCTTGCTAACAGCACTTGGTATGAAAACTGTGCCTGCAAGTCATGGTGGTATTGTCTTGGGTAGTTTACCTTTAGCAACAGCCTTGATTGGTTGTCTCCTTTCAAAAGAACGACCCTCAATAGCCTTTTGGAGTGTTGCTTTTATTGGCTTTGGAATTGTATGTATTTTTTCAATTTATAGCAATGGAGGCCTTTCAGATATTTCTTTTTATACTGGAGATTTTGCTCTGATCGGTGCGGTAATAATGGCAGGTCTGGGGTATGCTCAAGGAGGCATTCTTGCGCGTTCTCTTGGTGGTTGGCAGGTTATATGTTGGACACTTATCGTAAGCTTACCACTTCTTATTCCAATAACAATAATAGCCGTAAATTGGAATGATTTTGCTAAAATGCCTCTTCAACCCTGGTTAGCTTTTTGCTTTCTAGCCCTTGTTAATTCATTAATAGGTTTCTTCTTTTGGTATAAATCACTCGCAATAGGTGGCATAGCACGTGTAAGCCAAATCCAATTGCTTCAGCCATTCTTTACTTGGCTCTTTGCTGTCGTATTCTTGGGTGAAATGTTTAGTATGGTTACATTGTTTTTTACTGTGTTAACTATGTTGATAGTAATGTTAAGCAAGAAAACTCCTATAACAAAATAATAAAATAATTAGTGAGGGTTATATCTATGTAATAACATTTTAAAGGAGAGAAGTATGGTATGTAAACTTACAAGCTCAGGTTTAAATTTATGCAATTGTTTAAACACAGAGGATAGTTCTCAATCCAAAAATACAAAAATTGATAACAGATCAATATTAATTAACAAAAATGTTGATTTAATTGATTATAGTACTAGATATTCACGTTATGGTTGGGGAATAGATGTAAGAGCAACTTATTCTCATTTACCCTGTCAACCATTCTGGACATGGCTGACAGGAAAATATCCAAAACAATTAGAACCTCGTCGCCCTATTGAAACTATTTTAGCTCCATGGCAACTTATATTACAACTAACATGGTCATGGGCATTGATTCTTATTTCCTTATTAATCGGTGCTTTCGTGTATAAAAATTCTGATATTGGACTCCTAATAAAAATAATTTGTAGCTTATTTTTATTTGTAATAGTGACCAACAGAACAAGAGGTCTTCTTCACACTTTTCATTACACCAATCATGGTGCATCTATAAAAAACTTACGTTTAGCAAAGTTCCTTGGTAAATGGTTTATGTCTATTCCAATTATGCATTTAACCTGGGATGAATATCATAAAATTCATGCTGGTGATCACCATGCAACAACCTATTTATGCACTGATGCAGATCCAGATCAAAAATTTATGAAAGATCATGGTTTTTATTCTGGTATGCCTGAATATTTATTTTGGAGGTATTTAGTTTTTGCCCCTTTTCATCCTAAAGCTATATGGGAGCATATATATTTTCGTTTCCTTCATAATTTTATCATTCCCAACCGTTCAGAGATAATATCGCGTTTTGCATTTTGGACTAGTTTACTTACTATCGTAACTTTAACAAATACAATAGATATCTTTGTAATCTATTATTTAATACCTCTTTTCCTCATTACCCAATACTCATCATGGCTTCAACATATTACTGAGCATTTATGGTTTGCAGTTCGACCTAATGATGTTCCTTTATTTGTTTTCATGAGTTCATTAACTTGGGGTCGCTTTCTTGGCCGTCCTTATCCAAAAGGTACAAATGGTATCAAAGGTATTGCTTATAAAATACAATGGTGGGCAAAAATATTAATCATTGATATACCTATTAAATTATTTTCTTTTATGCAAGACTTACCAAGTCACGATTACCATCATCGTTCGCCTAGAATCAATTTTTGGTCTATTTCACGAGAACGAGCAGCTATGGAAGGACGTCCTTCAAAATATGGTCCTATGACAGAAACATGGGGCTTACTTGAAAGTCTGTTAATAGTTCGAGATCAAGTCTGTTATGGAAAAGGTGATGCTTTTGGTGTTTGGGAATGGGCACGCAATCAAGAAAAACGCAGAAATAACTAACTTAAGTAAATCTTTAAATGTAAAAATTTTTACATTTAAATCTAACTGCTTTTATTCTACCAACCTTTTGGAGAAAAGCAATGACACCTGAAGACGCTCGTGCACATAATCGTTCACATGGGTTTATTAATCGCAATATAAGCCAAGCTATATTAAAAGATATAGTTCAATCTGACGGAACCCCACCAGAGTATTTTAGTGCTTTAAATATTGGTATAGATTTAAATTTCCTTCATCATAAATATTGGGAAATAAAAAAAACTATACCTGAAATGTCCAATAGAAACTTACCTTTTTACTTAATGATAAAAGAAAAATATAAGGACTTTGAATGGCAGAAATCAGTAAATGGTATTATAACAAATTATACATATATGGGATTAAAACCTAGTCTATTGTCGTTATTAATGGGGCGTGTTCCTAATAAAAGTGACGTAGATGACCCACTTGATCAGCTTCCAAACGGTTTTTCTGCCGAAATTCGGAAAGTTTTTAAAGAAATCGGTATAGTATGGCCAGATAAAGCTGGACTATTAAATTTTGTTACTTGGATACAAAAAGGTATATCGGGAGAAAGTCTAACTATAGTATCTCCAGTTTGTCCTGATTATGAAACTGAATTAACAGAAGAATCGTCCTCTCTAGCTAATATAAATCAAACAATTTTACGTGCAACACGACATCGTTTTACATTTGAGGGTCTAGGGGAAGGTATTGGCGTTACGGCAGCACACTTATTTAAGGCTATACCACGATTTCATAAGTTACTAAAAGATCGATTAGGATTAAATATTTCTTATATAGTAGCGCCAGGTGATTTTGAAGGATTTTCAGAAGAAACTTGTAAACGATTACATATTGATCAAACGACTTTTCTATCAAAAATTCAAGCACAAACTAGAGCTATCAAAAGTAAATCGCCTGTTCCTGTAGAAAGCATTCCCTTTACCAATCTTTGTGGTGGTCGGGAAAATTGGTTATCAATATGGAATGAGTTTTTAAATAGGATAATTAAAGGTGATCTATGTAATATATCTAGCCAAGATTGGGTATTAAAAACTGCCATAGCAAGACGAGATCTATATAATCGATGGTACAATTGCATTAACCAAACTAATGATTTTTATGTCAATTTGGTTATCAAGCAAGCAGCAGAATATGCTGCAATGGGAAAAATTATTACATCTAATGATTCAATAAACAACCCACTTATTCTTGGAGCTGATGATCATAAAATGGGACGGTTCTACTCGCTTACCTTAAATATACCAGTAGTCTATCTGAAACGAATTTACGATTAGGAAAAAAGATGATAAATATTGAAACCAATAGATCAATACATATAGACGATAAACAAATCTCTACGTTCATTGAAACAGGAACTGCCATGTTTCCTATGGGAGTCGTCTTTACAAAAGAAGAACTCCAATATATTAATGATATTCAAATAAAGTTACCTCAAGAGCAGGTTATCATTGGTGATGCTGGCGAACCAAATTTACTATATGTCAGTAGGCTTATGGTTGATCTGCCAGGAGAAAAACCAACACTGGTTAACCGCCCACTATCAGAGAGTATTATTAATATTCTTAATGACAAAATTCGCCAAAAATTTTTTAAAAAATTGCTTGGAAAAGAAAAGTATTTACGTAGATGTCAAATTAATCGTATGACCAAAAATTCTTTTATTGGTCGACATATAGACCGTGACAGTAATCCTGATTATGATGTTGCTGTTGTGATACATTTAGGCAAACAATTTGATGGTGGAGAGTTTGTTGTTTATCCCGATAATAACAAATCATACACATTTCGCCCAAACTACGGTACAGTATTAATTAGCCAGTGCAAAATCCCACATGAGGTATTAACAGTTAACTCTGATGAACGAGTATCTCTTGTTTTTTTCTTATCCGATTATCTAGAGGAAAATAGACGGATTAAAAACCATTAAAATGATGGTGAAACAAGAAAAACTTTTATTTCTTTCCTGAAGAATTTTCAAAGATTTATGCCCCGTGACAGCTGCCAGCTCCAAAACATTAGAAAGCCGCTTTGATAATTCAGTCGCGGCTTCTCTTCTGGAGTCGTGAAACCTTAAATCTTTTAACCCAACTTCTATTTTAATTTTTCTAAATGTTGCTGTTAAATACCCAGGTTCGATTAGGAACTAACCTTATTGCTTTTTATTAACAACTTAGCTCTCTTTTTTCATAACAAGCTAAACATGATATACTCCATTCCCTCTTCGAAGGCTCTCATTATTACCAAAATTATACCCTCTCGTATGGTCTTAACAACGTGCACAATTTACGGAAGAAAAGGAAATGCCTTCTAATATTCTCCTGAATTGTTGTGGCAGGCAGAATTGACCAAAACATATGATAAACTGTTCAGAACAATATGGATTATTGGAGATAACCGACCGATATTTTTATGATTGTAATTTTTCTATTGCCATTTTACCGGACATAAAAGCCTGATTACTCCAAAGATAATCCCACTTTCCAAACCGACCGGCTAAAAGAATGCCTTGTTCCTCTACCCAGGAGATGACACGATCGCGTCGCTTTTCCATCTCCAAATCAAACACAACATTACCGTAAGGCAAGTGTTTATGATGGGTAAAAATGATTTCATCCCTACGAGCAAGATTCATCTTTTCCAGGGCTTCGAGGCAATTTTCTATCAGCTCTTCGGAAGATAAAGCCTGTGGTTTTTCTCGGGAAGAGTAAATTTCAAACTGTAAAGAACTACATCCTTCTGGAGCATTAGCGGGGGATTTATAAGAGGGAGAATAAACACGAGAAGCTAAAATATCCTCATCATAAATATAGAACCACAAAGTTGGTGAAACATCTTTTCTGGCAATCCCTATGGAAATCAGGTCGATCCTCGTTGCAAATAGGCTTTTTGCATCTTCTTGGATCGCTGGCGGTACATCGGTTGTTATTGAAACCAGGTAAGGGAGGGGAAGGGTACTGACCAAATTCTTGTAATAAATTTTTATACCGTTTGAAAAAGTAATCTCTTTATTTTTCAGGTTGATACCAACGGTTTCATGATTGGTTTCCACCGTGGCTTCCTTAATAAGAGGTTCAATAAAAGCCCTGTAACCGCCTTGTTTAGGATAGCGCATCTGGCTGACATAATAGGTATTTGGCACGGTTTCAGACATAGCCCCAAACAGAATTTCTTTAATATCGGCTCGGCGCATTCTATGACCGATCCAATCAATACCCATATTTTCTGCCTCTATACTCCAATATTTGCGCGTATATTGGATCGGCCATTTTTCTGCAATGGCTGTTCCATACTGATAAAGTAGCCACTCGCGATAATTGGTAATGGCCTGTGGGTTTTCCGGTCGATTGAGGAAAGAAACGATTAAATCTGTCTTTTCTTCTGCCGTAAGCGGGTAAATATTATTTTGAATAGGGTGCTGAAACCACAAACCTTGGTCCCAGTTTTTTGACATGGCTGGATGATTATAATAGGGAACAGTATCGAAAACGGCTCTCACCTCTGGCTCTGTTGCAAAAGAGAGATGGACGGCATTGTCAAAAACCCATCGATTATCGATAACAAAATTATCAAGAAGGCCACCAACGGCCGCTTTTGCTTCGTAAATACAAGAGCTCAAACCCGCTTGTTTTGCATAATATGCTGCAGATAATCCAGCAATTCCTCCTCCGAGGATGGTAACGTCCATCTTTTTTTCCAATAATATAACGGTTTTAAAGTATTTTTATTTTAAAGTATTTTACGGGGATGCCATAATTTTAAAAACAAAAAATTACGTTAATGATACTTTATATAATTATTAAAAAAAAATTAAAAGTATGATAACTTGCTCCTATGTAATGCAGGTCTTGCAGGCTATAAAATTAAAACGGAAAATTAAGTAATGACAAAAGCAGTAATTCTGGCAGGTGGGTTAGGGACCAGGCTGGCTGAAGAAACCTCTACAAAACCAAAACCTATGGTAGAGATTGGCGGAAAACCCATACTCTGGCACATTATGAAAATCTACAGTGCCCACGGTATTAACGACTTTATTGTGTGCCTAGGCTATAAAGGTTATGTTATTAAAGAATACTTCTTGAATTATTACTTCCATATGTCTGATGTTACTATTGATTTAGGCAATAATACTGTTGAAACCCATAATGCAAGCGCCGAACCCTGGCGGATAACGTTAGTTGATACGGGTGAACTCACCATGACAGGTGGACGTTTAAAACGGGTTTTACCTTATGTGGCCAACGACCCCTTCTTTTGTATGACCTATGGGGATGGTGTAGGCAATATCAACATCACAAAATCCATTGAATTTCATAAAAAGCACGGTTTGCAAGCCACTGTAACCGGCACTCAACCCCCTGGACGATTTGGGGCTTTGGCCCTTGATGGCGATAAAGTCACCTCTTTCATGGAAAAACCCGCAGGTGATGGAAACTGGATTAATGGGGGCTTTTTCGTTCTTTCCCCTCAAGTAAGCGAAAGAATTGCTGGCGATGAAACCACCTGGGAAAAAGAACCACTTGAAGGCCTTGCAGAAAGTAAGCAATTAGCCTTATTCCGTCATTCAGGCTTTTGGCAGCCCATGGATAGTTTACGAGATAAAATTACGCTTGAAGAAGCGTGGAGCACAAATAAAGCCCAGTGGAAAATCTGGTAATTCCTTTGCCCCATCATTAAGATATCAATTTTTTAGAAAATTTAATCATTGAGAACATTATGGCATTTAATAATATTTATTCTGGAAAGAAAGTATTCATAACCGGGCATACGGGATTTAAGGGTTCCTGGCTATGTTCGTGGTTATTAAATCTTGGAGCTGAAGTTTGTGGATACTCAAAAGATATTCCCACTGAACCCTCCTTATTTGAGCTTTCTGACCTTTCAAAAAAGATCAAACATATTATTGGTGACATACGAGATCTTCCCCATCTGCAGTCTGCTCTTCATGATTTTAAGCCAGATTTTGTTTTCCACCTGGCTGCCCAGGCCATTGTTTCTCTTTCTTACGCGGATCCCTTGGAAACCATTACTTCCAATGTTACCGGAACCGCCCATGTTATGGATGTTCTCAGCAAGGTTGACTGGCCTTGTGTCGCCATCATTATCACATCTGATAAATGCTACGATAATGTTGAATGGGTTTGGGGCTATAGAGAAATTGACCCTATGGGCGGTAAGGACATTTATTCTGGTTCGAAAGGGGCCGCTGAACTTATTTTTCGTTCTTATTACCATTCTTTCTTTAAAGACAAGAACCCCCATGTTACCTTAGCCACCGCCCGTGCCGGAAATGTTATTGGTGGTGGAGACTGGGCCAAGGACAGGATTGTGGCCGATTGTATTCGAGCCTGGAAAAAAGGAGATAAAGTGGAAATACGCTCTCCTTCTGCCACCCGTCCATGGCAGCACGTGCTTGAACCTTTAAGCGGTTATTTAACCCTCGGCGCCAATCTTTATCACTCAAAAGACAATAATGGCTCTTCCTATAATTTTGGGCCTCACGCTGAACAAAATAGAACTGTTATAGAACTTTTAGAAGATTTAGGAAAAATCTGGGGTCTAAAAGAAAACTCCCAAACCTATCATATTACAGGGAATATTCCTTTTCATGAGGCAAGCCTTTTAAAACTTAACTGCGATAAAGCCCTTTTGGAATTAAAATGGGAAGCCACTCTTACCTATCATGAATGTATGGAAATGACAGGAAGCTGGTATAGAGATGTTGTTAAAGAGAACAAATCTGCTTTTGAAGTGACAAAAAAGCAGCTTGCTTATTACGAAAATCTTGCAAAACAACGTCACTGTATTTGGAATATATAAGAGTAAAATACCATTATGATGTTACCTTTTGTAACGCCTTTAAAAAGAATACCAACCCCCAAAGGGGATGTTCTACATGGGATAAAAGCAACAGATTCTGGTTTTGAAGGATTTGGAGAAGCTTATTTTACCCATATCCACCACCAGGAAACCAAAGGGTGGAAACGTCATAACAGAATGACATTAAACTTAATTTGCCCTTACGGAAAAATAAAAGTTACTGTGAGGGATGAAAAAAATATTGTGCTCGAAGCACTTCTTTCTCCTGATCAAGCCGAAACATATCAACGCCTAACAGTTCCCCCAGGATATTTTGTAGCTTTTACTGGCTTAGCAAAAGGGGATTCTCTTTTGTTAAATGTGGCTTCTATTATGCACGATAAAAACGAGGCGGATACCGTTCCTCTTAATTATTTTGATCCATAGGCGTGGTTATAATCCATGAAAAAAATTTTACTATTGGGAAGCCGAGGAATGTTGGGAAGCCGTTTTTTAGAAGCACTTCCAGCTCAAATTACGGTATTTCCACGTGAAGATAGTGATATAAAAAAAACAAATGAATTGTTTGAAAAAATAACCCAGCTCAAGCCAGATATCATTTTGAACTGTGCAGCTGATACCAATGTGGAAGGGGCGGAAGATAACCCTTCCCTTGCACTTTCTGTTAATGCCCTTCTCCCTTCTCTTTTGGCCCAAGCTGCCAGAAAAATAGAGGCCTTACTTGTTCATTTTTCTTCTACAGGATGTTATGGCATTAATGAACTTAATCCTTGGGCACCCCATTCTGATTTCGAAACACCCAACCCAACCACTGCACACCATAAGAGTAAGATTTATGGTGAAGACCTTATAAAAGATGTGGGATGTAGAGCGCTTATTTTACGCCTTGGATGGCTTTACGGAGGAAGTATTCACCATAAAAAGAATTTCGTCTGGGCCAGAATTCAGGAAGGAAGGATAAAACAGGAACTTCAATCTGATCCTTATCAAATTGGGTCACCCACCCATGTTGATGATGTCGTAAAACAAACACTGCACATCCTTGAGCATAATCTGACAGGTGTTTATAATGTTGTTGCCCATGGCGCAGCTTCTCGATTTGATTACGTTTCTAAAATTTTAAGCAGTGCCCATCTAGAAGTTAAACTAAAACCCCTACGCTTTATTCGCAAAGCAAAAGTCTCCTTTAATGAAGCTGCCTTCAATGAGAAACTAGCCTTTATGGGGCTGGATATTATGCCATTATGGGAAGAAGCATTAGAAACCTATGTCCAGACTCTTCTTAAAGAGGAACAAAAAACAAAATTATAAGGCTTTTTATATAATTTCGTTTCTCTTCCCGCTTAAGAAGAAGGGATTTTATTTATGGGCCTGTAATAACGCAGGTATCAAAATTAAGCAGCCCTTCCCCTTCTAAATGAATTTTTACAAAACGATACTTTCCTGAAACTTCTATTTTGTAATTCCATATGAGATCAGTGTTATTTTTTTGAAAAATTGGATGAAATTCTTCAGGATTATTCGCCACAGAAATCCTCAAATTTTGAGTTCTTTCCCCACCAAAATCTGGGCGATCAAAAAAATATATGTTTTTAATGTCTTTTTCTTCTCCTAGATCGACCATCCACCATGGGTTTTCTTGCTTTTCGGTATGAATGGAATACCCATATCGTGGGAGAATATTAAGAACTCGATCAGCCTCATTATCAGAGGCGGAATAACGGCTGATAGAGCTTTGAGTTGCTACACACCCCACAGAAATAATATTATCAAATATATATTCGAGATCTTTATTTCCCATAACTTGTTTATAGGATTCTAAAATTTGTTTTTTATTATCCTCGTTATTTTCTGGCAGGTGATAGGATAGACAAAAAAGTTTTGTATTCTTTGCGTGAATGATTTTTTCCAGAAGAATATTATCTATTTTCCGACTTGTCTGAAAATTAAGATGAATAAATTTTTTCAAATCAGCTACAGGGTGAAAGAACGTTTTTTTCCCTAAAGATTTTTCTTCTGCAAAATCCACCAGAGAGACATCTTTCCAATCATAATAATCTAAATTATCACAAAAATATTTTAAATCTCTGGCCTTAAGGTTGCTGTGAAAAACCTCTGTAGCAATCACGGCCTCGCTAAAGGGCCATGTTTGCAAATTGTACTCTTTTTGCATCGCTGATTGCCGTAATCTCCTTGCTAAGAGCGAGACCACCGCGCGTTTAGAAAGAAATACTATGCAGTAAAGACCCCTTCTTATTTCATCAACGGCATAATAGGGAATACAAAAACTTGTATGGACCCAATCTTTAATATGAACAGGGTTTTTATCCTCCGCACCAATAACATCAATATTTTCATTTTCCATAATAGTGATAATGTCATCAATATTATTATTCACGAATACATCATATTCCAGATGTACGTAATAATCATAATGGGGCATTTTAAGAAAGGATAAAATAGAAGGATAATCTCCATTATGCCAAAATCCCCCTGAAATATTTAACCCAACATCCAGAGCTTCTTGCATATTAATGGTTACAAGATTACCGTATTTATCCTCGATTGAGGAATCCGTATTATTATGAAGGATAAATACATCCCCTGTTTTTACGCAGGTAATCAATTTATTATAGACTTTTTCTATGGTTTCATTCCACATATGGACTTTAAAAAAGACTGCGTACTTCATTGACATTCCCAATATATTCCAACAATGAAATATATGACTTATTTTTTATTTAGAGAAATATCCATATCGTAAATATATAATAATTCTTTATTATTCAATTTATTTACTAATATGCATAATATTACGGTAATAGATTGATGATAATTAAAATAATAATTATTTCATCATAGGATTTATATTTACCATTTCCAAAGCCTTTTAACCTTAATTTTATATTATAATAGACACAATATTTTATTTTTATTTTATTCAGAAAATCATTACTTATACGGAAAATAATCTATCAGATAATATTGAAATTATCATTTTCTATCTTGTCAAGGCAATCAAAAAAGCCAACCTATTAAAATATCCTTAAAATTCTTTTTTATTACTGCGCAAAAACCACAGAAGACAAAAACTACAGGGGACATCTATTTTTATTGGACCTTTACCACAGGTGTTTAAATTTATTCACCAATGTAAAAAGAATAAAGGCGGACTTTTAGAAACTAATTTGGTATCAAACCAGTTTCTGAAAACATTCTTGTTACCAGATTTGTAAAATAATTAGGCAGCTCTATACCTATTTACACAGGAAATATTATTGCTGAATTAAAAATTAGTCCCCAATAATATGAGTTAAAATTAATAATTTTGAGGAATAAAGGTATTAGGGTTTTAAATAGGATATGTTGGCGATGGATATTCATTGGGGTTGCCCTATTTTTCCGTTTTGGTCAGGGGCTATAATAGGAAGAGGTTGCATCATGTGGATATCTACTACTTCCCGGGTTCCCATTATATGGGGTAATTTTTTCCCTATTGGATTATATCCCTTTTCGCGCAACATTTTACTAAACATTCTTCCTAGAGAAATATCCAGCATCCGTTTATCCGGCAATACATACCCTTTTTCTCTAAGTTTTTTTAAGTAATACAAAAATAAAGCTTAGACTTACAGGATTTATTTTCTATTACACCTTAAAAATTACTAGATTTTTTAGAAAGGTTTAACAATCACCATGATTACAATAATGATCATAAAAATTGTAGGAATTTCATTTGCAAAACGATAGAATTTTTCAGGATGTTTATTAATCCCTTTTTCAAAATGTCTTCTCCACTTAGAGCACGCACCATGAAACCAGAAAAGCCCCATAAGAGCAAAAAACTTGACATACCACCAATTAAAATGCCGCCAATCGACAAGGCCAGGGGTGAGAACAAGGAATATCCCACATAAAAAGGCTACTCCTATTGCTGGGTTAATAATGGCTCTTTGCAAGCGCCTTTCCATGATTTTAAACCGCGCATCCTCTGCTGTACCAGGTTGAACCTGGCAATGATAGACAAAAAGGCGAGGCAAATAAAACTGCCCCGCCATCCACGCTATAACGGAAATAACATGAAAAGATTTTATCCAGAGATAATGGGTGATAAGAAATTCACTCATCATGCATATTTTGACATATGATCGTGCTGGGATTCCAGAATTTTTCTTAAAACTTCCGGAAATTCTGAAAGATGGCTAATCCGAATGAGGCCTGGCCAATCAGGCCCTGGTAAGTCTTTATCACGAAGAAGGACACATCCCATTCCTGCATCCTTTGCTGCTTGAACGCCTGGATCAGAATCTTCTAGTACAATACATTCTTCAGGGGCCACCCCTTCTTCTTCTGCGGCATGTAAATAAATATCAGGGCGTGGCTTTGGTATTCCCATATCTTTCGCAGAATGTGTAATCCCTTCCATAATTTCATCCAACCCCGTTGTTGCAAATTTTGCTTCCATTTCGGCATGAGAGGAGTTAGAACCCACTCTAAAAGGCAAACCCAAGGCATCTACCTGCTCTAACATTTTATAGACCCCTGGCATAGGCTCTGCCTTTTCACGCATGATTTCAACCAATTTATGTTGAACTTGCATGGCCCAACCTTCGGGCAATTTTATTCCCAGTTTTTTTTCAACTTCACGCCCACTTTGCGGAAGGGTCTGTCCGGCAAATACAATATGGGCTTCATCATCTGTTATATCCCAACCCAGTTTCCTTGCCTCATGGGCAATGAGTTCATTAGCGGGTTTTTCACTATCAATAAGAACACCATCACAATCAAAAATCACCAAACGCAAATCACCATCAGGACGAATAGCTTTGGGCAAATTATTCATAGTTTTCTTACTACCTCTATCAATCTGGCCACGTTTTCGGGCGGGGTTTGTGGTAAAACACCATGGCCAAGGTTAAAGATATAAGGCCTGTTACGCATGGAATAACATAGAGCACGAATGTTTTCTTCCATTTGTTTACCACCAACTAAAAGACTAACAGGATCTAAATTACCCTGCACAACAATGTTATCAGGTAAAACCTTACAGGCAAGGTTTATATCTGCCCCAGAATCCAACCCAATTGCATTAACCTTGGTTTGTTGGGCGTAAGGTTCAATCATTATCCCTGCCTGGCGAGGAAACCCAATAACAGGCACCTGAGGATAGACTTTCCTGATTTCTTTTATAATTTCCCTTGTCGGTTCACTGACATACCGACCAAACAGGAATGATGGCACGATACCCGCCCAGCTATCAAAAAGCATAACGGCCTCAGCACCTGCTGCAATCTGCTTTATCAGCAGCGCAGCCGTCGTCTGAACTAATATATGTATTAATTCCTCAAAAAAAAGCGGGTCGCTCAACATTAAGTGTTTTACAGTGGTAAAATCACGCGATGAACGCCCTTCTATCATATAGCAAGCCACAGTAAAAGGAGAGCCTGCAAAACCGAGTAAAGTGGTCTTTGTATTTTTGAGTTTTGAAGAAATTTGTCTTAAGGCTTGGAATACAGGCTCTGTTTTTTCGAATAATTGGTGAATTTGAAGTTTCTTTAAATCTTGGCTACTCCGAACAGGAGTCATCACAGGACCTTCTTCTGGTACAAAATCCAGTGACAATCCCATTGCCCAAGGAAGAATCAGAATGTCTGAAAATAAAATGGCACCCTCCATCCCATAACGTTCAATAGGCTGAAGAGTAAGCTCGGTTGCAATATCTGGGGTTAAGCAACGTGTTAAAAAATCGGCCTTGTTACGCCATTCCCTAAATTCTGGCAAATAACGCCCAGCTTGGCGCATAAGCCAAACGGGTGGAGGCCATTGGGCTTGACCCTGTAGAACAGAAAGCAATGGTTTAGAATGGGAAGGATAAATAATATTCATGAAAGCCTTGTGATGTAAAATATGGAATGGCTTGATTAAAAGAGGATTTTCTCTTTTTTGAAACCCTAAAAAATAAATAAAATTAGATTCTTAGGTTTTTAGAGGTTATTTGATCCTTGTGGATTAAGGGGTACCCAGCTTTGCAAAAATGTACCTCATTTTTCCTCCGATGTGTACAGAATTTAGAGAATTGTTTTTTAACGCTTTTTTCTGGTTATCCCCAAAATACAGACAGACCCTTGTGTACAATCCTCATTTTTTACAGATGTACCGATTATCCACACTATTCAGTACCCACGTTTATAAAACTGTGTACAATCCCCATGTACCTTTTAATTCAGGATAAGATCCACAAGTGTATTTTTTGCAATAAAAGAGAGATCATGAAAACGACTCCAAAAAATTTTATGCAAGTTTCTACCCCGGCTCTTTTTTTAGCCAGCCAGTCTTCTATAAGGTTAAAATTGCTGCAAGAGGCAGGATTGCAGGTTTTTGCGTATAATCCAGCTGTTGATGAAAACACAATTAAGATTGAGGCCAAAAAAAAGGGCTATTCTGCGCAAGAAACTGCTTTATGGTTGGCTTGTGAAAAGGCTCAAGCAAAAAAACAGGCAGAAAAACAAGATGGCTACATTATTGCGGCTGATCAGATTATGACGTGCAATGAGAGATGGTTTGATAAACCTGTCTCTGTTGAAGAAGCAAAAGAACATTTAATTTTTTTAAGGGGAAAAACCCATATCCTTCATACCGCAGCTGTAATTTTTAGGGATGGGAAAAAGGAAGCAGAATTTTATAGGGAAAGCTTTATGACAATGCGCCCTTTTACGGATGAATTTTTAAATTCCTATCTTCATCATGTTGGAGAAGAGTGCCTACAATCTGTGGGCTGTTATAAGCTAGAGAGCTATGGGATAAGATTGTTTGAGACGATAGAAGGAGATTATACCGCCATACTGGGTTTACCCTTATTGCCTATCCTTTCTTTTTTACAGAAAAAAAAGATCGTGAAAGAATGACTTTTTTGTATTGCCTAAAGGGAAAACACCGGCTATATCGAGCAGGGAAATTATTCGTTGTCCATGTTGCAAGAGTTACTATTGCAACATGGGTTATATAAGGGGCCATAGCTCAGTTGGGAGAGCGCCTGAATGGCATTCAGGAGGTCAGGGGTTCGATTCCCCTTGGCTCCACCAAAATAAGTTTGGTGTAGTGATACCATCATACTTAAAAAGAACGTGAAACGTTTTTTTAAACGACATGATGATCAAATTCAGGCATTTTAATTCATATAACCTGACATAATCTCGATTTTCTTTCAGAGTAGCAGTATTTGTTTTGGACAATGGAACCTAGTTTTTCAGGAAAACTTACAATATGACCCCTTCCATTGCACCCCCTATAAGCCGTCGTGGGGTCTGTTTTGTTATTTCAGCGCCTTCTGGCGCTGGGAAATCTACAATTGCGAATGCTTTAAGAGCTGCTCAGCCAAATTTATCCCATTCTATTTCTGTCACCACCCGTAAACCCCGCCCTGGTGAAGTGGATGGCGTGCATTATCATTTTGTTAGCGAAAAAGTGTTTAAGGAGTTAATAGAAACGCAAGCGTTACTGGAATGGGCCATGGTATTTAGACATGGTTATGGAACCCCTGGTGCCCCAGTTGAAAAAGCCCTTGCCGAAGGCAAGGATCTTATTTTTGATATTGATTGGCAAGGGCATAGGCAAATTCGGTCTCATCTTCCAGAGGATGTGGTAAGTCTTTTTGTGCTCCCCCCTTCTCTTCAGGAATTGGAAAGGCGGCTCAATTTACGGGCCTCTGATCATCCAGATGAAATTCATCATCGTATGAAAGCTGCTCGTGAGGAAATATCTCATTGGCAGGAATTTGATTATACAATTATTAATACCGATCTCGACCAGGCTATTCAGGAAGCCACAGCCATACTCTCTGCCGCACGTATTGAGACCGCACGAAGAAAAACAGGGTTACAAGCCTTTATTGGGGATAGGTTTGAAGTCAAATGAAGCTGGATTTCTCCGCTATTACTGTATTGTGCCTGGGCGATATTATGCTGGATTGTTACAAATATGGAACAATGGAGCGTATTTCTCCTGAGGCGCCAGTACCGGTTTTACATCTTTCCCATGCCAAGGAAATGCCTGGTGGGGCAGGGAATGTGGTGAGTAATATTACCTCTTTGGGGGGAAAAGCCCTTTTGATTGGCCTGGTGGGGTATGATACTGCCGCTGAGCGTTTAAAGAGTTTATTGGGCGATCAAATAGGGAGTCAGGTTTTTTTTATTCCTACGTCCCAACGAAGCACCATTTGTAAAACACGCTTTATTGCCAGCCACCAGCAAGTGGTCAGAACAGATGAGGAAAGCCGGGCGGCTGCAACAGAAGAAGAAATAGTCCAGTTAAAAAAAATGGTAAAGACCCATATTGGGTCTGCCAATGCTGTGATTATTTCTGATTACGGTAAAGGGGTTTGCACGCCAGAGGTTATTGCCTATACCATAGAACAGGCCAAAGCCTTTCATATTCCTGTGTTTGTAGACCCAAAAACACCGGATTTTTCCCGCTATAAGGGGGCTTATTGTGTCACACCTAATGTGAAAGAACTTCTTGCAGCCCAGCCCCTTTACGAGGAAAGCGAGGAGGCTCTGGCAGAAGCTGCCTACACCATTATTGATACGGCCCATATTCATTCTGTTTTGGTGACACGTTCTGAAAAAGGGATGATGCTGGTAGAAAACACTAAGGCTGTGCATGCTGTGCCGACCCGTGCACGGGAAGTTTTTGATGTTTCTGGCGCTGGAGATACTGTCATTGCTGCTTTAGTGCTAGCCCATAGTTCAGGGTTTAATTTGGTTCAGGCTATGCATATTGCCAATGCAGCTGCGGGTGTGGTTGTAGGCAAGCTGGGAACTGCCAGTGCCAGTATTGCAGAAGTGACAGCTGAGTTAAGTGCTCAAGATAAAAACAGCTCTGCTAATCGGCCTATCATGGCGCCTATTCTTTCTTTACTGGATTTAAAACAGCAAGTTCATCAGTGGCGAGAGCAAGGGCTAAGTATTGGGTTTACTAATGGATGTTTTGATTTGCTCCATCCTGGGCATATTCAACTTTTAATGCAGGCTCGGCAGCAATGTGAACGTTTAATTGTTGCTTTAAATACGGATGAAAGTGTACAGCGGCTTAAAGGAGCACAACGGCCAATTTCTCCACTTTCTGCCCGTAGTGCTGTGATGGCTGCGATACGCTATGTTGATGCCGTAACAGTTTTTTCAGAAGATACTCCCTATAATTTAATAGAAGCTATTTTACCGGATGTTCTTATTAAAGGCGGAGACTACACTTTAAAAACTGTCATTGGTGCTGATATTGTTTCGGCTGCAGGGGGGCAGGTGGTTATTATTCCTTTTAAAGATGGTTATTCGACAACTTCTCTGGTAAAAAAAATAAATCCTACTCATTCCTAATGCTTTAATAGCATTCTAGAAGGTGTTCAGACATATCATGTCCACTTCTGAGTCTCTTCAACACATCCTTACTCAAGAAATCTCCTCTCTTGAGGAATGTTATAGGGCTTTTCGCTCCTGGTTATTAGACCAAGCCTTTCCAATATGGGGGACTATAGGTTGTGATGGGGATAAGGATTCCCCTGCTCGTTTTGGTGCACAGGAATATTTAACTCTTCAGGGTTTACCCGCCCATCCTCCTTTCAAGCGTTTACGAGTGCAAGCCCGCCAGCTTTATTCTTTTGTACAGGCGAGTTTTTTAGGCTGGGAAGAAGGGCGGGTACGAGCAGATGGCATTTATCACTTTATGCAAAATGCTGCTCTACCAGGTGGAGGATGGGCTAAAACCCTGACCCCTACAGGAGAAATATTAGATAAAACCGCTGATCTTTATGATATAGCTTTTGTCATTTTTTCCTTCTCCTGGTATGGGCGTTTGACTAAAAAGGCAGAACCTATAGAAAAAGCCCAAGAAACGATCCGGTGGCTTTATAAAACCATGCAAGGGCAAAATGGCGGTTTTGAAAATACTTTCCCTGTGGGAAAAGAAAGCCGACAGCAAAATCCCCATATGCATCTGCTTGAAGCAGCCCTTGCCCTTTACGAAGTCACCAAAAACCCGGTTGATCTATTCTTTGCAGAAGACTTGATTGATCTATTTAAAATGTATTTATTTAATAAAAAAAACCATACACTTGGGGAATTTTTTGAAAAAAACTGGCAACCTTGCCGGCAACAGGGGCATTTGGTAGAACCTGGCCATCATTATGAATGGATATGGTTATTAAGTGAATATAGCCGTCTGACAAGATACTCTATGCTTCCTTATATAGAGCGCCTTTATACCTTTAACAGTAAGTTTGCCATCCATCCTGAAACTGGCCTTATCTATGATAGCGTGGATAATGTTGGGCATGTTAAAAAAGCTTCTTCTCGGCTATGGGTTCAAACCGAAGCATTAAGGGCAGAAACAGCTGTTTATGCTTTTTCCTCTTTTCCACGAGATAAAGTCCAGCATCATATTATTCAGTTAGTGAAGGCCTTACTCTTTCGGTATTTTCATCCGCAATATTGCCCTGCTGGAATGTGGGCTGACCAGCTTGATGAACACCATAACCCTGTTGGGGATAAAATTCCCGCAAGTTCTTTTTACCATATTATTGCTGGCTATTGCGAACTTCATAAACTGATGAAGGATTTTTTCTAGTTTGAAATTTTTTATAAGTTTGTTCTCTTATGAGCCTATTTTTTGGCATATGGTTTATAGAATATAGATAATGGGTAAACAAAATGTCTCGTATTTCTGAAAAACCTTTGCTTGACCTTCCCGTGCGTCTTCCCCCTTCGAATATCCAGGCCGAGCAAGCTCTTTTAGGGGCTTTGCTTTCCAACAATAAGGCCTACGATCTGGTTTCAGATTTTTTACAGGGGGAACATTTTGCGGATGCTATTAATGGTAAAATTTATGAGGCCATAGTCAGGCGTATTGAAAATGGACATTTAGCAGATGCCATAACCCTTAAGGCAGAATTTGAGCATTCTGGTCTTTTGGAGGAAGTTGGGGGTACGGCTTACTTAGCCCAGCTTCTTGTTTCGATGGTTGGGGTTATTAATGCAGGCGATTATGGGCGAATTATTCATGATTCGTGGATTCGCCGCCAACTTATTGATATTGGGGAAAATATTATCAATGATGCCTTCGGAGCTCGTCCAGACTTACAAGGGTTAGATTTGGTTTCTGCGGGAGAAGAAGCACTTTTTCAACTCGCCACCGAGAAAAGCAATACGCAGGGTTTCGTATCTTTCGACCGTGCCTTGGCTGAGGCCTTGCAAATCGCTGAAAGTGCAATTTCTAACCAGAGTGGTTTATCTGGCCTTCCTACAGGTTTAAAGGATCTGGATAAGAAAACCGGAGGCCTTCACCCTTCCGATTTATTGATTTTGGCTGGTCGTCCTGGCATGGGAAAAACAGCCTTGGCGACCAAAATTGCTTTTGGGGCAGCCCGGTTTTTACAAGAGCAAAAACGTAATAATCCAACAGCCAAAGGCTCTGTGGCTATTTTTTCGCTGGAAATGTCCGCAGAGCAGCTTGCTACGCGCTTACTTTCAGAAGAATCCCGCATATCAAGCGAGCGGATTCGTCGGGGGGAGATTAACCAGAAGGATTTTGATAAATTTGTTCAGGTTTCAAGGGAGCTTTCAACCCTGCCCCTGCTCATTGATGATACCCCCGCCTTATCCCTTTCGGTGATGAGAACCCGTTGCCGCAGGCTTTTGCGTACCAAGGGCCTTAGCCTTGTGGTGGTGGATTATTTGCAACTTATGCGCCCCTCTATTGGTACGCGGCCAGAAAGCCGTGTGTTGGAAATTTCTATGATTACACAAGGTTTGAAAGCCTTGGCCAAGGAAATGGAAATTCCTGTTATTGCGCTATCGCAGCTTTCCCGTCAGGTGGAAAATAGGGAAGATAAACGCCCACAGCTTGCTGATCTTCGCGAGTCCGGCTCTATTGAGCAAGATGCTGATGCTGTTATGTTTATCTATCGAGATGAATATTATCTTCAACAACGAATGCCAAAGCCTATTGCCTTTGATAATGCAGAAAAATATGACTTGGCCTTAAAAAAATGGCAAGATGATATGCATGCCGTCCATAATAGGGCCGAACTTATTTTAGAAAAGCAACGCCATGGCCCTACCGGTAAGGTAGATCTCTTTTTTGAAGGGGAATATACCCGTTTTGCTGATTTAGACACACTTCATCAGGATTATTAACGTTTTAGGAAAAAGGGGTTGTTCCTTCCACTTAATTACCTTACGGCTAGAAAGGAGACCATTTTCTAAAATTTAATCCCTGTAAATATTTTTATGAACGAATCCTTTACCGATTCTACTTTGTTTCAGCATTTTGACCTTCTTGTCGCACAATATGGGTATGGCCTTGTTGGGGTCGTTGTTATGCTAGAAAGCATGGGGTTACCCTTGCCTGCAGAAAGCTTGCTGATCGCCACGGCTATTTATTGTGCAACCACCCATAAGATTCAAATCAGTTTTGTTGTTATTGCTGCTATAATCGGGGCAATTATGGGGGATAATTTTGGGTATCTTATTGGTCATCACTATGGATATCCCCTTTTAAACAAGCACGGTAAAAAAGTAGGGTTAACACCGAAACGGCTTGAGCTTGGCCGTTTTATATTTAGAAAATACGGTGGAAAAGTTATTTTTTTTGGTCGCTTTGTGGCTTTTCTTCGCACTTTTGTAGCTTTACTCGCTGGGGCAAGCCATATGGCATGGCATAGTTTTCTATTTTATAATGCGTTAGGGGGTATAGCCTGGGCTGGTGGTTACAGTTTAGGGGCTTATTACTTGGGGAAGGAAATCGTTAAAATTTCTGGCCCATTGGGTATTTTTATTGGTGTTTGTGTTGTTATAGGAATTGGCTTTTCCATTTTCTTCCTAAAAAGGAACGAAGCCAGACTTTCACAAGAAATGGAAGACGAAATGATGAGAGAAAAAGCAAAATAACAAAATAAGTCATCTTCTCTCCAGTTCTCGTCTTTCTCAGGTAATCGTCTTTTTTCTGCATGTAACGGTACAGTAGGGTTTGAGCTATGATCTTAGAAGAGAAGCTGTAAGCTGCTTGAGATGAGGCTACGAAGACCAATAAGAGGGAGTTAGAACGCATTCTATGTGCAGCTAGCGTTTTGTATATTCCCAGAATAGGGGTTTTCTTCCGGCCTTGAGTGCTTTTATTTCATATCGTGTTTTTGGCCAGTTTTCAGGATGGTGCTCTGAAAAAAAGGTAAGTTCAAAAAGAGATTGATCCTTCATCACAGTTTTTACCCAGTCCTGATAGGTTGGGTCATCGCTAGCAATCCGCCATATTCCTCCTGGCTGGAGAATACGGGCAACACGCCTTATCCTATCAGGATGGACAAAACGGCGTTTGGCATGGCGTGATTTTGGCCAGGGGTCAGGAAATAAAAGAAAAAATTTTTCAACGGTTTCATCGGGTAGAGCGTCAAGAAGAATTCTTGCATCTTTGTCCCAAAGTTTTAATGTTTTGGGTAAGGATGAAGAAAGGATATCGTGTTCTTGGACGTTTTCTGTTATCTGGGAAAGAAGAGAACATACCCCATTTAAAAAAACCTCACACGCAATATAGCCAACTTCTGGATGAGTTTTATATTGAGCTAAACTATGTTCCCCACTTCCGAATCCTACTTCCATCCAAATTGAGGTGGAAGGGGGATCAAAAATATGAAGGGGATTTTTACGGGCTGTTTCTAAATCAACCCGTAAGAGAGGAAGTGTATGTTCTAGGAGCCATTGTTGGCGTTTACGTAAGGGATGCCCTTTATTCCTTCCATAAAGGCGCTCAGCAGGAGAGGAGCTGTTCTCCTCTCCTGCTAAAGGGCTTAAGAAGCTTTTTTTATGAGAGTCCATCTCCAGGACAGTATTATCGGTTAAACGCATTCCTTAGGGAGTCGACTAAATCTGTTTGCTCCCATGGAAAATTATCTTTCTCCATATCAGGTTCACGGCCAAAATGCCCATATGCCGATGTTTCTGTATAAATGGGACGGTTTAAGCGAAGATGCTTTCGTATTCCCCGTGGAGATAAATCCATAAGTTCTCGTAAAACACCCTCTAGCTTGGCCTCATCAACATCTTTTCCAGTGCCATCTAAGTCTACATAAACAGATAAGGGGTGGGAGATACCGATGGCATACGAGATTTGAAGGGTACAACGGTCTGCAATGCCCGAAGCGACAACATTTTTTGCAAGGTAGCGGCAAGCATAGGCAGCCGAGCGGTCTACCTTAGTGGGGTCTTTTCCAGAAAATGCTCCACCCCCATGAGGGGCAGCTCCGCCGTAGGTATCAACGATAATTTTACGTCCTGTAAGCCCACAGTCACCATCAGGGCCCCCAATCACAAAGACTCCTGTGGGGTTAACGTAAAACTCATCGATAGGGCACATCCACCCTTCGGGAAGGGTCTCCTCAGCAATGTCAAGGAGCATTTCCTTAATTCGGCTTTGGCTCATATTTTCATCATGCTGAGTTGAAATGACAACCGAGGTAGCTCCTATAGGTTTACCGTCTACATAACGTAAGGTAACCTGGCTTTTAGCATCGGGCTGTAGGCCTGCCACACGTTGATCATCGGCTTTGCGTAGATCGTGAATGGTTTGTAAAAGTTTATGGGCATAAAAAATGGGGGCTGGCATAAGAGGTTCTGTTTCAGTTGTGGCAAACCCAAACATAATGCCTTGATCACCCGCACCTTCATCTTTCCCCTCTGCACTATCTACACCGCGGGCAATGTGTTCAGATTGGGCATGAAGGACGGATTGGATATCGGCGGTTTTCCAGGAAAATCCTTCTTGATCATATCCAATATCTTTTATGGCCTCTCGAGCTTTTTCTATAATCAGGTCACCAGTAATAGAGGCAGGGCCTCTTATTTCTCCTGCGAGAAGAACTTTGTTGGTTGTAACCAGCGTTTCACAAGCAACGCGTGCCTCACTATCTGCTGCGAGATAGGTATCAAGGATAGTATCACTGATCCGATCAGCTACTTTGTCGGGGTGGCCTTCAGAAACAGATTCTGAAGTAAACAGAAAATCGCCTTTATTACGCATGATATTTTCTTGATTACCTCTTTAACGCTAAGAGCAAATGCCATAATTACGGATTTATGGATGAAATAAATATATACAGCATCGTTAAGCGCAATATCTTATCAGCGTCAAGGGGAATTGAAGAAAATTAGGTATCTTTTTAAAAATTATTAAATTATATAATTTTAACTTATAAAAAAACGCTATAATAAAGCCTGTTGTATTTTTTTAGTAAATAAAAAAGGCCATAGATATGGATATAGACACTGTAGGACAGGGCAAAAGAGAATACAGATAAAAAAGACCTTGAACGCTACCTTGATGGAAATCTTAATAATAGTGAACTGGTTATTGGAATTGTCTGTGCCGTTGGAACAAACTATAAACTTGTTACAGAGCCGCTACAAAACCGATTAAAAAATTATGGCTATACGGTGCATGAAATTTGGACTGCTAATCTTTTAAAAAAAGAAGATGGGATACCAGATTTAAAGATATCTGGAATAGAAAAAGGCAAAAAAACTCCGAAGAATTTAACAAAAGAAAGCGCTTTATGCTTGCTGGCAATAAGTTAAGAGAAAAGAATAGAAATTACATATTGGCTGCGGGTATTTCGAGTAAAATAAACTCTTCAAGGAAAATGAATAATAAAAACGCCTATATTATATTTTCTTTGAAGCATCCTGATGAAGTTGTTTTTTTGCGCAAGGTATATGATGCGGGATTCTATTTATTAGGTCTTTACACTGAAAAACCGAAACGTCTTGAATATTTGACGATTGAAAAACAGCTTAGTGAAAATGAAACTGAAGATTTGATAAAAAGTGATGAAAATGAAGAGGAAGAATATGGACAAAAAACCCGTGACACTTACCATTTAGCAGATTTTTTTCTCGCTTTGGGAAAAATATAGATCATGTAAAAAATATCTTAGACCGTTTTTTAGAACTTATTTTTTCGCGCCCATACAAAAATCCAACCTTTGATGAATTTGCCATGTTTATGGCTTTTAACAGCTCTACCCATTCTGGTGATCTTTCCCGTCAGGTTGGGGTTGTTATTACCCGTAAAAAACAGATTATTGCAACCGGTGCCAATGAAGTGCCGCAAAGTGATGGTGGAGTATATTGGGCAAAAGCGGATATATACGGTAAAGTTGATGATGAGAAAGAAGGAAAAGACTATAAATTAGGGTATGATCCAAACAAGCGTGAGCAAAAAAACATAATTAACGATATTATAGCACGCATAAAAGAAGATAAGATTTTTGATAACCTAATAAATAATGAAGAATCAGAAAAAATTTTTGAAAAAAAATTAGAAAAAATTCTTAAAAAAACCGCTATTGCAGATTTAACAGAGTTTGGCCGTGTTGTTCATGCGGAGATGAATGCGCTTCTTTCATGTTGTAGGGTAGGAACACCAACAAAAAAAGCTACTCTATATTGTACCACTTTTCCTTGCCATAATTGTGCCAAGCATATTGTTGCCGCAGGTATAAAGAGGGTTGTGTATGTTGAACCTTACCCGAAAAGCAAAGCTATAGAACTCCATAAAGATTCTATAATCATTAAAAATATTCCAGATGGGAGTAAGGATACAACTAAGGTTGTATTTGAACCTTTTACAGGCGTAGGGCCCAGAAGGTTTCTTGATCTGTTTTCCATGAGTTTGGGGGCTGGTATAAAAATCAAGAGAAAAGATTGGAAAGGTGACATTGTCGATTATAAAGGAAATAAGGATAATATTAAAATGAGAACCCCATTGTTGAGCAATGCTTATTTGGGGGTTGAACAAGAGGCTATAAAAATATGGAAAAAAAGAAAAAGAAAAAGAAAAGGATTGAAATTCCTGGTAAGATCTTTTGTTAAAAGGGTTTTATTTTGGGTATTTAAGGGTTGTAAAATATAAGCAGAGGTGATGCCTTTATTCCAACTCTAGCACATTCTCCATAGAATAAAGGCCAGGTCGGTGGCTTTTACTCCATAAAGCGGCTTGGACAGCGCCTTTAGCAAAAAGGCTACGGTTAAAAGCCTTATGGGTAAGAATAATTTGTTCGTCTGCTGAGGTAAATGAAACTTCGTGCTCACCGATAATTTGCCCAGCACGAAGAGAAGAAAAACCAATAGCCCCCGTTTTACGGGGCCCTGTAATGCCGTCTCGTCCACTTTCACGCATGGAATCCAGCTCAATGCCGCGGGCTTCAGCAATGGCTTTTCCCATAGAGAGAGCCGTACCTGATGGGGCATCGACTTTTTGTCTATGGTGAGATTCTACAATTTCGATATCGTAAGAGGATGCAGGAAGGGCTTTAGCCAGTTGGGCAGCGATACGAGTGGCTAAAACAACGCCCGCAGAAAAATTCGAGGCTTGCACAATGGCTATTTTGTGAGAGGCTTTAACGATTTCTTTTTGATCAGCGGGGGAGATACCGGTCGTGCCTAATATCCAGGCACATTGGGTTTGAACGAGGGCCTTTGCATGTTGGTTTATGGTAGAAGCATGGGTAAAATCGATAACCACATCGCATACAGCAGCCAGCTCAGCAAGGGTTTGAAAGAGAGGCGTTGGGATATTTTTCCCCTCTTTATTCCTGCTGTAACCGCCAACTAAAACAGCCTCTGTTGTCGCCAGAACTTCATGAACAAGCAGGGTGCCAACGCGCCCAGTAATGCCTGCAATACCAATTTTTGTGGCCATATCTTTTCCTGAGATCAAAACTTACATAATAACTTACGTAATCAGATAAATACCGTACTTTGCCTGGCAAGTTTTACAAGCAAGAAAAGCAAGCTTCCTTATAATCTTACAAGATTGAAGGGAGAATCAGTTTTTCCCTTCAAAAAAATCTTTTACTTTTGCAAAAAAACCGCTGGCTTGAGGGTTTGATTTTTTTAAATCAGTTTCCTCATTTTCAAATTCTTCAAGTAATTCCTTTTGGCGTTTGGATAGATGCTGGGGTGTTTCTACCATAACCTGAATATACATTTCTCCACGGGAGGTCGAACGTAAAACTGAAAACCCTTTTCCCTTCAAGCGGAACTGGGTGCCGCTTTGCGTACCAGCGGGAATTTTAACCTTGGTGCGACTGCCATCAATAACAGGAACTTCAATTTCTGCTCCAAGAGCTGCCTGGGTCATCCGAAGGGGAACGCTACAATAAATATTCGCTCCTTCACGCTGGAAAATATCGTGAAGCTCGATATTGACATGCACGTAAAGGTCGCCAGCAGGCACACCTTGGCCACCGGCTTCTCCTTCCCCTGAGAGACGAATACGGGTACCATCTTCAATACCTGCCGGGATTTGGACTTCCAGATGGCGCTGTTTTTCTCTGGTGCCTGTGCCATGACAGACCTTGCAAGGGTGGGTAACAATATGGCCTGTTCCATGGCAGGTTGGGCATGGGCGTTCGACTAAGAAAAACCCCTGCTGAGCCCGAACTTTTCCTGCTCCATGGCAGGTTGGGCAGGTTTCTACCCCTTTATCTTTATCTTCTGAGCCCGTTCCACCACAAGCTTCACAATTGACCCGAGAAGACACTTGAATGGTTTTGTTGACACCAGAAAAAGCTTCTACAAGGGATATAACAACCTGGGTTTGAATATCTGCCCCGGAGCGTCGGCGCCCCCCACGGCGTCCCCCCATCATATCCCCAAACATTTGTTCGAAGATATCTCCTAGGCCGCCACCAAAATCGAAACCTGCCGAAGGGCCACCTCCTTCAAATGCCGCATGACCAAAACGATCGTAGGCTGCCCGTTTTTGCTCGTCTTTTAGGACATCATACGCCTCGTTAATTTCCTTGAATTTCAGTTCTGCTTCACTATCCCCAGCATTACGGTCGGGGTGGAATTTCATGGCCAGTTTTCTATAGGCCTTCTTTATTTCATCTCCAGAAGCATTACGTGATACTGAGAGTACCTCATAATAATCGAGCTTGGCCATTGGTTTCCTCTATATGTGATAGACCTTCACAAAAAACTTGTTTGGGCTTTAACAGAAAAGAAGCCCGCCTTCAATAGAAGAGCGGGCAACTATGCAAATACCGAAAGGGTGTTTTCGTTCTCGTGTGAGAACTTTAAAAACCCTTATTGGCCCTTATTCAGATTTTTTGTTGTCAACATCTTCAAAGTCAGCATCGACAACATTATCATCCTTGGGTTTGGAGGCCTGCGCATCAGGGGGTGCACCTGGATCGGTCGCTCCTGCTTTGTGAAGGGCCTCGCCAATTTTCATGGCTGTTTGGGAAAGCTTTTCAGTTGCAGATTTTAATCCTTCAGCATCTGTACCTTCCATGGCGGAGCGTACGGCTGAAATAGCGGATTGCGCCTCGGATTTATCTCCTTCAGGGATTTTATCCCCATTTTCTGAAAGGGTTTTTTCAACTTGATGAACAAGGGCATCGGCATGGTTACGGGCTTCTACCATGTCTCTTTTCGCCTTATCAGCAGTAGCGTTAGCTTCGGCTTCTTTCACCATGCGTTCAATGTCGTTTTCAGAGAGGCCCCCAGAGGCCTGAATACGAATTTGCTGTTCTTTGCCGGTGGATTTATCCTTTGCTGAAACCGAAACAATGCCGTTCGCGTCAATATCGAAGGTTACTTCAATTTGGGGGATACCTCGTGGGGCCGGAGCAATGCCGGTAAGGTCGAAATTTCCGAGCAGCTTGTTGTCTGCTGCCATTTCTCGCTCACCTTGGTAAACTTTAATGGTTACGGCGCTCTGGTTATCTTCAGCGGTGGAGAAAACCTGGCTTTTCTTGGTGGGAATGGTGGTATTGCGGTCGATCAGGCGGGTGAAAACTCCACCAAGGGTTTCGATCCCCAAGGAAAGGGGGGTAACATCCAACAAAAGAACATCTTTAACATCGCCCTTAAGAACCGCCCCTTGAACAGCAGCCCCAATGGCTACCACTTCATCAGGGTTCACATTGCGGGCAGGCTCTTTTCCGAAAAACTCTTTAACAACCTCAATCACCTTCGGCATGCGGGTCATACCGCCGACGAGAATAACTTCATCAATCTCACTGGAAGAAATGGCAGCATCTTTAAGAGCGGCCTTACAAGGGTCAAGGGTGCGGCGGATAAGGTCATCCACCAGGCTTTCAAGCTTGGCACGGGTGAGTTTGACAACAAGGTGTTTGGGCCCTGAAGCATCGGCGGTAATGAAGGGAAGGTTGATTTCTGTTTCTTTAGAAGAAGAAAGCTCAATCTTGGCCTTTTCAGCCGCTTCTTTTAAGCGCTGAAGGGCGAGCTTATCCCCTCTGAGATCAATTCCCTGATCTTTCTTGAACTCATCTGCAAGGTAGGAAATAATCCGGGCATCAAAATCTTCACCGCCAAGGAAGGTGTCTCCATTGGTGGATTTAACTTCAATTACACCGTCAGAAATTTCCAGAACGGAGATATCAAAAGTCCCACCACCTAAGTCATAAACCGCAATGGTGCCGCCGTTTTTCTTTTCCATCCCATAAGCCAAGGCTGCTGCGGTGGGTTCGTTAATAATACGAAGAACCTCAAGCCCTGCAATTTTACCAGCATCCTTGGTGGCTTGGCGTTGGGCATCATTAAAATAGGCTGGCACGGTAATAACGGCTTGGGTAACGGGTTCACCAAGATAGGCTTCCGCTGTTTCTTTCATCTTACCCAGCACAAAAGCAGCTATTTGTGAAGGAGCATATTTCTTATCCCTGGCTTCAACCCAGGCATCTCCATTATCACCCTTAACAATAGAGTAGGGAACCAGATTTTTATCTTTTTCTACTGCGGGATCATCAAACCGGCGGCCAATAAGGCGCTTAACCGCATAGAGAGTATTGGAAGGGTTGGTCACAGCCTGGCGCTTTGCGGCCTGGCCTACCAGCATTTCACCATTTTCCGTGAAGGCCACCATGGAAGGCGTGGTTCTTGCCCCCTCACTGTTCTCAATAACCTTGTTTTCATTCCCTTCATGGATAGCAACACAGGAATTGGTTGTTCCAAGGTCAATACCGATCACTTTACTCATAAAAATCTCCTTTGTAGCAATTCTGAACCGCCCGTAGCACAGGAACAGAACCCTCAATAATCTGTTAAATATTTAAAGAAAGACTTAATACCTATGATAGCATATTGTTTCTCTTTCCTATTTTTATATTAAGATATTCAGTTTTATAAACTGTTACAAGAGCCTAGAAAAGAAGAACTCCCTTATTTTTAAGGGTTATGGCCCTTGAGCTTTTAAGGAAAATCTGACTTTAGCGTATAAATTTGCTCTTTCAATTCTTCATTTAAGGTAAGAAAAACAAAACTTTTAAAAGGGTAAAAAGTTTGCTCTTGGTTTTTATAACGGCAGGCTTTGGGGATGAAAAGGGCCGTAGCCCTTACACGAGCTATAAAATTAGCCATAAATTTCTTAATTTTCTGAAGCAGGAACCTTCTCGTTTTTAGCGACGACGACCATGGCGGGTTTTAAAAGCCTGCCATGCAGAGTCCAAGTGAGGGTCCAGGCTTGAAGGATGGTGCCTGTAGGGTGGTTTTCGTCAGGTTGTTCAGCCATGGCTTGATGAAGGTTGGCATCAAACATGGCTCCAGTTGGGTCAGTGCCAACAATACCGTTACGATCAAGTATCGATAAAAAAGATCGTTCTGTTGTTTCAAACCCTTCACGCATTTTGGTAATGATGTCGTTCTCGCCTTCTTGCTTGGTGGGGAGGCTTGCTACGCCACGCCTTAAATTTTCAGCTGCCTCAACGATGTCACGTGCAAATTTTTGAACAGCGTAAAGGCGTGTATCTTCCAGCTCCCTTTTATTACGGGCACGAATATTTTGGTTTTCCGCTTCTGAACGCATCCATTTATCTTGCATTTCTGCTAATTCATCTTCAAGAGCTTTAATTCGCTCTTGGGGAGAGAGGTCGCTTTGAAGGGAGTCCTCTTTCTTTTCCTCTCCTTCGTTTCCTTCATGGGTTTTGCCCAAAGAGGCACTGGCGCTATTTTCTTCCTCTGAAGAGGAAAAAGAAGGTTCATGATTGTTTTCTGTCATCTTCTTCTTTAAATAAAAAAATGTTTACTGATATGGTTAAGCCGTGGTCTTCTTTTGAAGAACGCAAAGAAATAAAATTTTATACTCATAAGACCAGATTAACACTATAATATAATTACAGCCTGAAACAGATGCAACCCTGCTACCGGATGAGCTGCTTAAGGGGTAGTGAGTATAAGGGAATTGTTTCTGGCAAAAATACCTGCTTTAAGGTATCTTTTCAACGGCTTTACTCACATGAATGGTCTGTTTTTGTTAAAGGGTGCCCAATGGAGCAAAAAAAACCAACCATTGCTTTGGTTGATGATGATCGTAATATTCTTACCTCTGTCACGATGATGCTGGAAGCCGAAGGGTTTATCGTCAGAACCCATACCGATGGGGAAAATGCCCTTAAAGATATTTCGGCGCACCCTGTTGATTTAGCGGTTTTGGACATAAAAATGCCAAGGATGGATGGCATAGAATTATTGCAGCGCCTAAGAACGCGTTCCCAGCTGCCGGTGATATTCCTTTCTTCCAAGGATGAGGAAATAGACCAGCTCATGGGTTTGCGCCTGGGGGCAGATGACTATATTACAAAGCCTTTTTCTCCCCGCCTGCTTTTGGAACGGATTAAATCCCTTTTGCGGCGTAATGAATTGAGTAAGGCAGAAGCTAACGGGGAAAGCACCCCAGGCGTAATGGTAAGGGGTAACCTTTCCCTTGATGAGACGCGCCATCAATGCCTGTGGAAAGGCCAGGATATTCAGTTAACAGTGACTGAATTTCTTCTGGTTAAGGCTCTGGCTTCACGGCCTGGCCTTGTTAAATCAAGGGACCAGCTGATTGATGCGGCTTATGGGGAAAACATCTATGTGGATGATCGAACCATTGATAGTCATATCAAAAGGGTAAGAAAAAAATTTAAACAGGTTGATGATGACTTTAACCAGATAGAAACACTTTATGGCATTGGGTATCGATATAAAGAAGAATAGTATAAAAAAGACTCTCAAGCATTTTCTAAGCTTGGAGGCCTAGCCTTGTTTTTGTTTTCACATAAAAAAGCCAGACGGGTTTTGAAGCGTCGTAGAATTAAGGTTTTTTCTCCTCTTCTTCGGCGTATTCTGCTTGTTAATATTATCCCTCTTGCTGTTTTAGTTGTTACCCTGCTTTATCTTAACCAATTTCAAAGCAGCCTGATTACCGCAGAAGTTACAGCTTTAAGGGAGCAGGCTAGAATATATGCGGGGGCCCTAAGCCAAAGTGCAACCGGTATACTACCAACATCGAGTAATAAGGAGGTTGAAACGTCTCCTTTTCATAACTACCCTGCTTTTCAGGAGTTTCATCTCCAAAAACCTCATACCCCCGAAACGGTTCTTCTCTCCCATCTGGCAGAGCCCCTTTTAATGAGCTTGGCCAATCCAAGCCCCAATATTCATGCCAGGCTCTATGCCCCCAATGGGCAGTTGATCGTCGATAACCGGGAACAGAAAAAAAAATATTCAAAAAAGACAAAAGTCCAAAATAAAACGCCCCTGATCTCGCCCCCCCCAAATTTGCAGGATGTTTTCCCCATGGAGGGTGGGCAGGCTGAAACCCTTCTCGAGAAAGTTGATGATTCGAATGAAGAGGATATTAAGGTCGAGCCGAGCTTGTTTAATACCATTGTAGAAAGTATTTCAGATCATCTGATCCATCTTCTTTTTTTTAACAGGCATAATCAGCTTAATATTCCAACGGAAGCAGGAAATAACCCCAACAAGCAGCCTTCCTTTATAGCGTATCCTGTAACCGATAGCCGAGAGACTCCCCCTTATATTAGAAGAAGTGTTCATCACCATTTGCTTATTACAGTGGCAGAACCTGTACGCCATAATGGCAAGACTGTAGGGATTATCCAGCTGACCAGAGCAGCGCAAGAAGTGGATATGTCCTTATTTGCTGTGAGAAGTTCTATATTGGTTCTGTTTTTATTGGCGTTAACCATTACAATATTTCTTTCATGGTATCTTTCTCGCACGATTGCGCGCCCCATTCTTCGTCTGGCACGCGTAGCCCATGATATGCGTGAGCATATGGGTCGGGCGGTTACTGTCCCCCAAACTATTCTTGTTCGTAGTGACGAAATCGGAGAAATGGCCAGAACCCTTCAGGAAAGCGCAACAGCTTTATGGGCCAGGATTGACGCGATTGAACGTTTTGCTGCAGATGTTAGTCATGAATTAAAAAACCCTCTTTCCTCTATTCGTTCGGCAATAGAAACCCTTCCCGAAATAAAAGACTCTTCTCGTCAGGCCCGTTTATTGGAAATTGTCAGGGAGGATGTAAAACGAATGGACAGGTTGATCACAGACATCTCTCATGCAAGTAGGGTGGATGCAGAGATGTCCCGTGCGGATATTATGCCTGTTAATATCCTCCCTATTGTTCAGACCCTTTCAGAAATGCAGTTGACAACCCGTACAGAAACAGCCCCCCACCTTCTTGTGAAAATCCCTGAGAATAGTCAAAAAGAAGACTTTGTGGTGATGGGGATTGAAGGGCGGTTAGTTCAGGTTTTGCGGAACTTAATAGGGAATGCTATGTCCTTCTCCCCTCCAGAGGGAAAAATTATTATTGAGCTTAAACGGTTGAATAAAAAGGTTGAAATTACCGTAACAGATGAAGGACCCGGCATTCCTGAAAATAAATTAACCAGCATTTTCGATCGTTTTTATACAGAGCGCCCTCAGGAAGAAGGGTTTGGTCACCATTCTGGGCTGGGGTTGTCTATTAGCAAACAGATCATTACAGCCCTTAAAGGCGAAATTTATGCAGAAAATGTTATAGATCATAAAACAGGCACAACAGTTGGGGCGCGCTTTGTTATTTTGTTGCCAGCTTCGTAAAGGGGCTTTCTTCTTATAAAATTAAGAAAAAGCTTTTACCCATTGCCCATAGCGAGATCATATAACGCAGTGGGATTTTCAATTTTGACATGATGGCTATCGAGAAAGGAAATCATTTTCTGTTTCTTAAGCCACCCAAAAGTACGACTGACTGTTTCCATCGTTAAGCCTAGATAGTCTGCTATATCCAATCGTGTCATCGGTAAGGAAATCACAGTATTTTCTACGATATCTTTACCCCGGCAAACCACTAAAAAACTGGCAACCTTTTCCTGAGACGTTTTTCGCCCAAGAAGTAGCATTTGGTCTTGGGAGAAGGCTAGTAAGTTAATAGCCTCTTTCAAAATTTCTTTGCGCAGGGAGGGATAAAGGTCAAAAAGCTGTTCGAGCTTACTATGGGAGAAACGGCAAAGGCGTGTTTCTTCAAGCACTTCAGCACTGTAGCTATATTTTCCATCGTTGGTAAGGCCAAGGAAGTGGCCTGCGCCAGCAAACCCTATAATGTGGCGCCGACCATCGGGCATAAGTTTAAAAAGCTTCACAGTTCCGCTGGAAACACTAAAATAGTTTAAAGCCTCTTCTCCTTCTTCCATAAGGATTTTCCCAGGAGAAACATTCATGGTGTTTGTAATGGTGTTAAGCTTGAGTATTTCTTCTTTTTCCTGCAGCACATGGCAAAAGCTATGCGGCTTGTCGATGCATACCTGACAGTCGATTTTTATGGGGAAACTACCCGAGCGGGCTCCAGAACTGTCTTTTTTTAATAGGGAACCGACTTTCTTGCGAGAATCTTCTGGGGACCCGGATAGAGGTTTGGGTCTCTCCATTGTGCTGCTTTTTCCAGTCATGAAATTACTTTAACCTTTCTGCTCTGCTATATTCTGTAGGCAAACCATATGATAGGAAAAACAAAAATAAAGCTTCTTTTTTTTAAGAGCTCATTATGTCTCTATTGTTTAGGAACGCTTAAAATAAGTAATATTTTTTGCTATTTCAGTAAAAATATTAGGGTAATCAATAATTATTTTACAGGCACTCCTCAACACATGCTAAAATATATATAATAAATACTTTATTTAAAGTACCACAATAAAAATTTTTTGTTAAGCGTTTATTTGAAGAGTGTTTTCTATAGCAAATTGGAGGGGTAATATTGGTCTACTGCAAAATTTAATTAGTGAATTTATTATGAAACACAATTTTTTTTCATCTTCTCTTTTTTTCGGGGTGGCTTATTTTTTCTTGCCTGTTTGCTTTGCCCAGGCTCAAGTCTCTCCTTCTCCTTATGTTCATTCACAGCTACCAATAAGTGATTATTCGGTTAAAGAGCAAAAGCCCAGGGTTGCTTTGCCCAAGCAAACCCATTTTGATGAGGATTGCGGGATTTTTGAAACCTGTTCCGATACCAAGAAAGGCTTAGGAGCTCATGATGCTATAGTGAGCTTAAGTGCGTTGGGGGTCATTCCCCAAAACAAGTCTACCAATACTTCTATTGGTGGGCACATTAGTACGACCAATGCCGTTATGCCGGAAATTACACTCACCTATTTCTTTACAGACAATATCGCCATATCAGGTATTGCTGCCAGTACGCGCCATGAGATCCATGCTGTGGGAACAGCCTTGGGTTCTGTAGATGTGGGGAGTGCGTGGGTACTGCCACCCACTATTACCATGCAGTGGCATTTTCTTCCCCATGAGCGTTTCAACCCGTATGTAGGGGTGGGGGGAACCTTAGCTTTTTTTCATAACACTTCCCCCGGGGGTAAAGATGGGGCTAATCCGATAAGAAAGCTAGGCTTAGATACCACTGTAGGGCCTGCCATTCAGCTTGGTTTTGATTACCAAATTGTTGGAGACTGGTTTTTGAATGTGGATGTAAAGCAGGTCTTCTTGAATGTAACAGCCCACGTAAATGATTTTAATGGTAACCCCAATTACCCAGGTGTAAAGGCGCATACTTCGCTAGACCCTACATTGCTGGGTGTGGGTATCGGATATCGTTTTTAAGGAACCAGACAGCGCGAACGTAAGAATGTCATAGAAGTTGTTTGTGGGATAGGTTTTACTCCACGCTGTTTACCTAGGCTGTTTAGGGATTGTATTTATGGACCAGCAGGGATTCTCATATTCTTGCTGGTTCTTCTTGGTTTTGAGTACCCTTATATTTTGTAACTTTATGCGCACCACTATTTTATTGAATTCTCCCATTGATTCAGACCTTTTCCCTCTCGGAAGGCCTTAGCGTTACAGCCTGGAAGGCCGTTGAGGAAGGAGCAGCAGCCCTTCGCCAGATGCGTGAACCTTCTTTTATAGGCTTATAGCGGCTTCTTAAAAAATGAATGGCTTTAAAAATAGAGTAAAAGCAGTCAATATTAAAAAATATTTGTATCATGTCATAAAATATTTTTCTAAAAATGTTTTTCTCTATCTGTATCAATATTTTTGTGATGGATTTGTCGTATGTTTCAGAGAGTCTTGACATAAAAAACTTGCCTCGTCCTTTAATTTTCTGCAGAGTTTTTTGTGCTCCCCTATGATTTTCTATAGTCAGGAATTTTCCATGTCTTTTCCCTCTTTAATCGACACAGCGCAGTTTTCTCTTGAAACAGTTCGTGCCCACATTCAACATGCTTTACGGAAAGCCAAAAAGGAGGCTGCCCCCTATACGCATTGGTTGTTGGAAGATGTGTTTCCAGAAGAGGTTTGCGCTGCTCTTACAGCATGGGATCCTGGAAAATCAGCTATCGCTGGCGATACGCAAGGTCGTAGAGAAACGCATAATGCCAATAGAGTTTTTATCAACCAAGCCGTAAGGGCGCACTCAAAACCGCTAGCTTATCTTGCTGAAGTGTTGGATGAGGCCGAAACTCGGGCTCTCTTTTCTTCTGTAACGGGGAGTGAAGTTGCAGACAATTGGCTTAGGATGGAGCTTTGTTTGGATACAGATGGCTTTTGGCTGGAACCCCATACTGATATTGGGGCTAAGAAACTCACCTTTCTTGTCTCTCTTTCCCGCGGAAAAGGTTCAGAAGAGTGGGGAACCGATATTATGAATGCTGAAGGTCAATCGCTAAAGAGAGCTTCCGGAAAATTCAATTCTGGCCTGATTTTTATTCCAGCAGAAGATACCTGGCATGGCTTTGCCCGTCGCCCTATAGAGGGAATAAGAAGAACCCTTATCATAAATTTTGTTGATAAAAGCTGGCGGGCCCGTCACGAATTGGCTTTTGAAGAAAGAGCCTAGTCGTCTGGCCGTTTTTCTCAAAAAGGCGGTTTGAGGACAGACAATATCGTCTTATGAAGCTTGATTTTATGACAGTTAAAAGCCAATGAAGGAGAAAACCCGTAAGAAAAAAAGGGTTTAGTTGTGTTGCGGTAAAGTCAGAAGAATGAATAAATAGCGTTTATGCCCAGTGTAGGGTGCACGGATTATGAAGGATAAAAGGGAATTAAAATGAGTACCTCTGCCCGAGAGAGTATGGAGTTTGATGTTGTTATTGTTGGCGGTGGGCCTTCAGGTTTGGCGGCTGCCATTCGCCTAAAGCAATTACGGCCACAAACTAGTATATGCCTTATCGAAAAAGGCGCTGAGATTGGTGCTCATATTTTATCGGGGGCTGTTATTGAATCCCGTGCTCTTGAAGAGCTTTTTCCGGATTGGAGCACCCTTGGCGCCCCTTTAACGACACCGGTAACTCAGGATAATTTTTATTTTTTAACCCGTACTATGGGGATCAAAATTCCATTACTTGGGGTGGTTATGCCTTACCTGAATAATCATGGCAATTTTGTTGTAAGCCTTGGCGATGTATGCCGATGGTTAGCTCAGCAAGCAGAAGGGTTGGGTGTTGATATCTTTCCGGGGTTTGCTGGTGCACACCTGTTGATAGAGGATGGCCATGTTGTTGGAGTTGGTACAGGCGATATGGGGGTTGAAAAAGGGGGGCAGCAAGGCCCTAATTTTACCCCCGGTATAGATTTAAAGGCCACCTTCACCCTTTTTGCCGAAGGGTGCCGTGGCTCCCTGACCCGGCATGTGGTAGAGACATTCAAATTACGCGAACATTCTGACCCCCCAACCTATGGGCTGGGCATTAAAGAGGTCTGGGAAATTCCAAGAGAACAGCATAAACCAGGTTATGTGCAGCATACGGTCGGTTGGCCTTTGGATTCCCATACTTATGGGGGCTCTTGGCTCTATCATTTTGGGGAAAATCTCGTTTCCTACGGTCTGGTGATTGGTCTGGATTACGCCAATACGTGGCTTTCTCCTTTTGAGGAGATGCAGCGCCTTAAAAATCACCCCATCTTGCGCAAGCACTTGCAGAATGGAAAGCGTATTGCTTATGGGGCCCGTGCGCTCAGCGAAGGCGGGATTCAGTCCCTTCCCACTTTGGCATTTCCAGGAGGTGCTTTGGTAGGGGATACGGCAGGCTTTATGAATGTACCAAAAATTAAGGGCACTCATACCGCTATGAAATCGGGCATTTTAGCTGCAGAAAGTGTGGCTGAGGCACTGGATGGAAATCTGACCGATCTTTCTGCCTATCAAGAGAAAATTAAAAACTCCTGGTTATGGAAGGAACTACAGACAGCCCGCAATGTTAGGCCCTCTTTTTCACGGTTTGGCAATTATGGGGGAATGGTCTATTCAGGGATAGATTCCCTTTTATTTCGTGGTCATGCCCCTTGGACATTTCATCACCCGCATGCCGATAATACCACTCTCAAAAAAGCATCGGATAGTTCTAAGATTGCTTATCCCAAACCTGATAATGTTATAACTTTTGATAAATTGTCTTCCCTCTATCTTGCCAATCTTTCTCACGATGAGAATCAGCCCGTACATTTAAAGGTAGAGAGTGAAGAAACATGGCTTAAAACCAATTGGGATTTATACGGCTCGCCCGAAAGCCGTTATTGTCCGGCGGCTGTTTATGAAGCGGTAGATATACAAACCGCGCCTAAATTGCGAATAAACGCCCAAAATTGTGTCCAATGTAAAACCTGTGATATTAAAGATCCTTCACAGAATATAGAATGGATCCCTCCTGAGGGAGGGAGCGGCCCTAACTACCCAAGTGGTATGTAATTCCCTATAAGGGTGTGAGTTTTTGTATTTTTAATCTCGATGGTAATGTGTTCCTTATGAAGCTTCTTGTTCCTGTAAAACGTGTTGTGGATTACAACATTAAACCCCGTATTAAGCCAGATAACTCTGGTGTTGAAATGAATGGCATTAAAATGTCGATGAACCCTTTTGATGAAATAGCGCTAGAGGAAGCTATTCGTTTGAAGGAAAAAGGCGTGGCAAAAGAGGTTGTTGCTGTTACCATTGGCCCTCAGGTCTGCCAGGACGTTTTAAGGACGGCCATGGCCCTTGGAGCAGACCGTGCCATACTGGTTTTAACTGAAGAGTCCCCCGAACCAAGGGCGGTGGCCAAGCTTTTAAAAGCAGTGATAGAAAAAGAGGGCCCCTCTCTGACGATTTTGGGAAAACAGGCTATTGATGATGATATGAACGCAACAGGGCAAATGTTAGCAGGGTATTTGCAGTGGCCTCAGGCAACTTTTGCCAGTCATGTTGAGTTGGATTCTACCCATGTAAGGGTAACTGTGGAAGTAGATGCAGGCCAGGAAGTTGTAAGAATGCCTCTTCCTGCCGTAATAACGGCGGATCTGCGTTTAAATGAGCCGCGTTTTGCTTCTCTTCCCAAAATTATGCAAGCTCGTAAAAAACCGATCGACTCTCTAACACCGGCCGATCTTGGGGTTGATGTTTCTCCCCGGCTTGAGGTTCTTTCGGTAGAAGAGCCGCCAGCCCGTAAAGCTGGCATTATTGTTTCCACAGTGGAGGACCTTGTAGAAAAACTCCGAAATGAAGCAAAGGTGCTATAGAAATGGCTATTTTGGTTTTTCTTGAGTACGAAGGCAATAATCTTCGTCCCTCTTCCTACTCTGCGGTACAGGCGGCTACCCTGATTGGAGAAGAGGTTCATGCCTTTTTGGCAGGAACTGACTCCACCCTTTCTACGGAGGTTGTTGGGGCTGCTTGCCGGATTAAAGGGCTTAAAAAGGTTTTACTTTGTAAGCACGAGGCTTTTGGTCACATGCTGGCAGAGCCTTTGGCAGCTCAGGCTGCAGCTTTGGCAGAAAATTATACCCATATTCTGGCCGCTTCCTCCTCAGTTAGCCGGGCTTTTATGCCCCGTCTTGCTGCTCTCTTGGATGTACAGCCCATTTCCGATGTTGTTGCTATACAAAATCCAACCACCTTTAAACGGCCTATGTATGCAGGAAGTGTTATGGCAACTGTTTGTTCCCATGATGAAAAACAGGTGCTAACGATCCGTCATTCCAGTTTTGGTACGGCAGAAAAAGATTCAGAACAAGTACCTGTCGAGCCAGTTGAAATAGCCGATTTACCTGTAAAAACAGAGTTTGTTTCGGTTAAACTGTCTGAATCTGAGCGCCCGGAACTTGAAAATGCCCGTGTGGTCATTTCAGGAGGAAGAGGGTTACAGAATGAGGAAAATTTCCATCTTTTGGAGCCATTAGCTGATAAACTGAATGCCGCCATAGGAGCTTCGCGTGCAGCTGTAGATGCGGGGTATGTTTCCAATGAGTATCAGGTCGGGCAAACTGGTAAGATTGTAGCTCCCGAACTCTATATTGCTATTGGCATATCAGGAGCTATTCAGCATATAGCGGGGATAAAAGAAAGCAGGGTTATTGTTGCTATTAATAAAGATCCCGATGCGCCCATTTTCCAGGTGGCTGATTATGGAATGGTAGGAGATTTATTTGAAATTCTTCCTAAATTAGAGAAGATTATATAAAGTTTTTACCAAGTAACTAAAAATTGAACACTATAAAGCAGGTTTCTAGTCGTGACTAGAAGCCTGTTTTTTGTTTTATATATAAAAAGGGATGGTTTTTGTTGGAGGCTGTTGTTTTTATTCATTATAAAATCAGGACAACTCTTATTAAACTATTAGTTACCTAAAGAATAAAAACGGTAAGTAAAGGTATAAAACAAATACAATTACTTATCAAACTCTATTTTAGTCTATAAAATTCTTATTAAAATAAGAATTTTATATTAAAAACTATAATATTTATTGGTTTTTTTTAATTATTTTTAAATCTTAAGAAAAAAAATAAAGTAAAATTAATTTTTATATTTGTTTTTTATCTTGACGTTTTTATGGTAAGTAACCATTTCATTAAAATAAAATATGGAGAAGCTCCCTGTCCTATTGCTTACCTATAAGCACGAAAGGGAGAAATGCTCAGCAGCTGTGTTTTTTTCAGGGATATATTTCTATCATGCTTGTGCGTCAACACCTTTCAGGACTTTCGTTGAGAGATCTAGAATATGCTCTCGCTGTGGCCGACCAACGACATTTTGGTCGTGCAGCTTCCCAATGTGGCGTAAGCCAACCGGGCCTTTCTGAACAGATAAGAAAATTAGAAGGTTTATTGGGAACGGCTCTGTTTGAAAGATCTCGTAACCAGATTAAAATCACCCCTAAAGGAGAGGTTCTGCTTGAACAGGCTCGCGTTATTGTGCGTGAAAGCCGTAGCCTTTTGGAAATTGCCCGTTCAGAATCAGAAATGTTTTCGGCCCCTTTGCATATTGGGGTTATTCCGACATTAGGGCCTTATTATATCCCCCATATTTTACCCTATTTGAGAAAAGAATTTCCCAATATGAGTTTACGCCTTCATGAAGGGCAAACTGCTTTATTGCTGGAAAAACTTAAACATGGGAAGCTTGATATTCTTATTCTTGCTTTACCGGTAGAGCTTGAAAACCTTATAACAGAGCCTTTATTCTTTGAACCTTTCCGGCTCATGGTCCCTAAAGGGCATCCGCTTGAGGGGGCATATCCTGTTAACCCAAAAGATTTACCTATAAACGACTTGCTTTTGCTTGAGGAAGGTCATTGCTTGCGGACACAAGCCCTTTCCTTTTGTAGCCAGGTTTCGCATTCAGAGCGTAAAATTCGCTATGCTTCGAGTTTAGAAATGCTAAGGCATATGATTGCTGCTGGCGAGGGGTATTCCCTTATGCCGTCCATGGCGGTAAAACAAATGGATTACCTTAATGGGATGGATAAGCTTGTTCATCTCCAGGATTTTCCAAAAGATCAGCAAATTGGTCGTACGATTGGGCTGGTTTGGAGAAATACTGACCCAAGGAAAAAACATTTCGTGAAACTCTCTGAGTTTTTACGGGATTATACAAAGAGTAAGCTCATGTTTGATCTGCCGTCACAGCTGAAAAAACATGTTGTTAATGTTGAAAAAGATGCCGTAGTATCATAAGCAATGATTTAATTTTGATTTTGTGGAAGAGCCATGAAGTTTTTAAAAAAAAAGCAAAAAGACGAAATCCACGAAAGCCAGAGAGCTCCAGATATTTCTAAAGATTCGCCTTATCTGAATGTTCCTAAGCTTATTTTGTTGCATATCTTTCTTTTAACTCTCATCGTTGTTCTCTCTTGGGTAAACTGGAGCTTGCCGCAACGATAAGGCGTTAAGTGAGTATTTACAAAAAGGCCCGCTATTGTTTTACTTGAATTGTGTTATAATATAACATGATACAGTTGAAAAATTATAGCGTGGCCTGGTGTGGTGGTTTTCAGAAAATTTAAAACGTTTTTACTCTATAGTCTTATCGCTTGCTGGTGCTTGGAGGGAATAAGGTCTGTTCAAGCTCAAGAGTCCTCCCCAAACATAAAGGTTATAAGCTCCCTGAGGGTTTATAGCGATATAGCCCAGCAAATTGGCGGTCGCTTTGTGCACTCTGAAGCCATTCTCAGTGGTAGTCTTCAGGACCCCCATCTTTTTGAGTTACCCCCTATGGCGGTAAAAACTATCGAACATGGGGCAGTGTTTATAAGAAATGGGATGGGCTATGATAACTGGTTTGAAAAAATATTGACCTCTCATGTTATCTCGCGCGATAAAATGATCTGTGTGAGTTGCTTTCTGGCTTTAAAAGAAAATACCAACCCGCATTTGTGGTTTTCTGTGCCAGATATGAAAAAATTAGCCATTCGGTTATCAGAAAAATTTTCGGCCCTTCTTCCAACCCAAAAGGTTGTCTTTGCTGATAACTTGGCTCGATTTGAGAAGGCCCTGGATAAAATAGAAGAGAAGCAGCAGGAGATTCGCCAGCGTTTCTCGGGTTTATCCTATGCGGCGACAGAGCCGGTTTTTAATATCATGCTGGATAGTTTAGGGTTTCATACCATAAACCTGCCTTTTCAAATGGCGATGATGAATGAAACAGAACCTTCCCCGCAAGAGATTGCCTTGCTTGAAATGGCAATCCAGTCTCATAAAATAAGATTATTTTTTTATAATACACAAGTTATAACCCCATTAAGTACAAAAATAACGGTTATGGCAAAGGAGGCCCGTATTCCTGTTATTGGCGTTTCAGAAAGCTTACCTGTGGATAAAAACTATCAGGATTGGATGAATCTTCTTTTAAATACCCTCGTTGAGGAGTTACAAAAAAAGTGAATTCTGTTTATCCTTCTATCGAAGGGTGCCATCTGACCTTACGCCATGGGAGTAGGACTATTGTTGAAGATACCTCCTTTAAAATTTCAGATGGCGCTTTCGTGGGGTTAATTGGTCATAATGGGGCAGGAAAAACCACCCTTATAAAGGCGTTGTTGAATTTACATCCTCTTTATCGAGGGGAGATCAAAATAAAAGGGGTTCCCCTTTCAAAAAAATTACAAACGTCTATGGCCTATCTTCCGCAAAACCTGCCCTTTATTCCTTTAAGTGGATATAGCCTTCTATCCTTGGCTTGTCAGAAGTTAGGGGGTCTTTTCTTTTTTTCTCGCCACCAGGAAAAAGAGAAAATCGATGCTGTCCTTTCCTTTGTAAATGGGCATCACTTTGCAAAGAGGCCTGTTTCTTCTCTTTCCGGGGGGGAACGCCAGAGAATATTCTTGGCCTTGGCTTTATTATCTCAGCCGAAAGTGCTGATCCTTGACGAACCTTTCTCAAGCCTTGATCCTGCTCAGGCCGAAAATATCCTAGCTCTCCTCCAGAAAATTAATATAGAGCGTCAAACGACCATTCTATGCTCTACCCATCAGATATTTTCTCTAGCCTCTGTGGTGACCGATATTTTATGTTTAAAAGCGCAAAAGGCCATTATTGGCAAGACAGAAACCATTCTTCATTCCTCTCTTCTTGCAGAAATTTATGGCTTGCCAGAGCGTGTTCTCAAAACCATGTAAGACGAGCCCAACCCATGAGGTAACCTGATAGAACGCCTTTTTTAGCGTCAGGGTACCAAGTTTTAATAGGTTAAAAACACAGAAATGTTTGAGTTTGAGTTTATGAGATATGCCTTTCTGGCAGCGACCGTTATTTCTGTGCTTTGTGGCATAACGGGGTATTTCCTGGTGATAAGGCAGCAGAATTTTTCAGCCCATGCCTTAGCTCATATAGGTTTTGCAGGGGCCACTGGTGCGGCTTTAGTGGGTATTTCATCCTTTTTGGGCATTATTACCTTTACCCTTCTGGGTGGAATGGTCATTGGGGGGTTTGACAGTTCCTCTCATTTTCGAAGGGATATTATCACAGGTTTGACCTTATCTTTTTCCTTAGGATTGGGAACCTTATTTTTATATTTTTATCCAGGATACGCCACCAAAATTACCTCCTTAATGTTTGGGAATATTTTTGGGATGAGCAAAAATGATCTTTTTTTACTCTATCTTCTTGCTCTGGTTTGCGGGGGGATGATTATCATTGCTTTCAAACCCTTGCTCTATACCTCCTTACTCCCAGAAATTTCCCGATCGCAGGGGTTTTCTCCGCGCTTTTGGTCGATCATTTTTTTGTCGTTGCTCTCTATTACTGTTTCGGAATGTGCGCAGATCACGGGAATATTGCTGGTGTTTACCTTGTTGGTTGGCCCGGCAGCTTCTGCCTTGAATTTGAGTGTACATCCCATGAAGGCGATTGGCCTTTCCGTGCTTATGGCTCTAGGGTGTTCATGGGGGGGTATTGCGCTTTCCTGGTATAGTGATTGGCCCGTTTCTTTCTGGATTAGTTTTTTAAGCCTTATGGCCTATCTGCTCTCTCTCTTATTCATGAAGGTTGGAAGGCAAGGATATTTCTATAAATAAAAAACCATTTTAAAGAAGGATATGAAAAACTAAATATTGTGCTGATGATGGGGATACAGTAAGGTTTTTAGAAAAATTAATAATTAAAAAACCTTTTGGCTTTGGTTATTTTAAATCACTTATGGGTCTTTATATGGTTGGTCTTACATCGAAAATTCTCCGTAATACACGCCATATTCTCATTGTCACCGGTTTGTCTGGAGCCGGTAAGTCTTCCATATTACGAATTTTGGAAGATATTGGTTTTGAAGTGGTCGATAATGCCCCACTTTCTCTTCTTGAATCGATGATTTTAAGCTCTGAGCGTTCTATGGCTGTTGGTGTGGATGTGAGAACATCGGGCTTTAATGCCGAGCATCTTCTCGCCCTTATTCATACTTTGCGCATGAATCCCCAACTTGCTGTGGAATTGGTCTACGCTACAGCTGAAGAAGCCGTTCTTCTCAGGCGGTTTACAGCAACGCGAAGGCGGCATCCTTTAGCTGATCATGGAAGTGTGACTGTAACCGAAGGGATAGAGGCAGAAACCCAGCAGCTTCTCCCCTTAAGGGAAGCAGCAGAAGTGGTCATTGATACGTCTGACCTGCCGCCACCAGAGTTAAGGTTGTTGATTGAAGGGCGCTATGAGCACCGTTTTAAAAACGAGCAAAAGGGTCTCACCGTTTCTTTTATGTCTTTTGCTTTTCCTGCTGGCCTTCCCCGGGAGGCTGATATGGTTTTTGATGCCCGATTCCTAAAAAATCCCTATTACGATGCAGATCTTTCCGAAAAAACTGGCCTAGATTCAGATGTGGTCGCGTATATCAAGAAAGATCTTGATTATGAGCAGTTTATCAATCAGGTAGAAGGCCTTCTCAAGCTGGTTTTGCCACGTTTTGTTACGGAAGGAAAAAAATATGCCACCATCGCTGTGGGATGTTCAGGCGGGCGGCATCGTTCAGTCAGCATCGTTGAGGATCTGGCTCGGCGTTTTTCCCAAGACCACAAAGAGTCAACCCCCTTTTTAGGTGAGCCCATCTATATTAACATTATGCATAGAGAGCTTGCCAGAAAGGGCAAAGGGGGCTGGCGTACTCTTTCACCCTGAAAAGAGTTTATAGAGTTTCTGCCGTCATTTTACTAAAAAGTAAAATGGAGGCTAGAATGGTTTTATTTTTTCTGTTTTTAAATTGATGAGAGAGTAACGTATGAGTCAGGCGGTAAAACCAATCCAGCGCGCCCTTATTTCTGTTTCTGATAAAACGGGCCTGATAGAATTGGCTCAGGCTTTGGTAGAAAATCAGTGCGAAATTCTTTCCACAGGGGGGTCTGCCAGGGTTTTGCGCGAGGCTGGTATTGCTGTTAAGGATGTCTCAGATCATACGGGTTTTCCTGAAATTCTCGATGGCCGGGTAAAAACCTTGGTGCCTCAAATTCATGGGGGCATATTGGGCCAACGAGCCAATACCCACCATATCCAGCAGATGAAAGAGCATAATATTTCCCCAATAGATTTGGTTTGTGTGAATTTATACCCTTTTGAACAAACTGTTCTCTCAGGGGCTGGGAAAGAAGAGTGTATCGAGAACATTGATATTGGAGGCCCCGCACTTATCCGTGCAGCAGCTAAAAATCACGAGGATGTTGTTGTTTTAACGGAGCCGGCTCAATATAAGGAATTTTTAGAGATTTTTACAAGCAGCTATGGCACCACTCTTGCCCAGCGAAGGCAATGGGCAGGAAAGGCCTATGCTTTTACAGCCCTTTATGATGCCACGATTGCGGAATGGTTTGCTAAGGGGCAGCACGATGATGAGTTGCCAAAAACTCTCTTCATTCATGCTCAGCGTGAGCATCTCTTGCGTTATGGGGAAAATCCTCACCAAAAGGCAGCCTTTTATCGGAAATCTGCCTTCAGTTTTGGGGTCGCATCTGCCCGCCAATTACAGGGAAAGGAGCTTTCTTATAACAACATTAACGACACGAACGCCGCTTTTGAGGCGGTTGCGGAGTTTGATGAGCCTGCGGTTGTGGTGGTTAAGCATGCCAACCCGTGTGGGGTTGCCGTTTCTCATTCTTTACTTTCCGCGTGGGAGTTAGCTTATCGTTGTGATCCGGTTTCTGCTTTTGGAGGAATTGTGGCAACCAATCGATCTTTGGATGAAAAAACGGCTCTTTCTCTTTCAGAAATTTTCACAGAAGTTGTGATAGCGCCTGATATTACTGAAGAGGCCCAGGCTGTTTTGCAAAAAAAGAAAAACTTGCGTGTATTGGTTACGGGCGGCATGCCTGATCCCGCCCGTACAGATAGAGTGTTGCATTCTGTCAGTGGGGGTTTTCTGCTTCAAAGCCAGGATAATGGCATTGTTGGAGAAGACGATCTGAAAACGGTTACTAAAAGAAAACCGACCCTTCAGGAAGTTCAGGATATGCTTTTTGCTTTCAAGGTGTGCAAACATGTCAAATCTAATGCCATTGTTTATGCCAAAGACAAGGCAACAGTAGGCATTGGTGCAGGGCAGATGAGCAGAGTCGATTCTGTAAGGATAGCCCTGAATAAAAGCCGAGAAGTTTCAAGTAAGCTTCATTTACCAGACCCTTTAACCAAAGGAAGTGTAGTGGCATCAGACGCTTTTTTCCCTTTTGCAGATGGGGTTATGACTGCCATTGAAGCGGGGGCTACGGCTATTATCCAACCTGGTGGCTCTATTCGTGACCAGGAAGTGATTGATGCCGCCAATAAGGCCAATCTGGCTATGGTCTTTACGGGTATGCGTCATTTCAGGCATTAAAAAACCGTCCATATCAGCTTTTTTGTCCTCTACCAGCTTTTTGGGAAAGAATAAGCTGCTATGGGCTTGTGTCTATACTTTTTGGGTTGCTGGTGGTCTATAGCTTTTCCATGGTTGTAACATATCCCTATTTTGTTTTATAGGCCCATAAGTTGGGTTTAAAATCGAATGGGGTAATTGGGTTTTCTGTGGTTTCCCTCATGTCTATCTTGTGGGTATGCCCGCATTAAAAAAATATAGACCCTCTACTGCCCTCTTTAATGGGTTATTCTTGTTGGCCGTTTCGGTTTTATTCCAAAGCTATTATGGGCTGATTTCTATGGCCAGTATAGGAGTGGGAAAAGGAGGCGAAGGCTATGGTTTTTTCATGTCTTTTTCACGAACGAAATCAATATCAGGGTTCCATAAAGGGTGGACTTTATCAGGAAGTTTAACTCTCTTGCGTTTAGAGGATTCCTTTAGCTCTTCATTTTCCCAGACCCAGCCATCGAAGAGGCCTTTATGTTTATCTCCCATTTCACCAATAATTTTTTTTAATAGGGTCCGTGCTGGCCCATCAATTTTTTGTGCTGTTTCCAGAAGTCTTTTTCCAATCAGTTGGTTTCTTTTTGCCTTAATGTCCTTGGTGGCGTTCTCTTTTTTGTTTTTGCCCTTGGGGGAGTCGTCTAGTTTTTTCTGATTACCCATTGGATCTATCCTTATGCCGATCGTCTATAAGGCCTTTCCATAATGAAAGTGTGCATAACTGATTTTCTCGTATGACGTGCTTTTTAGTCTATAGGGAAAGAACCCTATTTTTCAAGAAATTAAATTCTATGGCCGTTGAGTAAGCGCTCTATTTTGAGTAAACGCCCTATTTTAACGGGGAGTTTTAAAAAGCTTAAGGATCTGATCAATTTTTTGATATATTGAGCAGCCACCTCGGATAAGAAGAGCGATGGAAAAGATGGGTAAGGGAAATCAGCAATATTTAAACAGAGTCTCTCAAATGGAGGACTAAATCCGCAGTGAAGGAGGAGCTCTTGTATTTTTATAAGGGCCTGAAGGGTGATGTTTATAGAGAGATCCCGCTGAAATCTTAACAGATGTTGAGAGGTATCCAACGGATAGAGAAGATTTTACTGGCACGTAAAGGATGGTGGAACCAGGGGGAATCGAACCCCCGACCTCCTCATTGCGAACGAGGCGCTCTCCCAACTGAGCTATGGCCCCTACTTTTGGCTTGTAATAATACGTCCTTACAAATATCGTATCGTTTTCTTCTGTCAAGGGATAGTGTGTTTTTTTATATCTGGCTATAACGGGTCATGCTTTTTGTAAGTGGGGAGGAATAAAGCAGTGATTACTGCTGTGTTTAGTTTAATCATGTGGGTTGTCCAAGCCTATGTCTGGATATTACTTATTGCGTGTCTGTTTAGTGTTTTGTTTGGTTTTGGAATTGTTGATTGGCGAAATAGAACCTTATGGGCGGTGTATGAGTTTTTGCAAAAACTCACAGAACCCGTATTAAGTCAGGTCAGAAGGGTGGTCCCGCCTTTTGGGGGGTTGGATTTAAGCCCGCTTATTGTCCTTTTGGCTATTCAATATTTGCTTATGCCGTTTATTCGTTATTTATATATTGCCATCTTAACAGGCAGTACACGGGTATTTTTCCAGTAAAATACAAGACTTTTAAGGGTGATAAAAGTAGAGATGAGCCCCTCACCTTTTAGGATTGGGAATTAAAGCTGGCAGTTCTATAAGTAAAGGATTGTGCTGAGGGTGAGTGGGCCTGCTGTCCCTCCTTTTGGGTAATGGCAAGGATACGCTCATGATGGGGGGAGAGATGACAGACGGGATCTGTATGGGCGGCATCTCCCGTAAGGGCTAAAGCCTGACAACGGCATCCTCCCCAATCTATGGTTTTTCGATCACAAGATTGGCAAGGCTCCTTCATCCATTCCGTCCCTCGAAAGAGAGAAAACAAGGAAGAGTGATTCCAAATTTCAGCAAGGGAAGCATGTTTAATGGAAGGCACAGTAATATTGGGAATACTTTCTGCCGCATGACAGGGAAGAACGTTTCCACGAGGCGTCACATTGAGAAAACGCTGCCCCCAGCCTCCCATACAGGGTTTGGGAATATCTGTGTAGTAATCAGGGGTGACGTGGTCAATGACCATTCTATTTTTATAGAATTTATGCATATGGGCAATAAGAGCCTCTGCCTTTTGCACTTGCTCTAAGCTTGGCAGAAGAGCGGGGCGATTAATCAAGGCCCAACCATGATATTGAATATGGGCGATTTCTACGCGCCTGGCTCCTAGGGCATAGCCTAAGGCAAGCATGTCTTCAATCCGTTCAATATTGCCACGGTGCACAACAAAGTTGAGTGTCAGCGGAAAGCCAGCCTTTTTAATATCTTCTGCCGCCTGGAGTTTGCGGGGTTGAACAGCGCGCATGCCACTTAAAAGATCGGCTGCTTCAGGAAGGGTATCTTGGAAGGAAAGCTGGATATGATCAAGCCCGTTCTCTGCCAACTTTTCAAGCAGATCAGGGGTGAGTAAAAGGCCTGAAGTAATGAGATTGGTGTAAAGGTTAAGGTGGGCTGCAATTTTAACCAGTTCGACTAAATCGCTCCTTATGGTTGGCTCTCCACCCGAAAAATGGACCTGGAGAATCCCAAGATCTGCAGCCTGAGTGAGGATATCCTTCCACTGGTCTGTAGAAAGTTCCTCATTTCGTTTGGTCAGTTGTGTGGGGTTAGAGCAGTACGGGCAGCGCAATGGGCAAAGATAGGTCAGTTCTGCCAGAAGGCTCATTGGAGGTGAAGGATGTGTCATAAGGTAATGACCTGTAGGTTTAGCATTTCTTCCATAAGGTCTATAATATCGTGGGATATGGCTTCTTCTGAGGCATCGTACTGCTGGGCAAGGTGTTGGGCGATTTGGGCGATGGAACGCTGACCATCAATTTCTGAGAAAATGGCATGTGCTATGCTATCGAGAACAAACGCTCGTTCTGGAGCTTGAATCACCCATTGATTTCGTGCCCTGTCATGCTGAAGGCGAACACCGCGCGGTAATATGGGAATGGAGGCAGGGCTGATGAGAGAATGCATGAAAATACCTGTTCACCGCGGGACAAAAGCACCGGGAGGAAGGTGGCTTGGCGTACTATAGGAATAATCAAGGGCATCCAGCATGCTCCACAAAACATCGCATTTAAAGCGAAGGGCAGATAAAACAGCCTGTTGCTGGTCGGCAGTAATGGCATGTTTTTTAACATAATCAAGTGCAAAGGCAGAATCTTTAGGGGCCTGGGTTAGGCGAGGAGTAAAATAGGCCAGGCTTTCTTGGGTAATAAAATCATAATGTTTCAGCATGCCTTCAACCCGAGAACTAATAATGTCCGGCGAAAATAACTCGGTTAATGAAGAAGCAATGGCAAGGAGAAGTGGCTTTTCCCTGACATAGTTAATATAGGATTCCACTGAAAAACGGGTAATAGGCAAGGCTCCTTCCATGGAGATGACATACTCCCTCTCCAACCCCAGTGATGTGGTTAATTTTAACCACCGTTCAATTCCTCCAGCACTTTTTTCATCGCCATCATGGTCAACAATACGCCTTCTCCATTCCTTTCGTCCTTCAATAGTTGGCATACGAGCGAGTATGTAGGCATCTTTAATGGGTATGGCGGCTTGATAGCAGTAACGATTGAGTGCCCAGGCCTGAATTTGCCCTTTTGTTAGCTTTCCGTCCGTCATCGCATGGTGGAAAGGATGATTACGGTGGTAACGTTCGGCGCCAATTTTGCGTAAGGCCTGCTCGAGTTCATCAGGCGTCATGAAAGGGTTATTCATAAATTATTCTCATTCCATCAAATGCCACATCCCATCCGGCTTGTTGTGTCAGACGATATTCAGGCGAGTCTTCAAGAAGGATGGGGTTAGAGTTATTAACATGTATAAAAATTTTTTGGTTAATCTTGATATGTTCAAATGCTTTTAAGGTGCCCTGATCGCCGTGAATGGACATATGGCCCATACGTTGGCCGGTTTTTTCACTTAATCCGGCTTTAATCATTTCATCATCGCGCCAGAGGGTGCCGTCGAAAAAAACGGCATCGGCCCCATATAAGCGCTGGGCAAGGGAAAGGGGGATAAAAGCGCAGCCAGGAATATAAAAAACCGTCTTTTTCCCATCTGTAATTTTTAGTCCGATCGTATCACCATTTTCGGTAATCGCTGCGGGATCTTCTTCCTTTTCAAGATAGAGAGGAACTTTACCCGGTACGGCAAAAGCTGTTATGGTTAAGCCGGAAGGGGCCCCATTTTTAAGGTTAAGCTCTTGGGGGTGTTCTAAGCGTAAAGTTTGGCGATTGACAAAATTGGGATCCAGTGCTGAAAAAATGGGATTACTCTGCAAAATGTGGAGCACTTCGGAAGTCGCTAAAAGATTAAAATGTTCGCGTTCTCGTAAGGTCAACAAGCCTGCCACAACATCGACCTCTCCCCCTGTGAGGATAACTCCAGCGATAGGAGTTGAGCGCTTGCCTTCTTTAGGGGTAAGCTCTTGAGTGGCCAAGATTTGAGAGCGTAAATCCGGTGATGCATTGATAATAAACCAATGTTCATGATCAGCACTAACAGCAATGGAGGCTTGTGTACGATATTTAGCAAAAGGGTCATGATTACGTACCCTTTGGCTTGCCAAGCTATTACAGTTCCACTGAGGAAATCCACCACCGGCAGCAGAACCCAAAACGATGATTTCCATCATAGTAAAAAACCGCCTTATAAAGGCGGCCTTTTTTTATTTTTTCTGGCCACAAACGTAGCTGTTGATTTCTCCACCAAGAGAGATTTCTTTTACAGAAGGTTTTTTCCAAGCCATTCTCTTATCCTTTCATAAAAATAAATTCTTAACGATATTATAGAGTTTAGCACGAATAATTCAAGCTGTTGTTTTTTGGGCAACCTTCTCTCTTGCCGAAGTTTTTTGAAACAAAGGGTAAAGAAGGGTTAGGAAAAGCCAAGAAAGAGGATAACGCAAAACTTAATAGTGTGTGTTCATTTTATATTGATAAGGTTAGGATCAGGGAAGTTCTCTCAATGAGAAGTCTTTGGAAGTCTTTTTGCTTAACCAAAAGCTGCCACAGGGTAGTCTACGCACGGTGGATAAAGAAATTAGATCATGAGTGATGAAAAAATTCAGGCCAACCAACCTTATGAGGTTAAGCAACAGAAAAAGGCTATAGAAGCTGTAAAAAAAACCTCTTTTGGCTTTAACAAGGTCTGCCTTTTGATTTTAACATTGCTGGCCATTTTTTACACTTTGCATTTTGCAGCATCCATTATACTGCCCTTTGTATTGGCTTTGGTTTTAAATTTACTTTTTGCGCCTCTAATGCGGTTTTTTCATAAAAGAGCAAAACTTCCCAAGCCTTTAGCTGCTATTTTTCTTATTATTGTGTTGTTCGTTGTTGTTAGTGCCATTGGCACGGCCATTTCTGTTCCTGCGGCACGGTGGATAGCGAAAATTCCCGATAGCCTGCCCATATTAGAGGCGAAGCTATCCATTCTTAAGGGGCCTGTTCATATCCTTCAGGATGGGTATAACCGACTCCAATTTATCATTGACCAAAAAATCTTTACCGAGACTCCCCGCCTCCAGCCTTCAATTATTACCAAAGGTAATAGCTCGGAGCTGTTAACCTTAGGGTCTTCTGTCTTGTCCGGAACAGGTGAACTCCTGTTTGAAATGTTCACCATGCTGATTCTTCTCTTTTTTCTGCTTGCTGAAGGCGATAGCCTTTTGTGGCGTGTGGTGGAGATTATGCCCACAGTGCTAGAAAAGAAAAGACTGATTCATATTGTAGGTGAAATTGAGAGAAATGTTTCTATCTACTTGGTCACCATAACGATTATGAATATTCTGGTGGGATTGGCCAATATGATCCAATGTTGGGTTTTAGGAATGCCAAACCCATTATTGTGGGGGGTATTGGCTTTTTTGCTTAATTATATTCCCATTATTGGGCCAGGGGTAGGCATTGTTATTTACTTTTTTGTAGGGCTCTTTGCTTTTCCCACTCTTCTTATGGCGTTTATACCGCCCTTAATTTATTTTTTCATTCATTTGGTTGAAGGCGAAACTTTAACCCCCATGTTGCTGGCAAAAAGATTTACCTTAAATCCCGTTATGGTTATGGCATCCCTGATGTTTTGGGATTGGCTATGGGGTATTTCAGGGGCTTTTCTTTCCTTACCCATGTTGGCTGTACTAAAGATTTTATGTGATAATATTAATTTCCTAACCCCTATAGGGCATATTTTAGGAGGCCCTGCTCAACCGACCTCGCTTCGGACTTTGGTTAAAGGACGTTAGGTGGGCTGTGAATGGTGAGGAATTCTCTGTCTTCCTTCTGCAAATTTGTTATCTGCTCCATTTTCTGCTGTTAACCACCCATTGCGCCATGAATGAACAGAACCCTTACTCACATTATTTCCCGAATTTTGGGGCAGTCTTTGTGAGGGGAACTTTTTTACCAGTTTTTGCAGGGATGCTGCATTTTAGGAAATTCTCTAAGTGATAAGCTCGGGTTTTCAATCATATCGGGCTTTAATATTGGGTTTTTTTAATATATCAGAACCGGTTTTACTTACCATCGAATATGCTTTCATATGGCACGCCAATTTGAGTCTTTCCTCTATTTGAGGGCCGCACGGTTTTAATAGGCTTAAAGGTTGGTATTACGGTGCTGGTTGAAAAAACCCAATTTCTAGCTTTTTGCCATTGGAGTAGTTGACGCCTTTAACGATCGCCCTTTTTGTGGCGTGTAAATTTTGGTGCTTCAGGGTTTCCATAAGGAGTCCTTCGTCCTTTTTATCGGCAAGGATAAGGGCGCAATCCTGATGGGCAGGGAGGGCTTTGACAGCATCTTCAATATTGAGCAAATGGATTTTTCCCTCTGTTAGGAAAACCAGGCTTGGCTCCGAGTAGGAAACCGATGCGAGAAAGGGGTGAGGACACGGTTTTATATCTTCTATCATCTGTGCAAGACGTGGGCTCAGCCATAGGGTGGAAAGTTTAGGAATAACCGTTAAAAACAGACCGATATAAATAATGGCAGCAGACCCTAATGCACAGGCAACCGCCCGCCATATGTTCTTTTTCCAGACAAACCATAACGTTAAAATGATGAGGGGTAGAGCGCCTACAGCAATAACAATCGCCGCTGGAGAGAGAAGCTGTTCTTGCTTCCATAGTAGATATGGGCCTGCAATGGCAAGAAGAAGACCTGTTCCCAACCATATCAGGGCATAAACTCCCAAAAGGATTTTTCCTAGGAGGGATTTAGGCCATCGCCATGATTGAGTATGGGTGAAGGCACTTGCTGTTAAAATAGCCAAGGCAGGGTAAATGGGCAGTACATAGTGGGGAAGTTTTGTGGCAATTGCCTCAAAAACAAGCCAATGTGGGACAATCCAACAGATAAGGAAACGGGTTTCTGCTTTGTAACGGTTAAGCCAGATAAAAGGGAGTGCCATGGCGAGAAAGAGTGAGGCTGGCCAAAATCCAATGGAGAGTATGGCAATATGATAGCCGGGGGGTAATCCATGAGATTCGCGCCCATTGGCCACTTTACCAAAAAAGTTTGTACCCAGAGAATGGGTATAGAAATCACCATGGGTTAAAATACCAATAGCTAAACACCAGGGTATCACAATCAGCACGGTTAAACCCCACCCCCATGAGGGACGAAGGTGGCGCCACCAGTCTTTTTGTCGTTCAATGATCATAAGAGCAAGGGGGGTGCCAAGGGCAGGAATAAGGATAACAGGCCCCTTAAGCATAAGCCCGCAGCCTATTGCGCCCCAGTAAAGGAAAGCATACCGTAAGGGAAGGAGCCGTGGAAGGGCATTATTTTGCCATGCTTTGAGAATAGCCGCTTCAGCGAGGAGTACAAACATGAGCAATGTTGTATCGATTGTTGCCATTCGGCTTTCTGCGGTTAGCAATACTGACGTGGCTAAAAGGCCAGCAGCCAACACGCCAGCAGGAAGCCCAAAAAGAGCAGAGCCCAACCACATGGTTAACAACACAGCAGCACATGCTGAGAGAAGAGAAGGAATACGATAGGGCCATGTAGCACGTTCATAACGGGGGCCGGCCGCTTTTACGGCAAGAGCCTCAAGCCAATAAATCCCTGCAGGCTGCAAGTAACGTGGTTTGTCCTGAAAGCGAACGTCAATCCAGTCACCGCTTTCAACCATTTGGGATGTTGCCTGCATATAACGAGCTTCATCTCGATCGAGCGGAGGAAGGCTCGCACGCCCGGGAAGGAATAAAAAGAAGACCACAATGGCAATGGCAACACAGAGACGAGATGCTAAATGCATGGGAAAACCTTTATGTCACGGGAAACGCCATTTTTAAAAAAGGCTTACTGCTCTTTTATGTCACGTGGGAGATGAGTGCGAGATAAAAACCACATGACACCCATTAAATCCCCAATACCTACGATGGCTCTGTTAAAATTGGTGTATTTTGATGAACCATAAAGGCGGCTGCGATGTTTGACAGGATAGCAAACCAGCTTTATTCGATATTTTTGCATAAGGGCCGGTAAAAAACGATGGAGCCCTTCAAATTGTGGCAGGCGCAAAAAATCGCTTCTCCTAAAAACTTTCATGGGTGCACCGGTGTCGGGGCACTTATCTTTTAAGAGAAACTGACGAAAGCCATTTGCAAGTTTTGTTGCTATTTTACGAGAAAGCCTATCATGGCGTTTAAGCCGGATTCCTACGACCAAAGAGGGGTTTTCAGGGGTTTTCAGGGCAATGGCAAGCATTGAAGAAAATTCTAGTGGGTTATCTTGTCCATCGCCATCCATTGTGGCAATCCATTGCCCATGCGCGGCTTCAATACCTGTTCGAAGCGCAGCCGATTTACCCAAGCGCCGATCATGAGAGAGAATTCTTAGATGCGGTAAGACCGAATGCTTGGCTTTTATCAGAGTATTTAAGGTTTGATCGGTGCTTCCATCATTAACAAAAATAACTTCGCAAGGCGGAAGTTTATCCAGGCACTCAGCAATTTCCCGACAAACAGGAGCGATATTTTCTGCTTCATTTAAAACAGTAACAACAAGGCTAAAAATAGGAGGAGAAGCTTCAAAGGTCGACACTGATGTTGAGCTTTTTATTGTTAAGGTTTAAAGCATCAGGCAGCGCTTTGATGTTTGGTAAACGCTTTTGGAATATCAGCAATGGCTTTGTCGATCAGTGCGAGGTCTTTTTCGGGAGGAAGATGAGACTGAAGAAAATCCATCGCAGTTTTCGCCGTTAAGTCTGCAGCAATTTTACGGATTTCGTTGCGCGCTGCGTCTTCTTCAGCTTTCAGCCGCTCTTTTAACTGTACTTCAAAACGTTGCGCTTCTTCCAGCGCTTTTTGCTTGGCCTGCTCAGCAAAGATTTCTGCCTCTTTATGAGATTTGGCAATCATTTCTTCGGCTTCCTGCATGGCACGTTTACGCTCACTTTGGGCTTTGGCAAGCAAGGCTTCAGCTTCGGCACGCAGGTTTTCAGCCTCATTCAGAGCATTTTGAATAGACTTGGTATGGGTATCAAGCATATTGGAAAGCGTAGCCCAAAGCTTTTTACCAAAAAAGATAAAAAACAAAACAAAGGCAACAGCGGTCCAAAAATGAGGTTCGTGCAAGATTTCCATAAAATGCTCTCCAATCAGGCCTGATAAGATTGTGCAAGGATACGTGCACGTTCAGCAAGGTGAGAGTTATCTACCTTTTCACCCAAGAGGTTTTCCAAAAGGGCTGCTGTTGTTTCTGTAGCAACTTCTGGAAGAGAAGTAAGGCTTTTGTTGCGGGCTTTCTGTATACGTTGTTCAGCCAAATTCAGCTCGGAATTAAAGCGGCTGTGCAGATCTTGTTTTTGCTGCTCCTGCGCTTTTCGGGCTTGGTCCATAACCTGATTGACATTTTTTGCAGCTTCTGCTTGGGCTTCACTGCGGGCCTTTGCGACTTCACTCCATGAAGCATCAGCCTGGCTTTTTGCGTTTTGGGCTTTTTCCAGGTTGTTTTTTATGGTCGTCTTTCTATGTTCTAGAACCGTTTCAATTTTAGGAAGGGCGGCATATTTCAAGGTCAGGTAAAGGGCAAGAAAAACAATACAAACCCAAATAGCTTGCCCCCAGACCAGCGGATTTTTAATATCAAGCTGGGGCATGCCAGAAGCGTACGCAGAAGGCGTTGCTGCGGCAAACAAAAACAAGATCCCAAAAGATAGGCCTGCTATTCGTCTGATAGATGGCAAAGGCATCACCTTTATGCGTAACACGGTCTTGTCCTTCTTTCTACAATCAGCTTAGCCAAAAAGGATAAGGAAGGCAATCAGAAGGGCATAGAGGGCTACGGCTTCTGTAAGGGCAAAGCCAAGCATGCCAATACCAAAAACATTTTGCCGTGCAGCTGGGTTACGGGCAATGCTGGAAACCAGGGTTGAAAAAATATTACCAATACCAACACCAACCCCGCAAAGGGCGATAACAGCGAGGCCTGCACCAATTTCACGGGCTGCAGCAATATCCATAATTCAGGTCCTTTCTTCTATTAAGTGTAGAAATATTCAGTGAGTTACTCAACGGTATATCATGAAAGCAGAAATTTATTAACGCTATTTTTAATCGTGATGTCCATGGCCTACGGCTTCTTGAAGGTAAATGCAAGCTAATATGGCAAAAACATAGGCTTGCAGGGCACCTACCAGAAGTTCCAGCGCCATAAGTGCAATATTTATAACAATAGGAGCAACGCCGAGCAAGTCACCAAAAAGGCCCAAACTACTGAACATAATGGTAAAAGTTGCAAACATAATGAACATAACGTGCCCCGCAACCATATTGGCAAAAAGACGAATGGAGAGGCTCACAGGGCGGGAAAGGTAGGAGAGGATTTCAATAGGAACCAAAAGAGGGGCCATGACAATGGGCGCACCCTCAGGCAAGAAATGGGCAAAAAATCCCATACCCTGATGCCGAAATGAAACAGCCATGGCTAAAAAGAACACCAACAGCGCTAAAGTAACCGTAACAACAATATGGCTGGTAAAGGCAAACCCCCATGGCATAAGGCCAAGGTAATTTCCAATAAGGATGAAAAAAAACAATGTATAGATAAAGGGGAAATACGCTTTCCCCCTATCACCTATAGTGCCAAGGGTCATGTTATGGATAAAGTTATAGCCCAGTTCTGTTGTCGCCTGAAGTCTGCCTGGAATAAGAGAGCGTGGCACCATGCTGATGAGAATAAAGCCTGCCACAATGACCGCTGTAACCACCATCATTAAAGAGGATTGACTGAACTTTAAAGCCTCGCCGACGGAGCCAAAAACCGGGTGCAGTTCAAACTGTCCCAAGGCATCAATACTGGACCCTTCTGCCACGTTTCTATTCCTTTCATAAGGGGAGTCCCCCACTGGTCTATAGTCTAGGGTTTGCTTTTAAGGGCAAGTCGCCAAATATTCAATACACCAGATGCTATTCCCAAAAAAGAGAATATTATCAGAAAAATACCTTTCGTGTGAAGCCAGTAGTCTAGGCCCCAACCGATTGCTACGCCAACAACCAGGGCAGAAAGCATTTCTGTGGCTAGCCTGAAGGCAAAAGCAATCATGGAGCGCGCAGAGCTCTGATCTGGTTTGGGGCGGTTGTGGGTTGCTTGTTGTTCAAGCCCTTGTTTTTTTCGGGCCTCTGCAAGGCGCTCCTTAAAGGAGGAAGGGTTTTGGGGGGTGTCCATAAAGTTTACTCTCCGGAATAAAAATCAGAGCCGGGGATGAGGTCGTAATCAGGCATACCAGCCGCAGCACCCCTTTTAACACTTCCATGCAGGTTTGTTTGCACAGTTTGCTTCATAGAGGGGCCAATCTCTTGGGCCTGTATGGCCTCACCCAGGGTGGTTGCGCTGCCAGAACCACGGGCATATAGGGTTTTTCCCTTGCGAAACATCGCTGAATATTCCAAGGCTTTTATGGGCGAAACCCATATGATTGATTGGTTAGACAAAATTGCACCACATAACATGCCTTGCTGATTATAAAGAGGCTGCTTGATGACCCCTTGAGTGACCAAATAGGGGCCCGTACCATGATGGGGCGTGTATGTTTTAGGAAGTCCCGTTTCACGAATGGTTCTTTTATGGGTATCGGTTACCGAAAAACCCCGCAAAATGGGGAGGGTTTCCCCTCTGAGGCCCTGGATCTTCACTTTATCTCCCACATGGGTAATAGTTGAAACTTGTAACCCCATGTCAGGAGGGAGGATGACCTGAATGCCGTTTGTAAGCAAAAATCCATCAATCCCACCTTGAGGGGTGGGAATAAACTGGGCGATTGTCCCTTCTGAAACGGGCAGGGGCGATAAGTCATAAACAGATGCATCAGCCGGAGCTTGCTCGGCACGAGCCCAAACAGGGCTGGCCATGACGAGTAGGATCGAGCCCATGAGGGCCGTAATTTTATAACGAATGGACGAAGAGCAACATGATCGCATGGGGGAGACCGTTGAGGAAAAAAGTGAAAAAACCGATTGGGTATTAAGAACTATCAGAAATGAGCATTAAGAATTATCAGAAAACAGAAAAGGGTAGAGATATCTTTATATAAACTTCTGATAAAGATGAAGTTTTCTTTTTCTGTTTTTTATTTCATGATAATAAGACTTCCCCGTTTGATAGCGTAACTTATGGCCTGGTGGGGTATTGGGGCCTGTTTTTTCAAAGGATTAGCATGTTTATGCCTCCCTCTTCTCTAAAAGAAACTTCAAATCTGGCTGGGCAACAAGTGAGCCAAACACAGGCTTTTTCGGTTGTGTTGCTCATAGAGGTGTGGGAACGCTTTGGGTATTACGGCATGCAAGGCGTGCTTCTCTTGTTTTTAGTGCAAAAAATGGGCTTTGGGGATGAGAAAGCCAACCTGCTTTGGGGAGCCTTTGCTGCTTTAACTTATTCATCACCTGTTATTGGTGGGTGGGTTGGCGATAAAGTCTTAGGTTCCCGTCGCTGTACCGTGTGGGGGGGATGTGTACTGGCAGTGGGGTATCTGTTATTGAGCTTACCTATAGGGGTTTTGGGGCATGAGATGTTTTTTCTCTACCTGGCCATGGGGGTCATTAGCGTAGGGAATGGACTTTTTAAACCCAATGCAGCAACTTTGGTAAGGGCTATTTATATGAATGAATATAACAGGCTGGATGCCGCCTTTACCTTATATTACATGGCGATCAATGTTGGGTCTACTGTTTCCCTGCTCTTAACGCCGTGGTTGAAAGATCGCTTTGGCTGGCATGTGGCTTTTGCTGCGTGTTGTGGTGGTCTTGTGGTGAGCGTTGCCAATTATTGGATAATGCGTAGCCGGTTAAGTCATATTGGTTCTGCCGCAGATTTTCAAAAACAGTCCTTTTTTCGGCAAGGGGTGGTTCTTTCTGCCATCGTGGGAGGGAGTCTTTGTCTCGCTTTTCTGCTCCAGCATCCCGATTTTTCACGTTTTTTTATTCTGTTTGCAGCCTGTATTGTCTTGGGGATTTGGGTCTGGTTATTGGGTAAAGTGCCCGCATCAGAAAAACCCGGTTTAAAGGTTATGTATCTCTTAACGCTTGAGGCGATGTCCTATTTTATTTTCTATCAGCAAATGGTGACATCCTTGACCTTGTTTACCCTGCGGCATATCCGTGCCGAATTCATGATTGGGACTTTCCCCTTATTTAGCTGGTCTGCTGGGCAATTTCAGGCTTTAAACCCCCTCTGGATTATGATCCTTAGCCCTGCTTTAGCCGTATTATACAGGTACGGCTATAAGAAGAAGGAAAGCCATTTGTCGGTAAAGTTTTTATGGGGTTTTGCATGTGTGGCCTTAGGGTTTTTCTTTTGGTCATGGATGGCGTTTACCTCTCCTTCGGTAAGGCTGTCACCATGGGTTATGGTTGTAGGGTATTTTCTTTTCTCTGCAGGAGAGCTGTTCATTAGTGGTCTAGGGTTGGCGGTGATAGCACGGTATGTGCCCGTAAGGCTCAATGCTTTTATGGTGGGGTCTTATTTCGTGATGTCTGGTACAGCGATGTATCTGGGGAGTATGGTGGCCAATTTTGCCTCTCTTCCCACAGATGGTCCATTCGACCCTCAAGCGAGCCTTGTTTTGTATGCCCATCTTTTTGGTTGGTTGGGCGGCTTGGCTGTTGTATGTTTTGGTGTTTTTGGCGCCTTTATTCCCTTAAGTAAAAAATGGTCTCGAGTTCATCAGGCTTTTCGGGAGAAAACCGTAGTCTAGAATGGTATGAAAAAATATATAAAATTAGGGTCAAAAGAATTAAGGGGGGGTATTAAGTTCTGCCATGGCTGAATCTTCTGTGGCCAGAGGAACATCCTGAAAGGGAGAGGCCGCGTGAGGGCTGCTGAAGCTTCTGGTGGATTGGCGCTGTTTTTTCTCTAGGGTTTTAATAACATGAAAAGCCGCCCAGATGGCACAGATGCCAAATGGGACAGCCCCAAGAAATTGCCCATATAAGACCCCCTTGGGACCAAAATGGAGGAAAAGCCAGACAAAAGGGATAGTCCCCAAAGTAGCTCGTGACCAGTTAAAGAGGGTAGAAAAAAGTGGATAGCCCAAATTATTAAAAACCACATTCGCCACAAAAAGCATCCCAATAAAGAAGTGCCCTGCGATTAACCATGAGCAAAATAAGTGGATAATGGCAGCTGTTGTACCGGTGGCAGAAAAAAGTATGATAATCTGGTTTTGTAAAAGGGCTAAGAGCAGCCACATAAAGGCTACGCATAACCCCACCAGCTTGAGGGAGCATAAAAGCGTTTCTCTGACCCTCTTCATATGCCCAGCCCCATAATTTTGCGAGATAATGGGGCCAACAGACCCGGTTAACGCAAAGATAAAGGCAAATGCCACTGGGGTAATTCGGTCAATCACCGCTTGGCCTGCTACGGCTTCTAGCCCAAACTTGGCCATGCTGTGGGTAATATAGGCCCCACCAATAGGGGTTGCCATGTTGGTAAGAATAGCAGGGATAGCAATGTGCCCCATGACCTTATTGGCTTCTGGCCAGGCTTTTAAAGAGGGTTTTTCCAAAAGATTATGAGGGCGAAGGTAAAGAATGGCTGCAAAAAATATGACAAAACGGGTTAATACCGTGCTTAAGGCCGCCCCTAACAAACCTAATTTAAAGCCAAAGATGAGAATGGGGTCAAAAAGGGCAGTTGCCAGAGCCCCTAGAATGGTTACAGCCATGGCGTTCTTGGCATCGCCTACCGCACGCAGCAAGCCGGTTAATGCCATACCAAGGGCGATAAGGGGAAGGAAAGGCGAAACCGTTTTAATATAGAGAAGGGCTTCGGAAAAGCCATGCCCATAGGCCCCAAACAGATGAAGGATAGGAGTGGCAAAAAAATAGGTTAGCATTCCGATGAGGCTGGTTAAAATAAAAACAGTGACCATGAAGGAGGAGCCAAGTTTTCTGGCAAGGTCTCCTCTTCCTGCACCGAGAAATTTTGCACATACAGCACTTGTTGCAATGGAAAGCCCAATACATACCGCAAGTTGCACAAATCCTACTGCCCCACAAAAGCCAATGGCTGCCGTTAAGGCAGGATTATGAAGGAGGGAAATGTAAAACAGGTTTAAAAGATCAACAATAAAAACGGCCATTAACCCTAACGCTCCGGTAGTAGACATAATAAAGACATGCCGCAGGATGGAGCCAGAGCAGAATCTTGGAATGTGGGGTTGGTGGGCCATTGGGGTTACTTCATCGCATTATTGAAAAAGGCATTATAAAAGAGGAGGCATTTAATAAAAGTGGGGGTAAGGCAAGCATCTTGTGGTCTGTTGGCTGTAAAGGGTAGCAGCAAGTTTAAATGACAGCCTGGTGGAATGAGCGTTGAAGATACCAGTAAAGAGAGATAGGAAGTATGGTTAAAAGGGTGGCAAGTCAAAAAAAATATTTATCCTTTCAAGAGGGGGGCAGTCTTGTCAAACAATATGCCGTAACAGGGACAAGATGTATTCTTGGGTTATGTGGGGTTCCCGGCATAGGAAAATCAACTCTTGCAGCGCAATTGGTGCACGAAATTGGTGAACAGGCTATTGTTGTTTCCATGGATGGTTTCCACCTGGCCAACACTGTTCTGGAAGCTTTAGGACGTAGACAACGAAAGGGAGCCCCCGATACGTTTGATGTGGTAGGATATATTGCCCTGCTAAAGCGTTTGCGCACGCCAGGTCGCTTGCCTGTTTATGCACCGGAATTCCGTCGGGAGATAGAGGAAGCCATAGCGGGGGCTCTTGCCATAACAGAAGATCATAAGGTGATTATTACAGAAGGGAATTACTTGCTTGGTGAAGGGCTTTGGACGGGAGTCTTACCGCTATTGGATGAATGCTGGTTTTTAGAGCGTGATGAACAAGCGAGAAAGCGTCAATTATTGGACAGGCATATGGCTTTTGGTAAAACCCAACAGGAAGCGGCTCAATGGGTTGAGAAGGTTGATGAAAAAAATGCCGAATATATCCGTAAAACGAAAATTCGGGCAACGCGTATCCTTACCTTGGATTAAAGACCCCAAATAAAGAAAGGAAAAGAGGCACTTAGTTGGAATCTAAAAATTTCGAGCATAAGGCCTAGCGTTGAAGGGTAGTGTTTCAAAGAAGGACAGTATTTCAAAAAAGACAAGCACCTCCAAAAAGGTGGGAAAAAATCAAGAATTTTAAGGCAATAATTCGTCTATCTTTCTGGGGTGGGTTCAGTTGCAGGGTATGGTCTTACGCTTTGACATTTTCACAACTCCCAGAAACATTACAAAACTAAGCCTCTCTCTGAAGGGATTATATACGGTGCCCTTGATGCATTAAAATCTTGCAGGGGAGCTCTTCAAGAGATCCCGTTCAGATGTTTCATAAGGCTTTAGATAACGTCAAGCCAGTGGTTGAGGCTTGTGCGTGCTGTAGGGCTTTCTCTCGACTTCTAGCGATAACGATTTTCGAAATACGCTGCTTGTGATGCGGCAAGAAAGGTCTGCTTGCTCACAGGGGAATATTCTTAAATCTTCGGGGGTTATCCCTTCCCTTTTTGGGAAGGTTTTCCCACTCTGTATTGTTTTTTTCCTGCTCGGATATTACTGTTGGGAGTGAAAATTACGGTCCTGATTTTTCTGCTTCCTTCATGCTTTTTGAGTGTGTCTTTTGGAGACTATTTTTTCAATATCTCCAGTATTTGTAATATCGCTAATATTGTAAACATACAGATTCCACTTTTTTGACAACATGACTTACCAGTATGGCACTACACCAAACATCGTTAGGGGGCTGTTCTGTAGCAGGATCAAATCCTTTCCTCTTCTATTTCCCTGGTTTTTTCCCAACTTCATCGTGCAATTCAGTGGGGAGAGACCTCTTTTCTATGCGAGTGGTATAGGATTTTGCCCTGGCCACGGACCCCAAGAGACGAGGGCCTAACCCTCTAGCATCAGAAGCAGCAGTTGTTGCTTGCATATTGGTGTTTGTACCATGTGGCTATGGCGGGGAATGATCCACCCGATCCCATCCCGAACTCGGTCGTGAAATGCCCCAGCGCCCATCTTAAGACGTGGGAAAGTTGGTTACCGCCAGGTCTTTAAGCCCACTCGACCCCCTAAGAGCTCATCAATATACCTAACGCGGGGTGGAGCAGCCCGGTAGCTCGTCAGGCTCATAACCTGAAGGTCACAGGTTCAAATCCTGTCATTTCGGCCTGAATCTCGTTTTGAGACATGGTATGGTGGTTGCGTTTTTTTCCTACAAAAACCCTTTCGGCATCGCGGCGAACACGGTCGAGAATTGTGGGGGAAAGGAGCTGATCATAAAGCACACTATCGGCATTTTGCATAAGATGTAATGCTTTAAGGGTTAATAAGTCAGCATTGTCGGGGCCAGCGCCAACCAGCCTGTCCCCGCAACCAAATTCACACCCCCCAATGTCTCCCACTTTCCCTCTCGCCCTTACAGGGTAGGTCTCCCTTATGGTCCTCATCGAGGTCTCACTACAGGGGTTAATCATCCTTTCTCTTCTCATAGGATAAAGGGGCAGCTCTCTTGCCAACCAACCGGCTATGTAAGAGCAGGGATCAGAGAGCTACTCACAGACGGTTGGTGTAGGGCTATGGAGCCCCGGTAAGTTGAACAGTCTCAATTAAACCCAGATGGGTACGCTGCATGGTCTTTATCAAGCAGAACAGCTTGCTATCTTGCTAAGGTTGAATAACCCTATGCTTTACAGTCTGGCCAAGAATAATAAGGGCAGGGCTTTGGATATTGTCTTTCATTGCACGAGCAGGAAGGGTTTGAAGGGTGCCTAAAACCACTTTCTGCTCTGCTAAGGTTCCGCGTTCAACAATGGCAGCAGGCCAGTCCGCAGGCATACCATGGGCTTTGAGCTGCTGACAGAGCTCAGGAAGTTCCGATAACCCCATATAAATAACCACTGTCTGTAAAGGATGTAAAAGTGTTTTCCAGGGCAGATCAAGGCTGCCATCCGCTTTGGCATGGCCTGTTAAAAAAAGACAGGATTGGGCATAGTCCCGATGGGTTAAGGCAAAGCCAGCATAGGCGGCACAGCCGTTGGCAGCGGTAATGCCCGGAACGATCTGAAAAGGGATGCCTGCTTGTAACAGGGCATCCGCTTCTTCACCTCCGCGGCCAAAAATAAGGGGGTCCCCCCCCTTAAGCCTCAGGACACGCTCACCTCTACGGGCCCTTCGGATCATTTCGGCCTGAATCTCGTTTTGAGACATGGTATGGTGGTTGCGTTTTTTTCCTACAAAAACCCTTTCGGCATCGCGGCGAACACGGTCGAGAATTGTGGGGGAAAGGAGCTGATCATAAAGCACACTATCGGCATTTTGCATAAGATGTAATGCTTTAAGGGTTAATAAGTCAGCATTGCCGGGGCCAGCGCCAACCAACCAGACTTCTCCTGTAAAGGCTGTGTTGGCAAGAAGATGTTCAAGATAGGCGCGCGCTTCTTTTTCTTTTCCTTGCCGAGCAGCTTCTGCCCCTGGGCTATCTATAAAGGCTTCCCATATTTTTCTGCGTTTTGTTAAGTCGGGACAATGTTGACGCATAAAATGGCGTTGTTTTCCCATAAATTCAGCCAGGGTTTTGGTCCCGGAAGGAAGCTCCCCTTCAAGTTTCTCCCGAATTCTCCGCGAAAGGACAGGAGCTGCCCCTGAAGTGATAATCCCTACCTTTACAACACCCCGATCCACAATAGCAGGGGTGATAAAGTTGGAATGCTCAGGGTTATCTACGATACAGACAAGAACATGAGCAGCCCTTAGAGCAGCAGAAACCTTATGGTTGAGGGCCGTATTATTTGTGGCAATAAAAGCTAGCCTATAATCGGAGGAAGCCAAGGCCACTAAGGAGTCCTCTGTAAGGGTTTGGGGGATATAGGTAAAAGCCCCTTCCTTATGGAGAGAGTGCATTTCTGGATAAAGTGTTTCAGCGATAACGGTAATAACGGCCCTGCAGGATAACAGCAGGCGTACCTTATTGGCTGCAATGCCTCCCCCCCCGATTACAAGAACCTTTTCCCCATCAAGTCTAAGCCCGATGGGGAGGTAACCTGGAAAAGGCTGTTCAGAACCGTCTTGTGTCATAGAGGCTGGATTTCGACCTTATTGCCGTTGATACGAGCATTCCATGTTTGAATAACGGTTTCTGGATGTTCTACACAAGCCCCATTTTCAAGATAGAAATGCTCCTTATGCAAAGGGGAAGCAATAACGGGTTTATCTTTAATATCTCCTAAAATACCGTGGCCAATAACATCGGCATGGGTAAAGGGGTCGTGGTTGGCAATGGCATACACAACGGGGGTATCGGTTTTGTGGGGTACCCCATGCGGGAGATAGAACAAAGCCACTTGTTGGCCTTTATAAAGGCCAACCACACCTGAATAGGCCACCAGATCTTTCACTTCACATAGGTAATCCCATTGCTCTGTCGTAGGTTTGGGGCGAACAAGGAGTTCTCCCTCTTCATCATTTTGAATGACTGTGCTCATGTCAGGCATAAATTGTTCGCGCACGGGTTTGGTCTGAATGTCGGGGTTGGTTGCAGGGTCGTTGATAAAAGTGCGGAACCGTTTAACTTTTTCTGGATCGTTAATGGTTGCTTTCCATTCACATTGGTAGGTATCGATCACGTGCTGCATTTGGCGTTCCAGCTCTTCGGCCAGCCCAAGTTTATCGTGGATGACAACATCCTTAATGTGATCAAGCCCGCCTTCTAGGTTTTCCCGCCAGACAGAAGTACGCTGCAGGCGGTCTGCCGTTCGGATATAATACATCAAGAAGCGGTCAACATAGCGGATCAGCGTGGTGTCATCGAGGTCAGAGGCAAGCAATTCAGCGTGGCGAGGGCGCATGCCTCCATTGCCGCAAACATACAGGTTCCACCCTTTTTCTGTTGCAATAATCCCAATATCCTTCCCCTGGGCTTCGGCGCATTCCCGTGTACACCCCGAGACGCCAAATTTGATTTTATGAGGAGACCGTAAGCCCTTGTAGCGATTTTCAAGCAAGATGCCAAACCCCACGCTATCCTTTACACCGTAGCGGCACCAGGTGTTTCCTACACAGGTTTTTACAGTCCGGAGGGATTTGCCATAGGCTTGCCCTGTTTCGAACCCAGCTTTGATCAGCTCATCCCATATCATGGGAAGCTCATGAACTTGGGCTCCGAACAGGTCTATCCGCTGGCCTCCTGTGATTTTTGTGTAGAGGTGATATTTTTTGGCTATTTGCCCTAGAGCAATAAGCCGATCGGGAGTAATTTCCCCCCCTGCGATACGGGGCACAATAGAGTAAGTGCCATTTTTTTGCATGTTAGCCAAGAAGGTATCGTTGGTTTCTTGCAAAGGGATAAGGTCTGGCTTGGTAATAAGCTCATTCCAGGTGGAAGCGAGGATGGAGGCCACAGCAGGTTTGCAAATATCGCATCCCATGGCGCCGTTGCCATGTTTTTGGATCAGCTCTTCAAAAGAGGTAATTTTTTCAACCAAGATAAAGGCATATAATTCTTGGCGTGTATATTTGAAATGTTCGCAAATGCTTTTATCGACTTCTACCCCACGGGCAGTGAGCTCAGAGTTAAAAACATCTTTTAAAAGACTGGCACAGCCCCCGCAGCCTGTACTGGCCTTCGTTTGGGCCTTAAGGGTGGCAAGATCCGTACAGCCCCCATCAATAGCCTGGATAATAGCCCCTTTGGTAACATTGTAACAAGAACAGATGGTTGCCGTTTCTGGCAGGGCACTGGCGCTTAATGTTGGAGCGCTGCTATTTGATGGCAGGATAAGGTTTGAGGCATCTTCTGGAAGTTTAATGCCATTCAGATAATATTGAAGAATAGAATCATAATAGCTGTTATCGCCTACCAATATTGCTCCCAGAACCTGTTCTCCATCTTCGGAGACGACCAGTTTTCGATAAGAATTGTGGGTTTGGTCAAGGAATTGGTAGTTTTTAGCCCCGGGGGTTTTGCCGTGGGCATCTCCAATAGAGCCGACATCTACGCCCAGAAGTTTAAGTTTGGTTGAGGTATCACCCCCTTTAAAAGTGGCTTCTTTTCCCTCTAGCTGATCTGCAATGACGCGCGCCATACTGTAGCCTGGGCCAATAAGCCCAAGAATACGGTTTTCCCATGCCGCGCAATCCCCAATGGCAAAAATATCAGGGTCAGAAGTCAAGCAGGAATCATTAATGGCAATTCCTCGAGGGTGGGCAATTTCAAGGCCCGCAGCACGGGCAATTTCGTCATTAGGGCGAATGCCAGCAGAGAAGAGAACCAGATCTGTTTCCAGGTTGGTGCCGTCTTCAAAATTCAGGCGGTAGCGAAAGTCTTGCCCTGGAACAATATCTTTTGTGGCATGAGAGAGGTGAATGTGGATGTTCAGTTCTTCGATGCGTTTTTTGAGCGCCTCACCAGCGACACTATCGAGCTGAACAGGCATAAGTTGGTTAGCAAATTCAATAATATGGACTTCAAGACCAAGGGTTTTAAGAGAATTGGCCGCCTCAAGCCCTAAGAGTCCGCCCCCAATCACAACCCCTCGAGCAGCTCCGTTGGCGGCTTCGCGAATGTGGTCTAGGTCATTCAATGTACGGTAAACGAGGCCAGCATTGCCATCACTTCCCGGAATGGGTGGAACAAACGGATAGGATCCCGTGGCCAAAATCAGCTTATCATAAGAAAGGGTGCCCTTGTCTGTCTCAATGGTTTTCCCTTGTCGGGCAATAGAGAGGACTTTTGTTTTAAGAGAAAGGGTAATGTTGTGGTTGGTGTGGTAATTGGCTGCACAAAGGGTAAGGGTTTCAGCGTTATTATTGTCAATATATTCGGAAAGATGCACTCGGTCATAAGCCTGGTAGGGCTCATCGCCTATGATATGGATATGATATTTTTTGTTGAGCCCCCTGTCGATGAGTTGCTCTACAAGGTAGTGCCCCACCATGCCATTGCCAACGATTATAAGGGTGGGAAGAGAGGATGTCGTATGTACAGGCATGAGCGTTATCCATTTCCAAAAATAAAAGGATCTACCACTGTTAGTGTGGAGTACTATAAGGGTAGTTGTCCGTAAAAAAGATAAAAAAAAGAAAAATTAAAAAAAATTAAGATTCAAAATCACAGGATTTAAATCAAGTTTCAAAAACCTACGCTGTTAACAACCGATTAGGCTGATACAGGGCAAGGTAAAGACAATATGTTTTATGGTTATCTCATTATATATATGTCATAAACGTTAACATAGTTTTAATGTTAAATGTAAGGAAAAAACGATGGCCCTGTTATAAAATTCATAGAGCGGGGTTTTGCTCTTTATGACTCGAATCGTTTCAGTCGGGTATTTTAGGTCTAGAGCATTTCACAGGCCCTTCACTGGTCACGAAAAACAAGGACGAAATGCTTAAGAGGTGCCAGGAAGTGGGCTTTTTAAGGACGGGCTTTCTGAAAGGAAGAAAGCGGGTAAGAAAAAGGCTTTAAAGTTGTCTCGTAAGCTCCTATCACTGGTGGGGGTCATTTAAAACTGGATAATGAAAATGAAAAGCATTATCGTTTCTATACATTTTTTTCTCGCGATCGTCATAAGCTATGGGGGAGCCTGGTGTCTTGGATATTGCGTCATACTGGCCATGTCGTTATGGGCAGAAAGCCCTGGCGAGTTGGGCTATCTTATCTCTGTTATGGCTTTTCCTATATTGCTGCCCTGTGTGTATTCTTTTCTTGCAGCGAGCAAGCTGTTGGCCAGTGGTAAAGTGATAGGAGGTCTTATGGGTTTGGCAGGGGCAGCTCTGGTGGGGTTTATGTGGTAAAGACATATTTTCTCGGAACATTCCAGTGGCTCCATTCCTGGGTTGGGTTTTATTGTGGATTAATTCTTTACTGTATGGCCCTTACTGGCACCCTCGCTATTTACAGCCAGGAGCTAAACGATTGGATGCAGCCAGAAGTCGCTCAGATTCGTTCTCCAGAGGTCTCTTCTATGGGGCTTTATGCGGCCTATCAGCAGGCTGTGGCCTTAAATCAAAAAGGTCAAAAAAATATTGTTCTTTTTCCTACCCAGCGCAGCTGGCCTTTACGAGTAGAGCATTTTAACGGTCATGTTTTTACAGGTTTGGTCTTTCACCCGCAAACAGGCCACCTCCTGCAGGTAAGAGAGACAGTAGGCGGTGAGTTTTTTTTCGACTTTCATTATACGCTCCATATGGGGCGGTTTTGGGCCAAATGGATTTGTGGGTTTTTTGGGCTATGGTTTATTGTGCTTATCGTAACCGGCTTTATAGCCCATTGGCCTTTTTTATGGTCTGACTTGTTCGTGGTCAGGCCTTTTGCCTCCAAGTTGCGGTATTGGCTGGATATTCACATTATTGGAGGGATTATTTTTGTCCCGTTTTTGGCCGGTATGGCTTATAGCGGTATGGTATTTCATCGTCACGCGTATTTCCATTTTCCTCAGCATAATCGGCCAGGCCATATTTTTGATCATGGTATGAACCATGAAAAAAAATTTATCCCACTGCATGGGGGCACGCTTTCTCCAGAAGATTTGTTTCAGATGTACCAAACAGCCCAAACCCTATTAGGCCGAGTGGGGTTTATTCAGTTCAGATCGCAAGGGAAGCTGACCTTTGTCCAGGCCATAGCCCATAGAATGGCAATAACTCGCGATTCTGTGGTATTTTCTACAACTTCTCCCACGCAATATACCCATAATCGATTGCAAGATTTTTCCCAGTTTTTACCCCGCGCAATAGAAGGGGCCCATATGGGTAATCAGCTGCCTTATCCTTTTAGGGCGGTTTATTTTCTCTCAGCTTTTGCCAGTAGTGTTATGATGGGAACAGGCCTGTTTTATTATGTATATAAACGGGAGAAAAAAAATAACGCCCTTCTCAAGAACGATCTTCGTAAACAAAGCCTTCTTATGAGGTGGCAAGGTGGAGTGGTGGTGAGTGTTGTTTTGGGGTTACCTGTGGCTTGTGCTGGGCTGCTATGGATTGCGCGTTTTTTACCCCCAACGCTTCCCCTTTGGTTGCCGGAAAGAATGACAGTGGAAACATTAGGGTTTTTCCTTTTGTGGGGTGGAGTTGGGATTTATGGTTTGGTTGTGACCTTCCTGAAAGGCTGGCAAAAGACTGGGAGGAGTTTGGCATTTCTATTGAGTGGCTTAAGCTTTGGTTTGCTGCCTGTTGATCTGGCAACGGGCTATGTTCCCTTGGCTTTTTGGGCTGTTGATGGAACAGCCTGTCTGATAGGGAGCGTTAGCCTACTGATTGGGTTAAGCTTGCAGACCGGAGTCCCCCAGTCAAAACCCACCAGCAAGGGATCTCGTCCGCCAGTTTCTGGTCAGACGGTTTCTGATCAGGCTATGAGTCATTCCTCTTCCTTGGTCAGCGGGGAATAGAGTGTGGCTTTTGTGGTTATTTTTCTTTTATGCTTTGGGGCATGCCATGCTTTGTCATGGTGTATGGCTAAACCTTTAAGGCAGATGCGTGCCCCTACCCTTCCCTTTGGCAGGCAAAGCATAATTTTAATTTATGCTCTATGTCTGACCGCTGGAGGAATGGGGGTTGCTGTGTTGTCGTTAAAAGTTACGGGCTTGCTGTGCTGGATCGGAGTGCAAAGTATAGCCGCTTGCTGCTGGAGCGTGTTATTGGCTTTCTTTCCGATGGCAGCTCGAAGGGCCGGGTGGTACGTTGTGCCGGCCCTATTATGGATACCGATATTTTTTTTCCAGTTATAATAGATTTACCAGTTATAGGTTACTCGGCCAATAATGGTGCGACTTTGACCAAAGGAGCATCCAAAGCTGGAGCTATAACAGCTGGTAATATAATGTTTGTTTAGAAGGTTTTGGGCTGAAAGTTGAAGATTCATACCTTTAAACCTCGCATCGGCATTGCCTACATTATAATGGATCTGACCATCCACTAACGCATAAGCAGGCGTCTGGAACTGGGAGGTTAAATCTCCATTGGTATTGCCTATATACCGTACCCCTACCCCAAGGCCTAATCCTTTGGCTGGCCCATCAGGTTGGGTATATGTGCCGTAAAAAGAGGCAAACTGGGCTGGGATTTGGGTAGGACGTACGCCCTCATATTCCCCTTTAGTGAGCTTGACAGACTGGTTGGTATAAGCGGCAATCAGGTTAATATCATCCGTAAGGGAGGCATGGATTTCAAGCTCCACCCCGCGCGAGCGCTGCTCAGCAGATTGTATACTAAAATTGGGATGGAGCGGGTCAGTTGTAAGGATATTGCTTTGTGTTAAGTCGTAAAAGGCAACTGTCATGAAACTTTTAAAACTTTTGGGTTGAAATTTTACCCCTACTTCATATTGTTCGCCACGAGTGGCCTTGAAAGGGCTGTGTTGATAATCTGTACCTTGTAAGGGTTGAAAAGACTGGGCATAGTTAAAATAGGGGGCTACACCCACATCAAATTTATAGAGGATTCCCCCCCGGTAGGTAATGGCCTCATCATTAGTATTGACAGCCGTGGCTTGGGACGAGGACTGGTCTCGTGTGTTGATTTTGGACCAGTCCTTCCGAAAGCCAAATTGGAAGTGCCAATTTTCAAAACTAGCCTGGTCTTGTACAAAGATTCCTTCTTGGTTGGTGGAGGTGCCAAAGATACCGCTAGGGGCTGCAATGGGAACGGTCATGCCATAAATAGGGTGAGTAAGGTTTAAAGCGGGGATGCCTGCAAAATTAAAAGCATAGTTATAGCTGTCTCGCAAATTCTGCCAGCTTACTCCAACCAGCACATCATGCCTTACATTTCCTGTATAAACAATGCCGTTAATGCGTTCTTCTAGGGTTATAGTATCAAAATGTTCTTTGGCACCGTAAGCATAACGATTGAGTAAAATATCGCCTGATCCTTGTGGGTCAAGAAACGGATCACCTGAAACACCAAGCTCATTATAATTCGTTCCCACATTGGCATAACGTGCCATGGAGTGTAAAACCCAGTCGGGATGAAATTGGTAGTCGAAGTTATAGCCTACCGAAGACTGGGTACGGTCAAACTTGTTATAATTAGGATCTCCCGTGTAAAACCCGGGGCTAAAATTAAACAAGCCTGGTAGAACGGTACCCTGAGTTGGCCAGACCTGATAACTCGCGCTGGTAGGGTCTTTTTGGTAACGGCCATAAAGGGTAAGGTTGATATCTTCATTGGGTTTGTAATTAACCGAAGGAGCAAAAGTATAACGCTCTGATCTGGTATATCCATCATAGCCATTCTGGCGAGTGGCTGTCCCTACCAAACGGTAGGAGAAGTCAGAAGAGCCAGGGATTTTATCCCCAATATCGAAAGTTCCGCGCCCATAATCAAAATTCCCGCCCTCAAGTGATATTTCTCTCACACGCTTACCGTTGGCCCATTTGCTGGTAAGAGCTACAATCCCTCCAGGGTTGCTCTGCCCGTAGACTACAGAAGGTGGGCCTTTCAGTACGTCAATACGCTCTAGAAGATAGGAATCGACTTGTTGGGTGGCGAATCCTCCTCCGCCGAAGAGTTTTAGCCCATCCAGATATTCTGAGGCACCAGCCGTACCTTCAATAAACCCACGGATAGATAATTGGTCATATCGGCTATTTCCCCCGCGTAGGTCAGCCACAACGCCTGAACTATACCGCAAGGCCTCATTAATGGAGCGAGCATTTTGCATGTCCATTTGCTCACGGGTGACAACGGAAACGGATTCGGGGGTTTCAATAAGAGGGGTGCTGGTTTTTGTGGCCGAAGAGGAAGTGGTGGCTACAAAAACAGGTTTGGTGGCTCGAATAACAACATGTTCTGTGGATTGGGCTGCTTGTGAAGCAGGTTGTTCGCTGTTTGTAGCAGTAGCTACCGGGAGGTTTTGGGAAGCAGATTTTTCTTTTCCCGTATTATTGGAAGTGTGTTTAATACCCAAACGTTTCTTTTTATGGTTATGATGCGGGTGCTGGGCCCAAGCTGGAAAAGTATAAAAACTTATTCCTGACCACGACAAGAAAACCAAGGCCAAGGTGCTAGTTGCACAGTGAGAAAGTAGATGGTCAGAAATTTTTTTTTTCATTGGTATAGACCGTTTGGGTTGTAAATAGTAACAGAATATTAATTGAGATTAATTCTTATTTATAAAAACAAAGTCAAGAGTGTTCTGGCCATTTTTGTAGAAAATATTGGATTATGAAGCTTTTTTTATTTAAATAATCGGAATTATTTATTGTTTAATAAATATCGATAAAAATATTAAAATTTTATAGTGAAGTAAAAATTTCATTTATGAAATGAACGATACTTAAAACAGCTGGTTAATAAGTCTGGTTAATAAGTAACGTGCTTCATAGGGAAATGAGACTGGGAATAAAAGGATCAGGTGTGCGTCAATACAGAAATGTTCTAATCGTGTGGGCTTTAGGTTTGCTGGGAATGGCCTATAAAGGGGAAGTGGTCTATGCGGCAGATCAAACCGCTCCTGTGACCACAATCCAGCCTGTGGAAGAAAATTTTTTTGGGGATAAGGTAACAGATCCCTATCCATGGTTAGGGATCTCCTCTAGCCCAGAGGTAAAGGCTTGGGATAAAGCCCAGAATAGGCGTACCCAAACCTACCTTAGTTCTTTGCCGCAGCGCAAAAAACTTTATACTCGTTTCATGGCTGCAGCTACCCAAACCTCCGGCGGTTGGAAAGGACTACGTGTGGCAGGGGAAAGAGTGTTTGCCCAAACACGCCTTCCTTCTTACCAACAGCCTGTGATTGTCAATATGGATCTTTCTGCAGATCCCCACACTCAAATTGTAAGCGTAAATCCCAATCTTTTGGATCCTTCAGGTCATACTGCTATTGATTGGTTTGTGCCTTCGCCTGATGGTAAATGGGTGGCGGTCTCCCTTTCTAAGAATGGAAGTGAAATCGGAGAACTTCATATTTTTGATGCCAGAACGGGAAAAGAAACCAAGGAAGTCCCCATTTCTCATGTTCAATACCCTACTGCGGGGGGAAGTGTGGCTTGGCGGGCGGATAGCACTGGGTTTTGGTATACACGTTATCCGGAGGGAAACCTCTCCAATAAGCGGCAATATTTTAACCAGCAAATCTGGTACCATTCTCTAGGAAAAAAGGATGGAGAAGATAGGTATGTTTTTGGTCGTGATCTGCCAAAAATAGCAGAAATCCGGCTGGATAACAGCCAGAATGCCCTTTATACGCTGATTTCCGTTGAGAATGGCGATGGGGGAGAATTTGCTCATTATGTTATGGATTCGCGTGGCCATATCCGCCAGATTACCCATTTTGCCGATCATGTAACTGCCGCTTCAATTGGGCCCGATAATGTGTTGTATCTTCTCTCTTACGATCATGCCCCTAAAGGGAAGATTCTGGCAATGTCTCTGGATGGTTCTGCAGCTGATTTGTTGTTAAGTCGTGCCAGATTGCTAATTCCTGAATCGGACTATGCCATTCAGGGGGAAGAAGAGCTTGGAGGGGCGGCTATCGTTGTTACAGCCGATAATCTCTATCTTAAAATGCTGGATGGTGGCCCGGTTCGGGTTGGTATTTATACCCATAATGGGAAACCAAAAGGTATGCTGCCCGTAGGGAAAATCGCTTCCGTTTCCGATATCGTTTCTACACGGAAAGGGCAGGTGTTATATGCTGAGGAAACTTACCTTACTCCGCAAGCGATTGTTCGTTATGATGAGCAAAAGGGCAAATCAGAAAAAACAAAGCTGGTCCAGAAAACCCCCGTAAGCTTTAAGGATATAGACGTTATAAGGGAGTTTGCGTTTAGTAAAGATGGCACGAAAATCCCTTTAAATATTCTTCGTAAGAAGGGCCGAAAGCTGAATAAGGAGACCCCCGCTATCCTGTGTGGTTACGGAGGATATGGAATATCCTTAGTGCCTCATTTTGCAGGTATTGGTGTTAAACAATGGGTAGAGGCCGGGGGGATCTATGTGGTGGCAAACTTGCGCGGTGGGGCGGAGTACGGGGCCTTGTGGCATCAGATGGGCCAATTGGAAAAAAAACAGACTGTTTTTGATGATTTTTTGGCATCAGCGCATTATATGGTACAAAAGCACTATACCTCCCCACAGCATTTGGCCATTATTGGGGCCAGTAATGGGGGATTATTAGTCGGGGCTGCTCTGACACAGGAGCCGACCTCTTTTAGGGCAGTTGTTGGCCTAGAAGGAATTTATGATCTCCTGCATGCGGAATATAGCCCTAATGGAGCCTTTAATGCCACTGAATTGGGGACGGTAGAAAACAAGAGTAATTATGAAAAAATGAAAACTTATTCTCCCTATCAAAACATTACCGAGGGTAAGTCTTACCCTGCTGTATTGCTGATGATGGGGCTTTACGATGGAAGGGTCAGTCCAGAACAGTCCCGTAAAATGACTGCACGGCTCCAGGCTGCAACAGCATCTGGTTTTCCAGTTTATCTCTCGGTAAGCGAGAGCACAGGTCATGGGAATGGGTTATCTTATAGTATTGGGCAAATGGCCGATTATTATGCCTTTATTTACGATCAGCTCGGTCTTGTGAGATCTGGAGTTAAAAAGAGCATGAAGGGGAGTAGAAAAATAATAAAATCTTCAAGACGCTGACTTACATCACGGCTTGACCTAAGCGGGTGTGATTTTGTAAAAGCCTTCTGCAAAGAACAGTATTAAGACCTCATTTTTTTAATTTGGGCAGTGGCCTTTGCGCTTTTGCCTGCCATTTAAGTAGCGAAAGTTGAAAAATAATGAGTAAAACAGAAGCTATAGAAAATTCTTTACCTAAACGGCCATTAAGTATCCGTTTAGGCAAGTATCTTCGCCCTCTATTTAATGATCTTATCGCAAGAAGTTCTACTGTCTCTAACGATCCTGTCCTTGATCCTGCCATTATGCCTTGGACGGCGATGTTGGAAAAAAACTGGAAGATCATTCGCGCTGAGCTGGATGCCGTTCTTAAAAGGCGCAATGCTATCCCCCCTTTAGGCCAGATCTCTCCTGATCATGCCCGCATTGCAGCAGACCAGCGCTGGCAGTCTTTTTTTCTATTTGGTTATGGGGTGAAAGTAGAAGAGAACTGCAAGCAGTGCCCGCAGACGACGGCTCTGATGAAGCGTATTCCTCGTCTGAATTCTGCATTTTTTTCCATATTGGGGCCAGGGTGTCATATTCCCCATCATATCGGGGTAACAAAAGGGCTACTCACCAGCCATTTAGGGCTTATTGTCCCCAAGGATAGAAAAAATTGCCGCTTTCGGATTGGGACTAATATGGTGCATTGGGAAGAAGGAAAAACGATTCTTTTTGATGAAACCTATGACCACGAGGTTTGGAATGATACAGATGAAACCAGGGTTGTTCTGCTCATTCAGGTTGAACGTCCGGCTCGTTTCCCTGGTAATATTGCTCGTAATATTTTTATGGAAGGGGTAAAGAAATCCGCTTTTGTGAAAGATGCTCAGGACAATATGGCGGAATGGGAAAGAGCCCATAGAGATGTTGAAGTTGCATTACGATAAAAATTTGCCGACAAAGCGGCATGGCGTAAGAGTATCTTTAAAGCCCCTTTCTGGGGCTTTTGTATTTTTGAAGGCGCTCTTTTTAATGCAATAAAAGGCTAATAAAGTAAAAGGTTCATGAAATAGAAGGTCTGTGCTTCTCTTATCATTTTGGTTACGCAACGGGTTGAGGTCTTTCACATCCTATTGATTCTAGATTAGAGATAAACCCAATGTGCAAATTTTATTGCTGCCTCTATAGATTTTTTCTATACATCAAGGATAAATCTGGGACTTGCTGAAAGTTTTAGTATTAAGGTTTTTGGCACTGGTGAAAGCTTCTCTGCTTTTTTCTATCAGGGCAAAATATCAGCAGGGAGTGGTTCAGTGAAAAAAATAAAAAAATAAAATTTCAGGGCCATTCTTGGAAAAAGCCACTCTTGAAATAAGAGTTGGTGCAGGCCTGGCAAGCTCTCTATTGGAAGCCCTTTCAAACAGGGGTTGCGGAAGAAAAGCCCGATCATGCAATCATAACCTCTCTGGTAAGACGAAAAGACGGGAAACTTCCCAAAATCTTACCAAGTTTGCTCGTTCTTTCGGCAGCACTTTCTCCTTTTGAGGCCATGTTACGTGAACAAAAAAGCTATAGTTTTGAAGATTTTCATTTAACGCCATCCTGTAAGGCAGATGATGTGCTTGTTATAGAAGGAGCTGGTGGTGTTATGGTACCTCTTACTGCTCATACCCTTCTCCGTGACGCCATTTTAAAATATGAAGGTGTTTAGTGGGGTATCCAGCCATCCATTTCCAAGGCTTTTCCGGCTAGGTATAAACTTCCACAAATAAGGATTCTTAGGGGCTTTTGGTGATCGTTCTGTGCTAGGAGTGTCGCAAGGGCACTGTTAATATCTGGCCCAGATGTGGCTTTATTATTTGATGCCGAAATAAGGGTAGGAATATCTACAGCCATATGTTGGCCCTTTTCACAAACAGCCTGGAGACTGGTAGCAAAGGGAAGCAGTGGGGCAATAAACCCTTGAACATCTTTAGTGTGTTTCATACCCAGAATAAGATGGAGAGGTTTATCCCTCCATAACTCCATTTGGCGGGCAAGGGCATGGCTGGCGTGGGGGTTGTGCCCACCATCTAGCCATAACTCCCATAGGGGAGGAAGTTTTTTTTGTAAAAACCCTTCAAGCTTTTGCAACCGGGCTGGCCAAAAAGTATGAGAAATAGCGGCATAGGTATGTGGTTTCACACTGAGCTTACTAGCTTGTAAGGCAGCGATAGCAAGACCAGCATTATCAATTTGATGGGGGCCTAGCAAATGGGGCAGTGGGGTTTTTATGTGGATCGTGCTCTCTTCGTATAGCGCAGTATGGTTAGAAGTTGGTGTAAATGTCCACTCTCTGTCTTGCACCATAAGGGGAGCATTTTTTTCTGCTGCACTTTGTGCAATTTCTGCTAAGGCCTCAGGGTGTTGACGTGCACAGACCACAGGCCTACCGGGTTTGATAATGCCTGCTTTTTCGTGGGCAATAGCCTTAAGGGTTGAACCGAGAAAGTTTTCATGATCCAAGGCAATGGGGGTTATAACCGAAACCAAAGGGGATGCTATAACATTGGTGGCATCAAAGCGCCCACCTAGCCCGACTTCCAGCAAGATCAGGTCAGCTGGGATACGGGAGAATAACAAAAAGGCGGCAGCTGTCAGTACTTCAAAAAGGGTAATAGGGGCATTTGCGTTGGTTTTTTCAATCTCTTCCAAAGTGGTGCGCAAAGTGGGTTCATCCACTAGTTTTCCTGCAAGGCGAAAACGCTCTGTAATATTTACGAGGTGGGGAGAGGTATAGGTATGAACTTTAAGCCCAGCAGCCGTTGCGATTGTATAAAGATGCGCTGTGGTGCTGCCTTTGCCATTCGTGCCAGCAATATGGATCACCGGGGCTATTTTTTGTTCAGGATGGCCAAGCTTGCCTAATAAGATTTCTAGCCGGGAGAGGGAGAGATCAATGAGGGTTGGATATAAACGGTTAAGCCGCTCCAGAATGGGAAGGATCGGCCCAGAAAATTCAGTGGCAAGGGTTTGAGAGCCAGACATTGTTTATCCATAAGGGCTTGGCATAAAAAGGGATATGGGGATTTAGGCAACCGGGGTAACAGTATTTCGGCGCTGCTCAAGAAGCCCAAGGATACGTCCTAACATGGGGCGAAGATCTTTTCTTTCCACCACCATATCAACCATGCCATGATCCTTAAGGTATTCTGAGCGTTGAAATCCTTCAGGCAGTTTTTCCCTGACAGTATCTTGAATAACACGGGGGCCTGCAAAGCCAATCAGGGCATTGGGTTCTGCAATATGGATATCTCCCAGCATGGCAAAGGAGGCCGTTACGCCCCCCGTAGTTGGGTGAGTATGGATAACAATGTAGGGAAGTCCCGCCTCTTTAACCATTTGTGTGGCAATAACTGTGCGGGGCATTTGCATAAGGCTAATGAGCCCTTCTTGCATCCTTGCACCGCCAGAGGCTGTAAAAACAATGAGGGGAACTTGCTGTAATGTGGCAAGCCTTGCAGCAGCCAGAAAAGCCTCACCTACAGCAGCCCCCATCGTGCCTGCCATAAATTCAAAAGCCATAATGGCTACCACACAATTATGATTTTCTATCCTGCCATGGGCAACCAGCAAGGCTTCTTCCAGGCGGCTTTTGGTTTTGTTTTCCTTTAGGCGGTCAGTATATTTTTTCTGATCCTTAAAATTTAAAGGGTCAAGGGGAACCTTGGGAAGCTCAATTTTTGTGGCTGTTTCTTTATCGAAAACCCAATCTAGACGTTTTTGGGCTGGCATGCGCATATGATGCGAACAGTGAGAGCAGACATAAAGGTTTTTCTCCAGATCTTTTAGTAAAACCATCTGCCCACAGGCTTCGCAGTTTGTCCATAAATTGTCTGGTACATCCCGTTTTAGCAGGCTGTTAATTTTAGGGCGAACATATTGGGTTAACCAGCTCATGATAAAACCTTGAAAATAAGGAGAAAAACCGGATGATAAAGATATTTCTTAGCGTTATATCATAGCCGTCAGGCCAGGAAAAGTTTAGTGTTTGGCATCGGCGAGGGTCTTCAGTTGAGAGAGTACAGCTGGTAAGGTTTGTTCTGTTGCCTGATGGTTGGCATCCAGGCTGTTTGCAAGGGTTTTGATAAGGGCAGAAGCGACCACTGCACCATCGGCCACTGTAAGGGCTTGGCGAATATGTTCTGGTGTGGAAAGGCCAAAACCTACAACCACCGGGAGATCCGTTTTCTTTCTTATACGGCTAAAAGCCGCATTGAGCTGTTCTGTGCTGGCGGTGCGTGTGCCTGTAATGCCATTAATACTGACATAATATAAAAACCCACTCGCCTGAGAGGTAATATATTCCAACCGTTCATCTGTTGAGGTTGGCGTGATCAGGCGGATAACATCAATCCCGTTTTTTTGGGCTGGCTCGCTCAGAAAGGCGGCTTCTTCAGGCGGTACATCTACAATAATCAGCCCATCTACCCCTGCTTGGGCGGCATCGTGACAGAAACGTTCAACACCGTAGTTTTCAACAGGGTTGAGGTAGCCCATAAGAATAAGAGGGGTGGTGGTGTTTTCTTGGCGAAAAGTGCGCACGAGGGAGAGCGTTTTTGCCATGGTTGCCCCGGCTTTCAAGCTACGCTTGGCCGCTTCTTGGATGACGGGACCATCGGCCATGGGGTCAGAAAAGGGCATGCCAATTTCAATAAGGTCTGCCCCTGCTTCAGGCATGGCCTTTAACAAGGCAAGCGAGGTATTATAGTCTGGGTCACAGGCCTCCAGATAGGAGATGAAGGCGCCTTTATTCTGTTTTTTCAGGGCGTTGAAGGTTTGGGCAATACGGCTCATAGAGAAACTCCAAGATGCTGGGCAACAGTATAGATATCTTTATCGCCCCGCCCTGATAGGTTAAGAACAATGGTTTGGTCGGCCTTCATACTGGGGGCTATTTTTATGGCATGGGCAATGGCATGGGCACTTTCTAGAGCGGGGATTATCCCTTCTGTGCGGGTACAGGTTTGAAAGGCCTTCAAAGCTTCCTGATCAGTAATGGAAACATATTCCGCCCTTTTGTGGTCTTTTAACCAAGAATGTTCGGGTCCAATGCCCGGATAGTCTAGGCCTGCACTGATGCTGTGGGCTTCCATGATCTGGCCTTCTTCATCTTGTAACAAATAAGTACGGTTGCCATGCAGGACACCTGGGCGGCCGCGCAGAAGAGAGGCAGCGGTTTTTCCACTATCAAGCCCATGGCCTGCGGCTTCAACACCAATGAGCTTGACTGAAAGGTTATCCAGAAAGGGATGAAAAATACCCATAGCATTGGAGCCCCCCCCAATGGCGGCTACGATGACATCGGGGAGCTTCCCTTCTGCCTCAAGGATTTGTTGTTTGGTTTCTTCTCCAATGACAGACTGAAAATCTCTGACCATTTGGGGGTAAGGATGGGGCCCAGCTACAGTGCCAATGAGGTAGTATGTCTCTTCAATATTAGTGACCCAATCGCGCATGGCTTCATTCATGGCATCTTTTAAAGTACCAGCCCCTGCGCTGATGGGCTTAACCTCTGCTCCTAAAAGATGCATCCGAAACACATTGGGCTTTTGGCGTTCTACATCGGTTGCCCCCATGTAGATGACACATTGCATTCCAAACAGGGCGCAAACAGTGGCGGTGGCCACGCCGTGCTGGCCCGCTCCAGTTTCAGCAATAATGCGTTTGCGCCCCATGCGGCGGGCGAGCAGGATTTGTCCCATAACATTGTTAAGTTTGTGGGAGCCGGTGTGGTTAAGCTCTTCACGTTTGAAATAGATTTTTGCACCTTTAAGCTGTTCGCTTAAATGCTGAGCATACCATAGTGGGCTGGGACGGCCGACATAATGTTTCAGGTAATAGGCAAGCTCGCTATGAAATGTCGGGTCGGCTTTTGCCGCCTCATAGGCTTTTTCAAGCTCCAGGATGAGAGGCATAAGGGTTTCTGAAACAAAACGGCCTCCGAAAATACCAAATTTCCCTTCAGAATCGGGCCCGTAACGAAGGCTATTAGCCTGAGAGGAAATGGAATTGCCTGAATGTTGACGCATGTTATAGACCTGATGATGAAATGTCATGGATAAGAGCTTTCCCTATAGTAAGCCCCTATATATGGATAAAGGAAGAGGATAATAGAGGTTTTTGGCATATCCTTCTTGACGCTGTAAAGGAATATTAGGATTTTAGACTATTAAGACTACTGGGTTTAAGGCGCTGAAAAAGGTTTTGTATGAGAATGTGTGTTTCTTAAATTTTCCCTATGAGGGAGTGGCTATGGAGAGAGTGGCCATATCAGTGCCCTTTTAAGGGGAATGTTAGGGAATTTTCTGACTCTGGACAAGAATAGACTTAAACCTTGGGCTGACAGTATGATAAAAGGGAAAACTATACGAGACCAGTTATTCCAAGAACGAGAACGGTAATGAACGATGCTTTTAGCCCATAACTGGGGACAATCCAGCCAGGAATATTCTGACCAGGAACATGCTGCGAAACTCCATGAGAATATTCCATGGCTTGACCTGCTCAACCCAACAGAAGAAGAAGAGAATATCGCTGAGAAAATTACTGGCTTTCGTATTCCTACGCGGGTGGATATGGAAGAGATAGAAAGTTCTTCTCGTCTCTATATGGAAGATGATCGTGTTTACATGACCACCCCCATGATCCGTTTTTTGGGTGAAAGCTTTGTGGTCTCTCCTGTAGGGTTTGTGTTGAATGGCTTGCAGCTTAACGATCCGCTTTTCAAATTTTACCTCTTTTGAGGAGGCTGCACGGGTTGTGGCATCTTCAAAAAAGCCGTTAACAGCAGAAGACTGTATGACAGTTCTTGTGGAATCAATTGTCGATAGGCTTGCGGATATTTTAGAAAATCTGGGACGCACAATAGATACCATTTCCCATGATATTTTTCAGGTGGGTCCCCATAGCCAGGGCAGGAAAGGCAATGAGCTTAAAAAAATGCTCAAAAGAATTGGCCGTTGTGGAGATGTGGCCTCTGCTATAAGAGATTCCCTTGCGGGATTGGATAGAATATGTAATTTCATTACAGAAAATGGCAAAAGGCCTTTAGCGCCCGTTTTGCAAGGGCAATGGGGTATTATTAATCGGGACATTACCTCGTTAACGGACTTTGTTTCACAAAAAAACGTTAAGGTGCAGTTTCTTCTGGATGCTATCCTGGGTTTTGTTAGTATTGAGCAAAATACAAGCGTGAATATTCTTACCGCTGTAAGTCTTAGTGGAATAATTCCAACTTTAATTGCGGGCATTTATGGCATGAATTTTAAGAACATGCCGGAATTACAATGGGCCTATGGGTATTATTATTGCCTTGGGTTAATTGTTGCCAGTATCCTTTTACCTTTATGGTGGTTTTGGTACAAAGGATGGTTTGGTAACAAGCTTTGAAAAAGCCTTTACTTAAGTTTGAAGAGTTTTTTAGCTACATTAGTAAGTTTAGCTGGGTTATAAGGCTGTTTTTTTACTTTAAGCCCAAATGTTGCAGGCCGCAGGGAGAGTTAAAATTTTTGAGCCCCTTTCGGCCTGAGATAAAGGGGTTATGTGATAATTTTAACGAAAGCGTTAATAAACACGATATTTTTATATTATACTATTGACCTCATAGAATGTTTGTGAGAAAAAAGTTTCACTAGCCTTTATTTTAAGCGCTGGTTTTCCTTACAATATCGAACAGCTTTCATACAGAACCATATTTGTATGTTGTAATTATTAATTGTGACACTGACGATCTGTTCTGATGCCAGGTATTAAGGCTGTTCTCATTCTCCCCAATTTTGCCACCTCAAGGCTCGTTTTCTATGCATCTTGCCGAATTAAAGGCCAAATCCCCCTCCGATCTGCTTGAATACGCAGAAGACCTTCAAATTGAAAATGCCTCAGCTCTGCGTAAGCAGGATATGATGTTTGCCATCCTTAAAAGGCTCGCAGAAAATAATCAGGCGATCTATGGTGAAGGCACATTAGAAATTCTTTCAGATGGTTTTGGTTTTCTTCGTTCTCCAGAGGCCAATTATCTACCAGGGCCTGATGATATTTATGTTTCTCCCCTTCAAGTTAGGCGATTCGGCCTTCGTACAGGCGACACTGTTGAGGGGCAGATCCGTGCTCCTAAGGATGGGGAACGCTATTTCTCGTTACTAAAAATTAATGCGATTAATTTTGAAGAACCAGAAGCGGTTCGCCATCGTATTAATTTTGATAATCTTACTCCTCTCTATCCCGATCAGCGTTTGCGGATGGAAATGGAGCAGACAGAAACAACCTCCAAAAACTCTGGTAAAGACCTAACCTCCCGGGTGATAGATTTGGTGACCCCTATCGGAAAAGGTCAGCGTGCCTTAATTGTGGCCCCTCCCCGTACGGGTAAAACCGTAATGTTGCAAAATATTGCCACAGCTATTGCTGCAAGCCATCCCGAGGTTTTTCTCATTGTTCTTTTGATTGATGAGCGCCCAGAAGAAGTCACCGATATGGCGCGCTCTGTTCGAGGAGAGGTTGTTTCTTCCACCTTTGATGAACCCGCTACCCGCCATGTGCAGGTTACGGAAATGGTTCTTGAAAAAGCGAAAAGGCTTGTTGAGCATAAACGCGATGTGGTGATTTTGCTGGATTCCGTTACCCGTCTTGCCAGGGCGTATAATACGGTTGTTCCTTCATCGGGAAAGGTGCTGACAGGGGGGGTAGATGCCAATGCTCTTCAGCGTCCCAAAAGGTTTTTTGGTGCGGCCCGAAATGTTGAGCAGGGCGGCTCTTTAACCATTATTGCAACTGCCTTAATTGATACGGGTAGCCGTATGGATGAAGTGATTTTTGAAGAATTTAAGGGAACAGGGAACGCAGAACTTATTCTTGACAGGAAATTGGCTGATAAAAGAACCTTTCCAGCTATTGATATTACCAAGAGTGGTACAAGGAAGGAAGAGCTGTTGGTCGATAAAGCAACCCTTTCCAAAATGTGGGTTTTGCGGAGGATTCTTGCTCCAATGGGAACAATGGATGCGATGGATTTTCTGCTAGATAAGCTTAAATACAGTAAAACCAACCAAGATTTCTTCGACGCTATGAATACTTAGATCATGAATATTTAGGCACGGGCAAAAATCCCTGTTGTCTTATGGCAGGTTTTCTCAAGAAAGATTAGCCAGGAGCTTAAAGGCCAAGAACAAATATGTTCTTGGCCTTTTGTAAAGCTAGAGATGTTCCAGATTAAGAAGAAACTGTTTTGTTGCAATGTCTCCCATGCCGGAATATCCTCCCAACCCTTGTTTACCAATAACCCGATGACAGGGAATAAGAATCGGTATAGGATTTTTGGCATTGGCTTGCCCTACGGATCGTGCAGAGCCACCAGCTTGCAGGGCGATATCGTAGTAAAAGCGGGTTTCCCCATAGGGAATTTGGGTTAAGGCCTGCCATATCTTTTTTTGGTAATCCGTGCCCCATGGTTGAAGGGGGAGAGAAAAACTAGGATTTTTTCCTTCAAAATAAGAACGGAGCTGCTCCTGAGCTTCCAGAAGAAGCGGGGTTTCTGCTTGATCCCGTCCCCAGCCCCAGTCTAGGGAGACAATAGAGCCGTTTTCTTCGGAAATCGTCAGATCTCCAATGGGAGAGTGGAGGGAAAGCTGGGGCATATTTTTTCTCTGGGTGAAGGGAAATGGGGGCATAATATCCTCAACCATTGAGGAAAACTTTTAAGATTTTAATGGTATTTTGCTAAGACTTCAACATACATTCATGCTTTCTACTATTTGGGTATTTTAAACAAGAGTTAGAGTCTGTGCAGAAACCAATCTCTTCATTTTCTACAACAATTTTTGCTTTGGCAACTGGGGCAGCTCGTGGGGCTATTGCGGTTATGCGGATTAGTGGCCCAGAGAGCCTAACTTTTTTGGAAAGGCTCTGTTATGGTGGTTGTCCTGCCCCGCGTCGAGCTTCTGTACGAAAAATTTTTAACCCCAAAATTCCCGATGATATGATTGATGAAGCCTTAATCCTGACGTTTAAGGGCCCTGCAAGCTATACTGGGGAGGACTGTGCGGAGCTTCATCTGCACGCCAGCCCAGCCGTCATTGAAGCTGTAGCAGAAGGTTTGGTCTTTTTGGGGGCCCTTCCTGCCGAGCCAGGAGAGTTCAGCCGTAGGGCTTTTATGAATGGCAGGCTAGATTTGGTTCAGGCCGAAGGAATTGCAGATCTTATAGCTGCAGAAACTCAAGGCCAACGCAGACAAGCCTTACAGCAGGCTCAAGGAAAGCTAAGCACAGTTTATCAAGATTGGGCACAGCGTTTAAAAAAAATTCTCTCTTGGCAGGAAGCGTTGATTGATTTCCCTGATGAAGAGTTGCCAGACGAAGTAGAACGGCAATTAAAGTCAGAAATTACTCAATTGGGGGTAGAGTTTTCTCACCATCTTGCAGAGGGGCGTAGGGGAGAGCTCGTTCGTGAAGGGCTTGTCTTTGCGATAGTTGGTGCGCCGAATGCAGGGAAATCCAGCTTGTTGAATTATTTGGCGGGTCGTCCGGCCGCTATTGTGTCTTCCCAGGCCGGGACAACCCGTGATGCGATAGAAATACGCATAGAAATTGCTGATGTACCGGTGACGTTGGTTGATACCGCTGGGTTGCGAGAAACAGGTGATGAGATTGAGGCTGAGGGAATCAAGCGTGCTCACGCCTATATGCAGCGTGCAGATTTAATTATTTATCTTATCGCACCACAAGATCCTCTTCCTTTAGAGGTTCCGGCTGAGGCTTTGTTGGTTTATAGCAAGGTTGATTTGGCCCCTCCGCCAATAGGGTGTTTGGGAATTAGCATAAGAGAAAAGATGGGCCTTGAAGAATTTTATCAAGAGCTTACTCAACGTACTAAAACCTTTTTAGGGCCAGCCACACAACCGCCACTGACGCGAGTGCGCCATAGGGCTGGCATTGAGCGGGCCTATCAGCATTTGGCACGGGCTGGGCAGGATGGCTGGCCAGAAACCAGAGGAGAGGAACTGCGGTTAGCCTTACAGGCTTTGGGGCAGATTACAGGAAAAGTTGGTGTTGAAGAAATATTAGATTCCATTTTTGGGGAGTTTTGTATAGGAAAATGATGATTGACCTGTCAGGAAATCTCTCTTTCTTAGGTGGAGTTTTATGTTTTGATCATTGTTTTTAATATTGTATGGCAGTATGGCGTATGGCAGAGCGAGGATAAGTAAGGTGACCAAGACAACCGGGTTGTATGATGTTCTTGTCATTGGGGGTGGCCATGCTGGCTGTGAGGCTGCGGCTGCGGCTGCGCGGCTGGGGGCAAAAACGCTTTTGATTACCCATAAAAAGGAAACCATTGGTGTTATGTCCTGTAATCCTGCCATTGGGGGAATTGGTAAGGGGCATTTGGTAAGAGAGATTGATGCTCTTGATGGGGTAATGGCGCGGGTTGCTGATAAGGCTGGCTTTCATTTCAAATTACTGAACCGTTCAAAAGGGCCGGCTGTTCATGGCCCTCGGGCACAGGCAGATCGGTATCTCTATAAAAAATTCATGCAAGAGGCGTTAGAGAACACGCAAGGGTTGGAGATTATCGAGGGTGCGGTTGAGGATATCATGTGTGATGATAAGGGAAGGGTAGCAGGAGTTTTCTGTGCGGATGGAAAAGCCTACCGTTCCGGTTCTGTCGTGATTACAGCCGGCACCTTTTTAAGGGGAACCATTCATTTTGGGCATAAGGTTATCTCCGCTGGGCGGATAGGGGCATCCCCAGCAAATGCACTGGGGCAACGGCTTGAAAATATGGGTTTGAGAATGGGGCGCCTTAAAACCGGTACGCCCGCTCGCCTTGAGCGTTCAACCATTGATTGGGAAGCCCTTAAGGAAGATAAAAGTGATGAGAACCCACAGCCCTTTAGTCGCTTGACACGGGAGTTTGCCAATTCTGTTTTATCTTGTCGCATTACTGCTACCACATCCAAAACCCATGATATTATTCGTAAGGCCTTGCATCTTTCTGCGGTCTATGGGGGAGAGATTTCTGGTCGTGGGCCGCGATATTGCCCTTCTATTGAAGATAAGGTTGTGCGTTTTTCCGAGCGAGAAAGCCATCAGATCTTTCTTGAGCCTGAAGCCCTCCCTGGGCATGAGGGGGATAATTTGGTGTATCCTAATGGGATATCCACCAGCCTTCCTCTGGAAGTGCAAGAGGAAATGATGAAAACCATTCCTGGGTTGTCACATGCTCGCATTGTTACGCCTGGATATGCTGTTGAATATGACTATATTGACCCCCGAGAGCTTTTGCCTACCCTTGAGCTTAAAAAGGTTCCAGGGCTTTTTTTGGCGGGACAAATTAATGGTACTACAGGCTATGAGGAAGCCGCAGCACAAGGGCTATTGGCTGGATTAAATGCGGCCTTGGTGGCTGGAGGGGGAAGAGGGATTATCTTAAGCCGTGGGCAGGCTTATTTGGGTGTCATGGTTGATGATCTTACCACGCAAGGGGTTACAGAACCTTACCGAATGTTTACCTCACGCTCAGAATATCGCCTGACTCTACGAGCTGATAACGCAGATCTTCGCCTGACAGCCATTGGGATAGAGTTGGGGTGTATTAGCTCCGAGCGTGCGGCTCTCTTTTCTGCTGAAAGCAAGCAGATTAAAGAAGCCTTAGCGCGTGCAAACACAGCAGAGTTCTTGCCGTCACAAATCGCTGCTTCAGGTCTTGATGTTTCATTTGATGGACGAAAACGGAGTTTGATAGATATGTTGGCTTCGGGCATTTCTATAGAGCGGCTTATAGGTTTAGCGCCCTGGATATTGGGTCTTTCTGACCGGGTTCGTGATCATCTCGTGACAGAAGCGCGCTATGGAGGTTATATTGCCCGTCAGAATAGGGAAATAGAACAGCTTGAAGTTGAATCAAAAATTCTTTTTCCACAAAATCTGGATTATGGTTTGATTGGTGGGCTGAGTAATGAGATGAAGGAGCGCCTTGAGGCTGTCCGCCCGCCAGATTTTAGCTCGGCGCAGAGAATACCCGGCATTACCCCTTCTGCTCTTATGGCTGTGTTAACTTATGTCAGACAGAAAAACAGGGATGTTTCACGTGAAACGCAAAGAGCACCATTATGAAAACGCTGCTGTTGCTGTTTCACGTGAAACAGAAGAAAAGCTGGAGGTTTTTGTAAAATTATTGGAGAAATGGAATCAAAAGATCAACCTTGTCTCTCGTCAAGATATAGAAAATATTAGAAAACGCCATATCATAGACTCACTCCAACTTGCCCCTTTTGTGAACGGGCACGACAAGGTGCTGGATATGGGGTCTGGTGGGGGGTTTCCGGCTATTATAGTCGCGATTGTTACGGCTGTTCCTGTTGTTATGGTAGAGTCTGATGCTCGAAAGGCGAGTTTTCTCCGTGAAGCCCTGCGGGTTTTGGCTTTAGAGGGGGAGGTCTTGTGTGCCAGGGTAGAAAAGGTGAATATCTCCCCTGTGAATGTTGTTACAGCGCGAGCCTTGGCTTCAATGGATGTTTTGCTGAAATGGGCTGTGCCGTTGTTGCGAAAAGAAGGAATGGGCCTATTCTTAAAAGGCAAGACGGTGACGGAGGAAATTGAGCAAGCGAGGCAGAATTGGGTTATGGATATAGAAGTGTATCCCAGCATAACCTCTTCCGAAGGTGTTATTATAAAGGTGACTAACGTTGAAGCTGTTTAGTAAAAAAGAAGAGCAGTCCTCAAAGCGCAACCCTGCGGATAGAATACGATATGCGCAGAAGAGAACCTATATTTTGGCATTTGCCAATCAAAAAGGGGGAGTAGGCAAAACGACAACCGCCATTAATTTGGCTGCTGGGCTGGCCCAGTTGGGCGCGCGCGTGCTGCTCATCGATCTTGATCCACAAGGAAATGCTTCAACTGGTTTGGGAATTGAATATGCCCAAAGGGTAGGAAGAGGGAGTTATTCCTTGCTCACGGGGTTGGGGGATCGGGATGAGACGATAACTCCTACGGATATTGAGGGGCTGGATATTATGACAGCCTCCCCCGATCTTGCTGGGGCTGAGCTTGAGTTGGTTGATGAAGAGAGACGTGAATACAAGTTGCGAGACGCCTTGGAGTTGGAAAAAGGGCATTATGACTTTATTTTAATTGATTGCCCCCCGAGCCTGGGATTGTTAACCCTCAATGCACTCGTGGCAGCAGATGGTGTGGTGGTTCCCTTGCAGTGTGAATTCTTTGCCCTTGAAGGGATTAGTCATCTTGCCAAAACAGTGGGAAGAATTAAAGAAGCTTTTAACCCCAAATTAAAGATAGAAGGGATCGTTTTAACAATGTTTGATAGGCGTAATAACTTATCATCATTGGTGGAAGCCGATGCGCGGGCTTTTTTTGGAAAGCAGGTGATGAAAACAACCATAGTTCGTAATGTGCGTATTTCAGAAGCCCAAAGCCATGGTAAGCCTGTTATGGTGTACGATAGTCGTTCTTTGGGGGCAATAGCCTATCAGGATCTGGCTGCTGAGCTTTTGGAGCGTATAACGGTTCCTTTAGTATAAGAGAAAGAATAGTATAAGAGAAAGAAGTCAATGGTTGGAAAGTTTTTATAGGCCATATGGGTGAAGGGGGTTTTCATGGAAGCTAAAAAAAGAAATACACGCTCTCAGCTAGGAAGGGGCCTTGCTGCACTGTTGGGTGAGCCCCCTGTGATGGAAAGGGAAAAAGGCCCAAAAGCTGAGTCTTCCATAGCCATACCCGTAGAAAAACTGGAACCAGGCCCCTTTCAACCGCGCCAGATTATGCATCCTCAAGCTTTGGAAGAGCTTGCAGCCTCTATTCGAGCACGGGGCGTTTTGCAACCTTTACTTGTGCGCCCTCATCCAAAGGAAGAAGAGGTTTATCAGATTATTGCGGGGGAAAGGCGTTGGCGTGCAGCCCAAATGGCTGGGTTACATGAAGTTCCCGTTCATGTCCGGCATTTAAGCAATAGCGATGCTATGGTTGCAGCCTTGGTAGAAAATCTTCAACGTGCTGATTTAAACAGCATGGAAGAGGCAGAAGGCCTCCACCGGTTGATACAGGATTTTGACTTAACCCAGGAAGAAGTTGCTCAGGCGGTTGGAAAGTCTCGCTCTCATATTGCCAATACTTTAAGATTGCTGAATTTGCCTTCCGCAGTGATCGAATGGGTTCGACGGGGAGATTTAAGTGCAGGCCATGCCCGTGCCTTACTTGGGGTAGCAGACCCTGTCCAAGAGGCGAGAATGGTGATAGATAAAGGGCTTAGCGTGCGCCAGGTCGAGCAATGGGTGGCAAGCCAGAACCGTAAGAAACCTAGTTCCCAGCAAAAAAAGGAGCATAAGGAGAATACCAAAGATGTGGATATCCTGGCTTTGGAAAAAGATTTATACCGTAAATTAGGCTTGGATGTAAAAATTGCCTTTGATGGGAAAGGTGGTCACATTAAGATAAATTATAAAACATTGGATCAGCTGGATTCTGTTTTGGCCCTTCTTAATGCAGGCCTGGAGGCGTAGCCGAGCGCTTTTGTTTTATTTTTTATAAATCCCCTTGTCTAAACCCTAAGGGAGTGTTACACACTTTTCAATTCATGAAGAAATGAGCGGGCGCATAGCTCAGTTGGTAGAGCAGCTGACTCTTAATCAGCGGGCCCAAGGTTCGAGTCCTTGTGCGCCCACCAAAACTCAATTTTGGTGGTAGAATATTGCTCAAATTGCAGAGAATTCCTGAGTTTTTTATGATCATAAGTTTCTTCTGATCATAAAATCCCCAAAATATTAAATGCCAGGCAGCTCATTGACGGTAACAATTCTCCATGCAGGAGGGTAATGCTCTATAATGGTGAGAGACAAGTTCTGTATGGAAAAATGAAGGGCTGTTTCTACGTGAATTTTCAAAGCGTGGGCTAAGGCAGCCCGTATAGTTCCCCCGTGGCTAACAGCAATAATTTCCCGCCCTGTATATTGTGTGGCCAATATGTTAAGGGATGTTGCCACTCGGGCAGCAACATCCATCATGCTTTCTCCACCGGGAGGGCGCTCTGTGGCGGAAAGAGACCAGAATAGATGAGAAGGCAGGGAAAGTTTTCCGGGCAGCTCCTCATGACGGGTGCCATGCCACTCCCCCATAGATTGCTCGATTAATCCAGGCTCGGTAATAAGGGCATGGGAACCATACCCAGCCTGCTGGATTGCTTTTGCCGTATGGTGAGTACGTGAAAGCGGGGAAACTAACCATACGGCCTTTTGGGGAAGCCGTGCAGCCAAGGCTTCATACATAGGTTTTTGGGCTATAAGGCTATCAGGGCAGAGCGGTACATCCTGGGCGCCATAAACCTTCATACGGGCATTTTCTTCTACCAGAGCATGGCGGATAAACCAGAAACGAGTAATACCAGGTTGGAGTTTGGGGGTATCTAGGAAAGTACCAAAATTTTCTGTATTCATGTTTTCGTAATAAAGTTAAAAAGCATTTTTAGAGTGTTGAGTGTAGAGCAGTATCATAAAGAGGTGTGGTTTATAACATAGACTTGAATAAGAAGTCAGATTTTTTTAACGTAAGGCAGACAGCAAGAGCGGGTTGGTTGGAGTAAATCGTATTTTTTGTGAAACTGGTTGTTGGATTTTTTTGTTCTGTAAGAATAAAGAGATAATTTTAACTGAGAAATGGTTGTTTGTTTGGAAAAAGGCTTCATAAAATTGTAAACATATTTTTTTCATGATTGTATATCATTTGTAAAGTGTAACCATTGGGAGAAAATCACAGGGCTATTCACTTTATGGGGGAGTTTTATGTAATGTTGGAAGGACAAGGGTAACTCTATAATGAAAATTCTGTTAACTGGTGGATGTGGGTTTATTGGTTCGGCTGTTGTTAGGCATATTATTCGTTCAACAAACCATTCTGTACTGAATGTTGATAAAATGACTTATGCCGCTTCGGAAGAAGCCTTGGAGGATGTGGGCTCAGATAGTCGTTATGCTTTTTTAAAAGCCGATATCGCCGATGGAACAGCCATGAATAAGGCGTTTGAATCTTTCCAACCTGATGCGGTTATGCATCTGGCTGCAGAAAGCCATGTTGATCGTTCTATTGATGGGCCAGGGCAGTTTATACAAACCAATATTGTTGGGACATTTACCCTTTTGGAGGCCGCTCGGAAGTATTGGCTCTCATTAGGCAAGGAGGCGCAAAAGCGTTTCCGGTTCCATCATATTTCCACGGATGAAGTGTTTGGTGCCCTGGATGTCAACGACCCGCCTTTTACAGAAACAACCCCTTATGATCCCCGAAGCCCATATTCTGCTAGTAAAGCAGGCTCAGACCATTTGGTTTCAGCGTGGTTTCATACTTACGGGTTTCCGGCTTTTATTACTAACACAACCAATAATTATGGGATTTGGCACTTTCCAGAAAAGCTTATTCCGCTCGTTACCATTAATGCGATTGAAGGAAAACCGCTCCCTGTGTATGGCAATGGCACCAATATGCGGGACTGGCTTTTTGTTCTGGATCATGCAGAGGCCTTGGTGAAAGCAGTTGAGATCGGGGAACCTGGCGAGACCTATGCTATTGGAGCCCGCCAACCCAGAACAAACCTGGAGGTGGTCAAGACCATTTGCTCAATTCTAGATGAATTGGCCCCTTCTGCTAAAGGCAAGCATGACTCACTTATTGAGTTTGTAACCGATAGACCTGGTCATGATTTTCGCTATGAGATAGATCCCCAAAGGGCCGAAAAAGCTCTGGACTGGAAAGCTAAGCATAATTTTGAAGCGGGAATTAGAAAAACAGTTCAATGGTATTTAGACCATAAAGACTGGTGGCAGAAAATCAGAGAAAAAAATTACAAAGGCCAAAGATTAGGCACAACCAAATAACAAATAAGAAAAGGTAGTTTAATGATGACAGCAGAGTCCAATGGTCAAGAAATGAAAAAAGGCATTATTTTAGCTGGTGGGTCTGGAACCCGATTACATCCTGTTACGACAGCTGTCAGTAAACAGCTTTTGCCAGTTTTTGATAAACCGATGATTTATTATCCTCTTTCAACGCTGATGTTGGCGGGGGTACAGGATATTATGATTATCTCTACCCCTGTTGACCAAGAGCAGTTTAAACGGCTTTTGGGGGATGGCTCTCAATTTGGGGTAAAGTTTTCTTATGCGGTGCAGGAAAAACCCGAAGGAATTCCCCAAGCCTTCCTGATAGCTGAAAAGTGGCTCGACGGGAAAGCTTGCGCCCTGGCATTAGGAGATAACCTGATTTTTGCCGCCTCTTTAAGTAAGTTGCTGGAAAGGGCAGAGAATAAGGAAAAAGGGGCCACTGTTTTTGCTTATCGTGTCAGAGATCCAGAGCGCTACGGGGTGGTCAAGTTCGACGAAAACGGTAAAGCTCTGCAGGTGATCGAAAAACCTATGACGCCTTTTTCACATTGGGCTATCACAGGGCTTTATTTTTACGATAACCGGGTGGGAGAGTTTGCCCGGAAATTGCAACCTTCTGAACGCGGCGAGCTGGAAATAACAGACCTAAACCGAATGTATCTGGAAGAAGGGACCTTGCAGGTTGAAAAACTGGGGCGGGGATGTGCCTGGTTTGATGCTGGTTTGCCAGAAAGCCTTCTTCAGGCCAGTACTTTTGTACAAACCATACAGTCCAGACAAGGGCTGTTGGTGGGCAGCCCAGAAGAAGCAGCATATCGGCGGGGATTTATTGATGCCACCCAGCTGCGTAAATTAGCCGATAAATTGAAGAAAACAGATTTGGGGCGGCTTTTATACGAACTGATTGAGGGGAATTCAGAAATCTAAAGATCCCTTTTTTGAGCATTTTTAAATTAATTATGGATTGAATCATGGAAGTAAAACGATTAGCGATACCCGATGTGATTTTGGTAACTCCCCCAAAATTTGCCGACAATAGAGGGTTTTTCTCTGAGACTTATAATGCCAGAAAAATGGCAGAGGCCGGTATTCCCGATGTATTCGTGCAAGATAACCAAAGCCTTTCACGGCAAAAAGGGGTTATTCGTGGCCTACATTGCCAACTTCAGCCTCATGGCCAGGGCAAATTGGTGAGATGTACAAAAGGTGCGATTTGGGATGTTGCTGTAGATGCAAGAACAGGTTCTCCTACTTATGGGAATTGGGTTGCAGAAGAACTTTCTGAAGATAATTGGTCCCAATTATGGATTCCTGTTGGGTTTCTTCATGGTTTTTGCACCCTCACAGAAAATGCAGAAGTGCAATATAAATGCACCGATTTTTGGGATAAGGAAACAGAACGTTCTGTTCTATGGAATAGTCCAGGGTTGCGGATTGATTGGCCGGTAAAAGAAAATGAAGCCGTGCTTTCAGAAAAAGATCTTCAAGCCCCTAAGTTTTTAGAAGTCAAAGATTGGTTTCAATATTAATGGATATGTTTCGTTTACATGGTAAAACCATTTTGGTAACGGGGGGGAATGGCCAGCTGGCTACCTCGTTAGAAAAGTTGGGGCAAGCAAATGTCAAGCGTGTGGGCCGTCCAGAGCTAGACCTTGAAAAACCTCAAACCCTTAAAGCCGCCATAGAGAAATACAAGCCTGATTATGTGGTTAATGCCGCAGCTTGGACTGCGGTCGATGCCGCAGAAACCAATGAAGAGCAGGCCAAGGATGCAAATTGTACCGGCCCTCGCTATTTGGCCGAGCTGTGTGCTGAGCGGCAAATCCCCTTTATTCATGTTTCCACGGACTATGTTTTTGATGGGGAAAAAGGTGGACCCTACAAGGAAACAGATGAGCCCCACCCTAAAACAGTGTATGGCAGCACCAAACTTGCTGGTGAAAAAGCAGTGCTTTCAGCTTGGGAGCGTTCCATTATATTGCGAACAGCTTGGGTTTATTCTGCTCATGGCAAAAATTTTGTAAAAACAATGTTGGTTGTTGGATCAAAAAACCCACAACTTAAAGTTGTGGGTGATCAATATGGTAACCCGACCAGTTCAGATGATTTGGCCAAGGCGATTTTGGAGATTATTTTCAAAATAGAAGAAACAGGCTGGCAAAAACAGTATGGGGGCGTTTTTCATGCGGTTGGTACAGGGGATGCCACATGGCATGAACTGGCTGTAGCAGCCTTACAGCAAGCCCGTCATCATGGGCAGGAAATGCCAGAGGTTTTGGCTATTACTACCGAGGAATGGCCTACTCCTGCGCATAGGCCTTCTGATTCCCGCCTGAATACGGATAAATTACAAGAGGTTTTTGGTGTTCGGCTTCCAGCTTGGCAGGAGAGTATACGTAAAATTGTTGATGAGTATTTTAAAACGGTTTGATCGTAGGTCTTGCTGTGTCTGAGGGGGAAAGTGCATTTGTGGGAAATAAAGCTCAACGCAGGGTAACTATTTTGCTGTCGGTCTTTAATGGTCAGGCTTTTTTGCCGCAAATGCTGTTCTCTCTTGCAGAGCAAAAAGGGGTAGAATGGCAATTACTTTGGCATGATGATGGCTCATCAGATCAGTCCGTTCAGCTTCTTAAAGATTTTGCAAGCCGTTACCCAGGCAGGGTAAGTTCGGGTCAGTCTTCAGGGCAAAAACTGGGAATTGCGAGGGCTTATATGGCCTTACTTCGTGAGGCCTCTGTCTATAGCCCATTTATGGCCTTTGCCGATCAAGATGATGTATGGCTCCCTTTTAAGCTTTATAAGGCAGTCCAAGCTTTAACGAGTATAACCCATGAGAAATGTGCCCTATATTGTAGCCGTCAAATTCTGGTGGATACGTCTTTAAATTATTTGGGGCTTTCTCCTGAAATAAAAAAATACGCTCCTTTTCCTTTTGCCTTAACCCATAATATGGCTACAGGCTGTACGGTTGTGTTCAATCAATCAACAGCAAAACTGCTGGCCTTTCTGCCAAACCCGCCTGAGGAAACCTTCCATGATTGGTGGGTTTTTCTGTGTGTTAATGCGGTAGGAGGAATAGTTTTTGCCGATGAAGGGGCTGATATTCTTTACCGTCAACATGCCAGGAATGTCGTAGGAACGACGCCGTCCTTTTTAAAACGGGCTAGTCGAGCCTTTAAGAGGGGACCTCAAAAATTTATAAAAACCCTAAAAGCAAATGTAGAAGCCTTGTTACAGGCAGAAGATCTTCTTCCAGCCCCTACGCTTTCTTGTCTTTATGATCTTCAGGCTGTTTTGGCAAGTGGCCGCCTTGTAAGGTATATCGGGTTTTTACGGGCACATTTTTCCACTTTTCGCCGACAGAATATTGTAGAAACCCTTGTGCTTTATCTATGGTTTATTGCCAATGCCTTCTCACGTCAAAAATTGTAAAGGGCTCGTTGGGTTATCACGAGGCCAACAATTTTAGAGGCCAACAATTTTAATTGAGGAATAAAATTAAGTGCTCTGCCATCCACAGGCCTTGAGTTGTTTTTCCATATGGGGTGGTGGTGGGGCTATTGCTCGGAGAGGGGGGGTAAGGAACAAATCTAGAGAAACAGCATGAAGATGCATTTTTACAGATCCCTTTAAAGATTTCTCGACCAAGGGGGAGGAAGATGGTTTTCCATAAAGCGGGTCTCCTAGTACGGGGCATCCCAGATGCTGGCAATGAACGCGAATTTGATGAGTTCTTCCAGAGTAAAGAGTCAGTTCAAGCCAGCTGTGGTGAGTATTTTGGCCGAGTAACCGCCATTCTGTTTTGGCAGGTTTACCATGGTGATGATCAATAACAACCTTCCAGCCCAATGGTGAAGACTGCTTGCGTAATGGGGTAGATATTATTCCCGTGGCCGTGGGCGGGTGGCCCACTACAATAGCCCAGTATTTTTTTAAAGCGGTATGGTCAGAAAAGCAGGCTTGAGCTTTTATTAAAGGGTCTTTGCGTAAGGCAATAAGAAGACAGCCGGAAGTCTCCTGATCTAGTCTATGGACTAACCATGGCCCATCCTTGCGCCGAGAGAGAGCAGGCAGATAGTGTTCAACCGAGGGGCGGTGTTGCTCACGAGAAGAGCAGGGGATGCCCGCAGGCTTGTTGATTATAACAAAATGAGAGCTTTGGTATAAAATAGGAAAAGGGAAAAGATCTTCCCTCATTATCGAGCACCAAAAAAAAGTGCTGAATCAATAGTCGGTAAAGGTGGAGTGACTTTCTTTGCGTGGAGTAAAGTTTTTCCTGAGAAATAACAGTTATCAAATTTAGTCATAATGTTGATCAATAAGGATTTCACGTTTTCCAACATGATTAGCAGGGCCTACAATACGGTCTTTTTCCATTTGCTCAATAAGTTTTGCGGCTCGGTTATACCCAATGGAAAGATGGCGTTGAATGAAAGAGGTTGAGGCTTTACGTTCCCGCGCCACGAGGGCAATGGCCTGATCATAGAGGTTATTGTCACCTTCAAAATTGTTATTGCCTTTTGAGGAGGCTTTGCCTTCTTCTTCCTCAGATTCCGTAACTTCATCGAGGTAAATCGGCTCTCCTTGGCTGCGTAGGTAAGTGACAACTTTTTCTACCTCATCATCGGAAACAAAAGGTCCATGGACGCGCATAATACGCCCCCCGCCTTGCATGTAAAGCATATCACCTTGTCCTAGCAGCTGTTCAGCACCTTGATCGCCAAGAATGGTGCGGCTATCAAATTTACTGATGACCTGAAAGGAAATACGGGTTGGGAAGTTCGCTTTGATGGTACCGGTAATAACATCAACTGAGGGGCGCTGGGTGGCCATAATCACATGGATACCCGCTGCACGGGCCATTTGGGCGAGCCTTTGTACGGCCGCTTCAATTTCTTTGCCGGCTACCATCATCAGGTCTGCCATTTCATCAATGACCACAACAATAAAGGGCAAGCTCTCAAGGGCAAGCTGCTGTTCTTCAAAAAGGGGTTTCCCTGTTTCCGGGTCAAACCCTGTTTGTACTTTTCGGCTAACAACTTCGCCTCTATTACGGGCCTTAGTCACACGTTCGTTATAACCATGTACGTTTCTAACCCCTAATTGGGACATGGCTCGGTAACGCCTTTCCATTTCTCTTACAACCCACTTCAGTGCGGTTACGGCTTTGCTTGGTTCTGTTACCACGGGTGTTAACAAATGGGGAATACCGTTATAGACGGAAAGTTCCAACATTTTAGGGTCAATGAGGATGAGGCGGCACTCATCAGGGGAAAGCCTGTATAGGAGGGAAAGAATCATGGCATTCACACCAACGGATTTTCCTGAGCCTGTTGTACCGGCAATAAGAAGGTGAGGCATCTTGGCCAGATTTGCATAGACAGGCTCACCAAAAATATTTTTGCCCAGTGCAATAGAAAGAAGGGTTGGGTTATTCTCCCATCGCTCAGAAAGGAGAAGTTCAGAGAGGTAAACTGTTTCCCGCAGGGCGTTTGGTACCTCAATTCCAATTACATTCCGCCCGGGAACTGTGGCAATTCTGACAGAAATAACAGAGAGCGAGCGGGCAATATCACTTGAAAGACCGATAACCCGGGCAGATCGAATGCCCGGTGCAGGCTCAAGCTCGTAAAGGGTTACGACTGGGCCTGCATGGATTTCCCCTATTGTGCCTTGTACACCGTAATCAGCAAGCACAGTCTCCAGAAGTCGGGCATTGGCTTGCAAGGTTTCCTCAGAGGGGCCAGCTTGCGCACTGGCCGAAATTTGATGGAGTAAGGTAATCGGGGGTGAGGTCCATATTGTTGCTGAATCGCTGTTGGCAAAAAGCTTACCCCCAGGAGAAGAGGAGGATGAATTTTGTGCGCGAGAGGAACGCGAAAAAAACTTTCCAAGTTTGGAAAGGCTTCCCTCTTTTTCAGCTGCGTTTTCCGGTAAAGAGAAAGCCGAGGCCGCTCTTTGTATCGTTTCAGAGGAATGATTTGTAGTAAAAGAAGAGGCATGGCTTACTGGTATCTCTTCTTCTGCAGGGTGGGAAACGGGTAAGGGAGGAGGTGGGCGCCTTCTTACAGATGGTGGAGAAGGCTCTTTGGAATGTGCTGATTGAAGAGAGGGCGGATCCCAGGTTTGATTATGGGTTTCTTCATGCGTTTCGTAAAGGGCAGGAAGATTGGTAGAGGAAGGAGAATCAGAATAAGGGGGGGAATGTTCAGGAACGGCAAAATGGTCTGTTGTTTCCGTGTCTTGAAATGGGTAGGCGGCCTGCTCGGGGTTTTGACGATAGCGGAAATGTGATGGACGTACAGCGCTTCGATAAGTCTTTTTTTTGTTACGTCGATAATAGCCAAATCCTGTAAAAGTCGTGTAGAAAATATTTTGCCATTCCCTTAAGGAAAGGCCAAAAGCCATAGGAATAAATAGACAGGATAGAAGACTGCCAATTCCCAAAACCAGGATCCCTTCTGCGTTAGGAAGAATGGCATGGGCCAGGGTGAGAAAACGCTGGGCCGTAATTGAGCCGATAAAGCCACCCACCCCGGCGCTGCTTGGCCAATCCTTTGGAAAAATCGGAAAGAGCTGGGCTAAGGTACTGATAAGGGTTGTGAGGAGAACAATGCTACTGATACCCCCTAATAGGCGCATAAAAAGTGAGCCTATTCCTTTGTAGCGCATCAGGCGCCACCCCCATATCATAAGGCACAACAATAAAAAAGCGCACCCCAGCCCAATCCACTGGATAAGGAGGTCGGCAATGTCGGCTCCAACCACCCCTGCTATGTTGGTTACAGGTGTATTGGTCGAGGTGTTAAGGGAGGCATCTTTGGGGTTATAACTCCATAGGGCAACGCCTAAGCCCAAAGAGATCATCCATAGGATAATGCCTGTTAGCTCCTGTATCCGGTTTTTGATAAATTGTTTAATCGTGGGGGAGACAAGGTTGTCTGGAATAAATCGGCTAAAAAAGGCCAAGACTGTTTTCCTGAGTTGGTATTAAATTGGTTTTATAAATGGGGTTATTGGCTATTTTCTGTATATTTGCTGCCAGAAACAAGGAAAATATGCAAGATTTTCGTTATTTATAAGGCAAAAAATATCCCCTTCAGGAAGTGTGCTCTGCAAAGAGTCCTGCCATTTGTTAGAATTGAGAAGGAAGAGGTTTTTCCTCTCCAAGTCAAAACTTCCACGTGCTTTCAAACCGCCAAATTCTCAGACAGGCCGCCCCGTGAAAACGCTCAGCCAATAATGATTCCTTGGGGAAGGGAAGGATTTCCTGGCGTGAAGTTTCTGTCACTATAAGGCTGTTGGGCAAAATCCAGCCTTGGGTTGTAAGGGCTTGCAGACTTTGTGCGATTAATTCCCTATTATAAGGGGGATCAAAAAAAGCCAATGAGCACGCTTGTTTGGCCATAGGAGGCGTTAAGGCAGAAGTTGGAATGATAGTGCTCTGGGCTTCTTTTCGGCAATGGCGGATATTGCTTCGTAATATGGGAAGCGCTGTGGCATCATTTTCAAAAAAATAACAATAAGCTGCCCCTCGTGAGAGGGCTTCAAGCCCCAACGCACCGGTTCCTGCAAAAATATCCAGCACAAAAGCCTGAGAAAGTACCATATTTCCACCCCAAGGGGCATGAAGAAGCATGTCAAATAATGCTTGTCTTACCCTTATGGCTGTTGGGCGGGTAGAGGGGCCAGGAGGGGTGGCGAGCTTTTTCCCTTTTAGGCTACCGGCAATAATGTGCATTAGCGGGACTGGGATTGGGGCTGAAAGAAAGTAGGGATTTGTTCACGAAGGACTTTCGTTGGAATCTCCTGAAGGCTACCTTTCGTAAGCTGGCCAAGTTGGAAAGGGCCATAAGATATACGGATAAGCCGGTTTACGGTTAAATCGTAATGCTCAAGGACTTTTCTGATTTCGCGATTTTTACCTTCATGGAGAGAGACGGTAAGCCACGCATTATCACCTTTTTGGGAATCCAGTGTCGCTTCAATAGGACCATATTGGACTCCGTTAACTTCTATGCCGTTTTTCAGGCGAGCAAGCTTTTCCTGGACTACCCGCCCATAGACCCTAACCCGGTAGCGGCGGTTCCATTGGGTAGAGGGAAGCTCCAGAAAACGCGATAAAGCCCCATTGTTAGTAAGGAGTAATAAGCCTTCGCTGGTGATATCCAGCCTTCCCACACTGACCACACGCGGGAGAGCCTCTGGCAGGCTCTCAAATACGGTTGATCTTCCTTGGGGGTCTTTGTGTGTTGTGACCAGTCCAGTGGGTTTATGGTAGCGCCACAATCGTATTCGAGTCGGAGGAGAAATAGTGGTTCCATCAACTTCTACATGATCTCCATCTTGCACAAAAGTTGCCGGGTGCTCAACAAGAATGCCGTTCAACCGTATGCGCTTTTCTGCAATCATATTTTCGCAGTCTCTGCGGCTGGCTACCCCAGCATGGGCAAGCCACTTTGCAATACGGTCAGGTTTTTCTGACATTATGGTTTTGACTCCCTAATGGACACAAAGTGTTTGGTAGAGGGAAAAGAGAGAAAAAATCAAGTTTTTTATGATTTTCTGTTCTTGGCTTGTTAATAAATAGCCACATCTTCGGTATAAGTAGCCATAAAATTAGTACTCAGTTATGATTCTGGGGTGTACAGGCTTTAATAAAGGCTGTAAAAATTTTTCTGTCCATTGGTGTAATGCTAAATTCTGGATGCCATTGAACGCCCAGGAAAAAAGGATGGGAAGGAAGTTCGATGGCTTCTACAACGCCATCTTCTGCCCAGGCTGTGAGTGTGCCTTTTCCCGCAGAAAGGATGGATTGGTGATGAGAAGAATTAACGGCCATGGCGGTGGTTTTGGTGATAGAGGACAGCAAACTATCAGGCAGGATGTTAATGCTATGACTGGCTTGGGTACGTGGTGTGGGTTGCTCATGAGGTAAGGCATTGGGATAGTGGCTTGGAATATGTTGAACAAGGCTACCGCCGAGGGCTACGGCCATCAGCTGTGCTCCACCACAAATTCCTAAGAGGGGAAGAGAATGGTAAAGGGCATATTGGGTGGCGTAGAGCTCGCACTGGGTTCGATTGGGTTTTAAAATCAAGGGGTGATATTGCGGGGATTGATGATAAAGGGCTGGGTCAATATCAAAGGCGCCGCCTGCAATAATAAGCCCATCCAAACGGGGTAAGAGGTGTTTAAGGGTAATAAGGGATAAGGGCAATCCTACCGGCATGCCACCTGAGGAAATTATGCAGTCCATATAGTTATTGCGTAAAGCATACCAGGGAAAAGATGAGTAAGAAGGAGGCACTGGGCCTGGGGCTTCCTGATCTAGCAATATGCCGATAAGAGGGTAAAAAGCTGCCATAATGGGTAAAGCATTTACAGTTATGGCAGCTTTTTACAAGGGAAAATAGTGGAAAATAATCGGGAATGTTTTAACTTTCTGAAATTTATCCGGCAACAAGACTAGCAATACGGTTAGATGATTGCACCATAAGCTTTCCAGAAGATTGTGGATCAAAAGCAGAAAGTCCCATAACAATAGCAGCGGCTGTTAAAATAAGCATGAGTGTGTGCATGAGACTGTCTCCTTTCATTGAATGGCTTGCCCCAAAAAGCAACCTGCGTTTTCTTTCGTGTGAGGAAAGTATTTAATTTAACAAAGAATATAAGAAAAAGTTTCATTACAATTTATTACACAGATGGAAAATAAAATGAATAAAATAAAATGGTCTTTTGAAAAAACTTTATGTTTTGAAAAACGGTGAAAAATAAAAAAGATGAGAAACAAAAATATGACTGCCTGGCTGTGGAAAATCCGCTTTTAATGACAGGAGAAGTGGGTATAAAAAGGCCTCATCGTGAAGGTTAAGGGCCATAAATATGTGCGGTGTTGGCGTGTGTTGGAAGAGGTTAGCCAGGATGTCCAACATCTGGAGTTGGGCTTGTGCTGTGCCTGTGTGGTGGACATATTAGGATTCAGCCGTTGTCGGTTGCAGGCTTTCAAACCCGTATATTATTGAAAAGTCGTGGTGATCTGCATAAAAAGGTTTGTTTGTGAAAAAAGCCAGCCAGTTCTTGTTTCCTTTTATGGATCAGGCTCTTGAAGAAGCTAGAGCAGCAGCCTTACGGGGGGAAATTCCTGTGGGGGCTATTGTGGTGTCAGCCGAAGGGGAGTGCCTTGCTGCAGCCGGGAATGAGGTTGAAGCCCAAAAAGATGCCTCCGCTCATGCCGAAATTCTCGCTCTGCGAAGAGCGGCACACAGGCTTGGTTGTGCCCGGCTGACGGGATGCACTTTATATGTAACTTTGGAGCCTTGTGCCATGTGTGCGGCAGCGATAGGCTTGTTTAGGGTAAAAAAGCTGGTTTTTGGAGCCTATGATCCAAAAGGCGGTGGGATAGACCATGGTGCGCAAGTGTTTCAGCGTTCTTCTCATTTTTTTCAGCCGGAGATTATCGGCGGTGTTAAAGAACAAGCTTGTCGCCAAGTGTTGGTAGAATTTTTTCATCACCTCAGACTGTCGTGAGAGTGTGAGGTGGGTATGGGCAGGCTCTTCATCATTGGTGCAAGATTGATGATTGCTGCAAGATTTATGCCAGCACCTCATGTTTCTAGCGTAAAAAATGTGTCTTCTCGATAGGCTTCAAAAGTCGCTACAGGAATCATAAAACTGCCCTAAGCAGGAAAAGGCCTACCTTTAGATGATAATTAATAGAGTCTATCCCCTTGAAATAAGGAGATCTCTCCTTGACGTTACTTTAAGAAAGAACAAAATAAAGAATAAAGTTTTAGAGAAATATTTTGATCTATTTATAATTTATGCCAGGAGCGCATGAAAGAGTATGAAAGAGAATGTTATGTTTGCGGCTAAGCGGGGGCAGCGCTTATTAAGCGCTCTTCTTATTGGAACAGCAATGGGGTCGCTAACAGGGGGTGTAAACCAACAGATTGCCCGCGCAGAAGGGGCCATTTCTCCCAGCCCAGCGGCAGCACATCTGCCCAATTTTGTTAATCTTGTTAAAGAGGTCAAACCGGCGGTGGTTTCCATTACGGCAACCATTAAAGTAAAGAATTCAGAAATGGAAATGCAGGGCGGCCAACAGGCGATGCCTTTTCCTTTTCCCTTTCCTTTCCAGATGATTCCTCAGCAATCTGGTCCCCGCATGGTAGAGGCTCGAGGTTCAGGGTTTATTATTTCGGCAGATGGCTATGTGGTAACCAATAACCATGTTGTTAAAGATGCCTCAAAGGTGAGTGTGCATCTTGAGAACGGACAGGTTTTTTCGGCCAAGATTATTGGGCGCGACCAAAAGACAGATCTGGCATTGTTAAAAGTCCACTCTTCAGCAAAGCTTCCTTTTATCCAGCTGGGCGAATCGAATGACGTTCAACCGGGTGAATGGGTGATAGCTGTGGGTAATCCTTACGGTTTGGGGGGCACTGTGACTGCAGGCATTGTCTCTGCTCGGGGGAGAGATATTGGAGATGGCCCTTATGATTCTTTCATTCAGATAGACGCCCCCATAAACCGTGGGAATTCTGGTGGGCCCCTTTTTACACAGGATGGCAAAGTGGTCGGCGTAAATACCGCCATTCTTTCTCCTTCAGGGGGTTCAATTGGGATTGGGTTTGCTATCCCTTCGGATGTTGTTAAAAACGTCGTAGAACAACTTCGGAAAAATGGGCATGTCGTAAGGGGATTTTTGGGGGTTACAACCCAGATTATTTCTCCATCCATGGCTCAAGCTCTTAAGCTGAAGCAAGAGACTCCCTCAGACCCTTATCATGGTGCACTCGTTGCTTCTGTCACCACAGATAGTCCAGCAGATAAGGCCGGGATAAAAGTGGGGGATGTTATTTTATCTGTCAATAACCACAAGGTTGATAACCCGCATGATCTTGCTGTGCAGGTGGCTGCCCTTGCCCCAAAAAGCCCGGTAGATATTATAGTTTGGCGGAATGGAACCAACACGAGCTTAAAGGCAGTTATCGGCAATCAGTTAGAAATGATAGGGGATGGTGGGCAAAATGGAGGCCCATCCTCAGGGAATGTCGGTATGGCTCTCTCTACCCTCAGCCCGGATATTCGCCAGCAGCTTGGTGTGGATGAAAGTGTCAAAGGGGTTGTGGTAAGGGAGATCTTACCCGGCTCTCCTGCTGATCAGGCGGGGTTACGCCCAGGTGATATTATTGTTTCGGTGAACCGTCAGGTTATGGTAAACCCAAAGGCGGCTGCAAACCTTATTAAAGAGCAATTACATAAAAACCAGCCTGTTTTATTGCAGGTCATTCACGATGGGCAAAATGTTTTCGTAGCCCTTCCCCCCGGAGAGAATTCTGAGGATAATTCTTTCTTAGGGGAAGATGGTGCGGGTCATTAATCTTTTTTAAAATCGTCTCTAATAAACAGCCACCAAATTACAATTGGTGGCTGTTTTTTTAAGGTGACCAAGGGCGAAAAGGAAAAATGCCCCTTGGTATTAAAAGTTGTAAAAGGTTGCTTTTTGTCCAGACCTAGCAGATTCCAATAGGGCAATCCTCTTACAGGGCAAAGGAGAGGAGAAAGGCAAAAAATAGCCCAAAAACAGCAATCAAGGTTTCAATAACTGACCATGTTTTCATCGTATCTCCCACAGTCATACCGAGATATTCCTTGATCTGCCAGAATCCTGCATCGTTAAGGGGGCCAAAGGCCACCGAACCAGCCCCTGTTACCAAAACCATCAATTCAGGAGAGGCAGCGTGGGTCTGCATGAGAATAGGGCCTATAATACTGGCAGATGTTGTCATGGCTACCGTCGCTGAGCCGGCTGCCACCCGGACAATAGCGGCAATAAGCCATGCCAGAAACAAAAGGGGAATATGGGCCATTACAGCGAGATCTGTTATGACTTTAGAGACACCGCTATCAACCAGTTCTCGGCCAAAACCACCGCCGGCTCCCACAAGAAGAATGATCAGTGCGGTAGGAGCAAGACATTCATTGGTGAAGGTCAGAATGGTCTGCCGAGAAAACCCCCGAGCGATCCCAAGGGTGTAAAAAGACATAATGGTGGCAATCAGCAGGGCCATATCGGTATTGCCAATAAAATGTAAGGCCTGATTGAAGGTTGAGCCTTTAGGGGAAAGAGTATCAGCGGCAGAGCCAATCAACATCAGGATAATAGGGGCCATGATTGTGGCAATGGTTATACTAAAGGGGGGAAGGTCTGTGCGCTCTTCCCGGCTGGTAAACTGAGTGGCCAGCGGATTATTTTCAGAGGGATGCACTTTATTGACAATAAACTTTGTATAAAGTGGGCCTGCAATGGCAGCTGTTGGAATACCAACAATAAGCCCGTAGAGAATAGTAAGCCCGATATCAGCATTATAAGATTGTACTGCCAGCATGGCTGCTGGGTGAGGGGGTAACATACCATGAACGACGGAAAGGCTGGCCCCCATCGGTAAGGCTGCCATAAGAAGGGGGGCATTGAATTTTTTTGAAAGAACAAAACACAAGGGGATCAGAAGAACAAACCCTACTTCAAAAAAGACGGGTAAGCCCACAAGGAGGCCTATAACCATCATGCCCCAGCTAATACGCTTTTCACCGCATAACCGAACAATGGTTAGGGCAATTTGGTCTGCCCCGCCGGATTCTGCCAGCATCTTTCCAAGCATAGTGCCAAGGGCAATCACGATGGCCACATGGCCAAGGACTTTCCCCATACCCTGTTCGAAGGATTGGATAACCTGTGTAGGAGGCATACCGGCAATAAGGGCCACGGCAATGGATACCGACATGAGAACAATAAAAGGGTTGAGATGGTAGCGGGCAATAAGGATGATAATTGCCAGTACCGCAGCAAGGGTAAGCCCAACAGCAAATAACGATGTCATGAGTTTATGATGATCTTTCTTGGTTGAGAACTTGTAGAGGGTTTTTGGTCTTTTGTTTTTAAAGTTGTTCTAGAATGACTTATCTTTATTTTTTTTTAAAATAAAAAAAAAATGAGTAGATGGCTGAACTATTTACTATGCAATATTTATAAACCCGTATTTTTTTCATGTTTTTAAAGGGAGAGGGAAGATATATTGGGTAAAACTTAAACGCGGATGATAAGTTAAGTAAAAATTTGGGATCCTATTCAGGATGCAACCATAGATCGGAGCTTTTTTCTGCTTTTGTGTAACCCGGTATGTAATCTGGAAAGACGGCTGCATTTTTAGTGCCTTTATAGTGGGGCTTTCTGTAGAAATGGGCAGAGGGTCTTCTGGTTTGTGGAACGCTAGACGCCCAGAAGAGAACTTCTAGATGAGACTTCCAGAGAATTTGGACTCTGAGGAGAATAAGGGAGCTATAGCCTGCGTTATACCAGTCAGCATTTTTTCAGAAACGTCCGTTTGTTCACCCCAGATCAGAAATTTCTCTGTATGGAGGGGATGGCCGCCCCAAACAGTCTCTTGGCGGTGGCGTTTTGCGAAACTTCTCTTCTGCATGGAGGGGAGAGCCTCTTCCTAGCTTGGAGTAGAGAGCAGAGTTTTACGGCGGATATGGTTTTTGTGTTGGGAATAGGAGGAGTGGATTATTTAAAAAGGCTGGCGTCTAAGTCGTATTTTTTTTAAAAATATGTCTGAGATAAAAACCAGCATAAGGAGCAAAAGAAATGCTGATCCGTAGCGATGAATTTGAGGATATTGAGACGCCAACAGGTCCAATGCGCACCTATATTTTTAGGCCTGCTGATGAAGGGCGATCTTATCCAGGGGTTGTGTATTTTTCTGAGATTTTTCAGCTTACTGACCCCATACGTCGCTTTGCCTCCTTTATCGCAGGGCAAGGCTATGTGGTTGCTGTTCCGGAAGTCTATCATGAATATGAACCAGCCGGTACGGTTCTAGGGTATGATCAAGTCGGTGCAGATCGGGGAAATGAGCTTAAATACCGTAAGCCCCTCAAGGCGTATGATGATGATGCCACGGCTGTCTTAAAGTGGTTAGCCCGTTATAAGGCCTGCTCTGGCAAGCTTGCCACATTAGGGGTGTGTCTAGGGGGGCATTTAGCGTTAAGGGCTGCCTTTAATCAGGGTGTATTGGCCGCAGCCTGTTTTTATGCCACCGATGTTCATAGCGCCACTTTAGGGGAAGGCAAAAAGGATGACACATTAAAGAAATTGCCAGAGCTTAAGGCAGAAACCATGTTTGTATGGGGTCGGCAAGACCCCCACATTCCCTATGAGGGGCGCAGGCTTATCCGTGATCGGTTAGAAGAATCCCAAATCCACTTTGAATGGCATGAATATAACGGCCAACATGCCTTTTTGCGCGATGAAGGCCCTCGTTATGATCCGGCCTTGTTTATGCTTGCCATAGAGCATATTAAGGCGCTCTTTGCTAAAGCCCTAGTTTAGGTTTATTTTAGGATATTTTTAGGGATAGTATTTTACTATTGAAGCTTGTGAAGCTTACGGGCCAGTTTTGAAAAATGCATAAGAGAGGGCAATAAGTCCCAACATCCTGGCCTGATCTTGCTGACTGTCTATGAAATGGAGAAAAGAGGTGGGTGAAACTTTAGGAGATGAAGGCTTGTACGGAAAAGCCCGCTTTTGGGCCATGTCGGCCATTTTGCTGACAGTCATGCTTTCCGTGCTCGATTATGCGATCGCCAACGTGGCATTGCCCCAAATTGCCATAGATATGCATACCACCAACTCTGCCTCTATTTGGGTAGTGAATGCCTATCAGCTGGCCTGTATGGTAACGATTCTGCCTTTTTCGTCTCTCGGTGCAAAAATTGGCTTTGCCCGTATGTATTATATTGGCTTGGCCTTGTTTACGATTGCTTCATTATTATGTGCAGTCTCAACCTCTATTCTTGAACTGGCTATTTTTCGTGCCTTACAGGGAATGGGAAGTGCCTCGGGTATGAGTGTTGGGGTTGCCTTAATTCGCTTTATTTTTCCTGCCAAGGAAATGGGGAAGGGTATGGCCATTAACGGTATGGTGGTGGCATTGGGCGCAGCCATGGGGCCATCCATAGCGGGAGGAATTTTGGCTTTTGCCAGCTGGCCGTGGCTGTTTTTAATTAATGTACCGTTGGGAATTTTGGCCTTTGTTGTCTCTTGGTTTTCCTTGCCCGAAACACCGCGGGTGGATAGACCATTTGATGTCATGTCAGCCTTTTTAAGTGTCGTGGGGATAGGCGCATTGATTATTGGTGGAGATGGTTTTGCTCATGATGGCAATGTTATACTGGCCGGCAGTCTTATTGTTGCGGGGATGATTTTTGTTGGCTTGCTTACTCAGCGCCAGGTTGGGAACCCACAACCCCTTCTTCCAGTAGATTTGTTGATGATCAGGGATTTCAGGGTTGCATTTATTGTCAGTATTACAGGTTTTATATGTGCAACCTCTTACATCGTCTCCATACCCTTTTTTCTTCAGGAACATTATCATTACACAGCAGCCCATACGGGCTTGATTATGACTTCGTGGTCTTTGGCTATTTTATGTATGGGGCCTATTGTCGGCAGGCTTGCCGATAGAGTGTCGGCAGGTATTCTGACTTCTATCGGGTTGTTCATTACCGGGATAGGGTTTGTTTTCTTATGTTTTTTACCGCACCCTCCAACAGATTTTGATTTTATCTGGCGTATTGGCTTGGCAGGGATTGGCTTTGGCTTTTTCCAACCTCCCAATAATAAGGAGATGATGGTTTCAGCACCTGCAAGCCGCTCGGGGGGTGCTGCAGGAATGGTCGCCATTGGTCGGCTTACAGGGCAAACTTTGGGTGCCATGCTGGTGGCCATGGTGTTTGAGCTGATTACTTACGAACCAAACAGGGTATGTTTAGCCATTGCTGCGGGCACTGCATTTTTAAGTGCCCTGTTAAGTGTAAGCCGGGTTTTTCTGAAAAGAGAGAAAAATTATCCGGGTTAAGGCGCGCTTTCGCCGATAAAGGCTGTAACATCGCCCTTTAATTTCATGGTTAAGGGGTGGCCTTTTCGATCCAGTGTTTTCCCAACGGCCACACGAATCCATTTTTCACTGATGCAGTATTCCTCTACGTTGAATTTTTCAACACCATTGAAGAGGATCCGAACATTTTGCTTTAAAAGCTCTTCATCATAAAAGGGGCTTTCAGGGTTGATGGAAAGGCGGTCTGGTAAGGATGCGGACATAAAAACCTCATAGAAATATAAAGATGATAAGCGTGTTTATACAGTGCCAAGTCTATAAAAGCCAATAAGCGGTTAAGAGTCTTCTTGATATTTTTTTTACGATCTTTCCTCTTCTGGTAAGCCATAATAACAGGCTAGTATAGTGCGGTTGAGCCGGGGGATGTCACTGGTTATAGGCATGAAGGAGAAGATATGCATAAGAAGATGAAAAAATGGCTACAGGGTTTTATTACGCACACACCGTTCTATGCTTTTTCGCTTTTTGCCGGTGTCGCCAGCAGTGCTCTTTATTTTGGTTGCTATCCTGCTAAGGCTGCTGGTTCTCCTTTGGATTATGGTGGCAGGCAACCTGTATTTATGCGTTTTCCAACCCTTAAAAATAACCAGATTGTTTTTATTGCTCATGGCAATTTATGGTCGGTGGATCGTAAAGGGGGGACAGCCCGTAGACTGACCACAGAGCTTGGGGATGAGTATATGCCCCGGTTTTCTCCCAATGGGCAGTGGATTGCCTTTACAGCCAGTTATCAGGGGAACCGCGATGTTTATGTAATTCCTGCCAGTGGAGGGAGCCCACGGCGGTTGACATATCATTCCGATATTACCCCTCAAGCTCCAGAGCGGTGGGGGCCGGATAATCTTGTCATTGCCTGGACACCGGATTCCAAAAAAATTATTTTTCTTTCCCGAAGGCAGGCTTGGAATAGCTGGATTACGCTTCCTTTTCAGGTGTCGGTGGAGGGTGGGTTGCCCGAACGCTTTCCATTGGATCGCTCAGGCTTGATGAGCTTTTCCCCTGATGGCAAAAAAATTGCCTATAACCGTATATTTCGGGATTTCAGAACTTGGAAACGCTATAATGGCGGTCTGGCCCAACAACTTTATACGTATGATTTGGTCTCACAGGAATTGACCCCTATTGCTAAGGGGTGGGGAAGCGCTACGAACCCTATGTGGTATGGTCAAAAGATTTATTTTATTTCTGATAGGGGAGACCAAAAACGGCGGAACCTTTGGGTTTATAACCTGGAAAATCACAAGGCAGAACAAGTCACCCATTTTACGGATTATGATGTGGATTTTGCCTCGCTAGGTGATAACGGCCTTGTTTTTCAGCAAGGGGGGAACCTGTATGTATTGGATCTTCCCGATCATACCCTTCATAAGGTTGAAGCCCAAGTTCCCGATGATGCTTCTCGTACGGGAAGGCGCTTCATCACTATAGATGAATATGTTCGCTACAAAGATACGGCTGAACAGCCAGATTACGATTTGGCCCCCAGCGGCAAACGGCTTGCGATTTCAGCCCGTGGAGAGGTGTTGACTGTGCCCGTGGACTATGGTGCTGTGCGTAACTTAACCAAAACGAGTGGGATAGATGAGGACCATCCAGCATGGTCACCCGATGGGCGCTTGTTAGCATATGCTACTGATAAAGATGGGGAGTATCAGCTTGCCATTCGCCCCGCGTTAGGGGGAGAAGAAAAAATTCTTACCCACTTTAAAAATGGTTATTTATATCAGCCTGTTTTTTCTCCAGGGGGGAAATATCTTGCCACGGCAGATGCAGGCCATAACCTTTGGGTAACCTCCATAGAAAATGGTCAGACGGTTCTGGTTGCAACGGATAAACATAGCGAGATCCATGACCAGAGCTGGTCGCCGGATGGTCGCTTCCTGGCCTATAGCCTGGTAGAAGAAAACCAGCAACGGAGTGTGTGGATTTACAATAGGGAAAAGGCTGAAGCTAGAAAGGTCAGCATGGGCGAGAATAGCGATTTCAATCCTGTTTTTTCTGCCGATGGTCACTATCTCTTCTTTGCTTCCCAACGGCATGATAATGCGGTGTTCTCAGAACATGAATTTAATGTTTCCACGGCTCAGACGATCGGCATTTATGTCACTCCCCTTACAGCGCAGCTCCAACCTTTATTGGGTATTCGCTCTGATGAAGGAAAATGGGTAAAAGATAAAGAGAAAAAAAACATTCCTACGGAGGATGCTCCCAAAACCACTATAGAGTTTGAAGGCCTTATGCAACGGGCAACCCCAGTTCCCCTCAAGCTAGGGAGTCTCCAGTCTTACGCCATTAGGGGGGATAAGCTTTTTTATCTGCTTGGGCCTGCACAATCTATCGAAGGGCCATTAGAGGGGGAGGATAAGGGCCGCTTATTTTCCTTTGATCTGAAAGAACGTAAGGATACCCTTATCCAAGGTGGGGTTGAAAGCTTTGTTCTCAATAGGGATGGCTCAAAACTTGCTTATCTTTCAGAAAAAAAGCTTTCCGTTATAGACGCGAAGGAAAAACATGAGCCCCCGAAACCTCTGGATTTTTCGACCGTAGGATTGTTTGTTTCTCCCCAAGACGAGTGGAAGGAAATGTTTCGTTCGGCCTGGCGCTTAGAGCGAGACCTTTTTGTGAACCCCCACATGAATGGTGTGGATTGGCAAGAGGTTTATAACCGTTATGCCAGCCTTTTACCCTATGTCGGTTCACGGAGCGATTTGAATTATCTGATTGGTGAGATGCAAGGCGAGCTCGGGAATTCCCATACCTATGTTGGGGGTGGTGATTATGGTGATATACGGCCACGCGCTCCCACCTTATTGCTTGGGGCAGAATTTACTTTAGATAAAGCTTCAGGGCGCTACCGTATAGAAAAAATCTATCCAGGGGATGCCACCCGTAGCGATTATCGTAGCCCGCTTGCTGAACCTGGCAGTATAGCCAAGGAAGGAGAGTATCTTCTGGCCATTAACGGGCAGGAGTTACGTAGCCCCCTTACGCCATATCAGCTTTTGGCAGGTGTTAAAGGCCCGCTCATGTTAACCTTAAGTGATGAGCTTGCTGGCAAGCCCCACGATATTACGGTTAATCCCATTTCTTCTGAATTGAATTTGCGTGAGAAAGCCTGGATAGATCATAATCGTGCTTTGGTAGAAAAAGAATCCCATGGACAGATTGGCTATATCTATCTTTCTGATATGGAAGGCCGTGGCATGGAGCAGTTTATTCGCCAGTTTTACAGCCAGTTAGATAAAGCCGGGTTAATTATTGATGACCGCTGGAATGGCGGTGGCTTCATTGATCAGATTTTGCTTGAGCGCCTAAGGCGTATCTTGGTGGGGATGTCTACTAACCGCCAATTAGGACAAGGAACCATCCCTCAACAGTTAATTAATGGTCCTAAAGCAGTATTGATCAATCAATATTCTGCTTCTGATGGGGATATATTTCCCTATTATTTCAGGGCCTATGGTCTTGGCCCTGTCATTGGCAAGAGAAGTTGGGGGGGTGTACGTGGTATTAGGGGAGAATGGCCTTTGTTGGATGGTGGCTATATTACCATTCCAGAAGAAAGCATCTATGGATTAAATTCCACATGGGTGATTGAAAACCAAGGTGTAAAACCTGATATTGAGGTAGAAAATACCCCTCAAGAGGTCTTGAACGGTAAGGATCAGCAGCTTCTTACGGCCATCCATTACGTTATGGATCAATTGGGCCAAAAACATTCCCATTTCCCACCCCCTCCTTCTTGGAGCAACCCTTATCCACCACAGGAATAGGGCAATGCGATCGGTAGTGAGTGGTTCAAAGAGCATGGGCCTAAACCGTAAGCCCCAGAACAGAGGGAAGTTTTTAGAATGAGCTGGATAATGAAACGAGCAGGAAAAGACAAATCAACCGAGCCCTTTAAACAGTGCTTCTTAAACAGCCTGGCTCACCAAAGCTCCTTAAGAAGGAGGGAAGAGAAACGCTGATGGAATGCAAGAGTTCTCTGTGTTTTTGTTTAAGCCCTCTTGTTAATGAGGGGAGAGCAATCAAAATACGTAGTAGAGTTTATTTTTAATAGTTCTATTTTTAAAGGAAGAATGATGCCCAGTTTATTTGATCCTATACAGGTGGGTGCCATATCAGCAGCAAATCGTATATTTATGGCGCCGCTTACGCGTGGGCGTGCGACAAACGAGTTTGTACCCACATCTATTATGGTGGAGTATTACGCACAAAGGGCCGGGGCAGGCCTTATTATTTCAGAAGCAAGCCCGATTAGTGTTGAAGGGGCTGGTTGGCCCTATTCAGCAGGGATCTGGAATGACAAGCAGGTCGAGGGGTGGAAGCCAGTGACAGAGGCCGTCCATAAGGCTGGTGGGCGTATTATTTGCCAGCTATGGCATATGGGCCGTATCGTTCACCCAGATTTTCTGGATGGAAAACCAGGGGTTTCCGCCTCGGCGACCATTGCTCCAGATTATGCCTATACCTATAAGGGAAAAAAACCTTATGAGCGCGCTAGGGCCTTGGGGGTTGAGGAAATTCCCCGTATTTTAAATGATTATGCCAATGCTGCTAAAAACGCCATGAGAGCCGGATTTGATGGTGTGCAGATTCACGCAGCGAATGGGTATTTGATTGATCAGTTTCTTCGTGAGGGGTCTAATTTCCGGAGTGATCAGTATGGTGGCTCGGTGGAAAACCGTGTACGCCTGCTAGATGAAGTCACCGGTGCTGTGGTGGATGCCATTGGGGCAGATCGCACAGCGGTAAGGCTCTCGCCGAATGAGCCGATTCAAGGTGTGTATGATAACAAGCCCGTACCTTTGTTTACCGAGGCAGCTAAAAGACTTTCTGCCCATAAAATTGCATTTTTGGAACTGAGAGAACCAGGCTCTAATGGCACATTTGGGAGAGGGGTGCATCCGCCAGTTGCGCCTGATATCCAAAAAGCATTTAAGGGGCCGCTGGTTTTGAATAGTGATTATACAGAAGAAATGGGCCAAAAAATCCTAGATGAAGGAAAGGCAGATGCCGTAGCTTACGGGCGTCCGTTTATTACCAATCCTGATTTGGTGCAGCGTTTTCGCGAGCATCTTCCCCTTCGTCCAATGGCAGATATGAAATATTGGTATGGTAAGGGGCCAGAGAGCCTGGAAGGATATCTTCAATTTAGTTAACTCTTGTTTTTATGAGAGTGTTGACGAGCGAGAAGCCAGCCTTACAACAGGGCTGGCTTTTTTGTGGGTGTCAATTTCCCCTTGCCTTACCGCCAGCAGAGGCCAAATATCGCTAGGGCTAGGGCTAGGGCTAGGGCTAGGGCTAGGGCTAGGGCTAGGGAGTTGGGAAAGTCCCTTCATTGTTTTATAGGTGTGGGGGTTTTATAGAAGTGGGGTGCTGACTTGATGAATACGCCATTTTCGCCGGTGGGTGAGGCTGCTAACTGTTAAAGGGGCAATGTCTACCGGAAAGTTTGGGGATAGAGGGCATTGCAGCACCTCACAAAGAAGGCCTTTTATTATGGCAGGGTGAGTAATAGCCATAATTGTTTTTTGGGATGGGAAGTCATGCGTGGTTAGGGTATGAATCCACTGTATGGCGCGTTGTTGCACATGAAATAGGCTTTCACCCTGGGAGGGTATAAAGTCGCTTTGCTGAAGCCATTTTTGATAGTCTGTTGGGTGTTGATCTGCAATGGTTTTTAGAGGCATTCCGCCCCATGTACCATAAGAGCAATCCGCAAGGGCGTTTGTGCAGGAAGAGGGTATTTCTAGCCAATGAGCGGTTTGCTCTGCGTTGCGATAAGGGCTGCAATAGCTCTGAAAAGGCCCAGTTTCCATAAGAGAAGACCTTTTGTTTTTGGGGAAACTGGCTGTGGGAATGAGTGCTTCATCCATCGGGGTTGAAAAAATGCCTTTTTTAAGCGCCAAGGTAGGAGCTGCTGAGATGAGATGCAATACAACCATGAAAGTGAAATCCGTAAAAAAAGAAAAAGACGGAGAGACAGAACAGAAAAGAGAAGCAGCAAAATAAAAGAAAATATCGTAATGACCAACTGCTGTGTTACCCCTTTCCACAAGTGATAGGGAAATGAGGAGATAGTAAGGTATTCCTGATCAGCTCAAGAGATCAGCAAAAAACGCCCCTCTGTCTAACAATTCTTTATAAATGGATATTCTCTGTCACCAAAAGGAGAGTAGCTCCTAGCGCTCTATGGGTTTCGATCGCATCTTCATTATTCACTGGGGCATAACGATCAGAAGCTGCTTTAACAGATTTTACAACCCCAATCGCATCCCATAGTTATCCGCAAAGGTCTGTCAAACAGTAAAAGGGATTACCCCGTAGCCTCCATATTAAAAAACAGCGCTCCTAACACTTCAACGGCAGAAGGTGCTGTGGGCCATATTTTGAGAAATACTTGTGGTGAGAAGGCGAGGTTATTCCAGAAGCTTCGGGTAATAGGATTTAGGGTTTTTAAAAGGGTTTATCCTTGTGAGATAAAGGATTATCAGTTACAGTCTAATATCATATACATAAGAGAAGACGAATATTTTGGTGCGGCCGCGCCACTGTATGGGTTATACCTACACCCTAGCCAGACCTTTTATGCCCTTTTGTCTATTTGTTTGTTTTGGGGCGCATTTCCCCCGTTAGGAGCCTATATGTTTCAATCTTCTGCCGTATCTAGACAAGACATTTTACCCACCATTCCTTTACGTCAGGTTATGCCCTGGGCACTATTTTCCCTCGTTTTGTTTACAGTCCTTCTTTATTTTGTTGGGGCCGAGCAAGGGGCAACAGCCGTTGTTTCAGGCCATTATATTCATGAGTTTGTTCATGATGGGCGCCATATTCTAGGATTTCCTTGCCACTAATATTTTTTGCTAACAGTCTTTGTTCCTGTTAAAGAAAGGGGCCCGAAGTATGGGGGCGCTATTGGCACGTGGCATGGTATCGGGATTTTTAGCAGCCTGCCTTGCGGTATTGGTAGCAGTATGGTTTGGTGAGCCGCAAATTACAAAAGCCATCCAGTTTGAAGAGCTGCACGCTCATGGGGGACCTTCTCATTCCCATCATCATGAGGGATATGGGGAGGAGAAGATGCACACTCAGCCATCCCCTTCTGAAGTCTCAGAGGAAGAGCCGGTGAGCCGGGGTGTTCAGAAAACATTGGGTCTGTTTGTGGCTGTCGCTGTTTACGGGGTTGCTTTTGGGGGTGTTTTTTCGATTGGGTTTGCCTTGCTCTACGGGCGTTTTTTTGGCAATGCCCTTTCCGTAAGAATGGTTTCTTTGCTGTTGGGTATGGCCGGTTTTTTGGTCTTTGTCCTCGTGCCTGGTCTAAAATATCCTGCTAATCCGCCTGCTGTTGGGTTGGCTGCGACAATAGGAATTCGTACGGCAAGCTACTTTGAAATGCTGTTATTTTCTTTTTGTTCCGCCATTTTTGGGGGGATTTTTTTCTTAAAGCTGCGGCAGGTTCTCTCTTCATGGAATGCAGCAATTGCAGGCGGGATTCTTTATCTGGCTTTGGTTGGTGTGTTGCAGCGGGTTTTACCACCTATGGTCGAAGTGCCGCCTGATTTTTCAGCCCTTGTGTTGTGGTCTTTTCGGATAGCCTCTTTTGCTATGCAGGCTGTGTTATGGGTTGGTATGGGGCTTATTTTTGGGGCCATGGCTGAAAAATATATGGCTACCCATTATCATGCCCTTCCCAAACAGACCTGATAGGGGAAAGAGGCTCTCTTGCTATCGGTAGGTTAGGGCCTCTTATAAGAGTTAGGGCTTCCCATAGAGGTGAGAATGGAATGAGGAGCTATATATTGCCAGGATATAATAAAATAACTGGGATTTTGGTTTTTTTAGTGGGCATCGGGTTAGGTGTGTTTCCCCCTTATTCAGCTCGCGCAATAGAGCTTGTCAAGGTTGTGCCCACTTCTCAGGTGCCTCTTTCTCTTCATCATCCTATTTTAACGTTCTATTTTAATGAAAAATTTAATCCTTTTAAAAGCCGGGTAGAACTTATTGAGGCCAAGGGGCCACCACAGTTGCTGACTATGGTTCCATCGGATGATTATAAGGCGTTAAGAACCAAATTGCAGCTACCCGTTGGGCATTATTCCTTACGTTGGCATGTTCAGACATGGGAGGAAGAGAAGGCCAACGGGGTTTATTCTCTCATTATTGTGCCCTAATAGTAGGGATGTTTGAAACGACTGTTTTCGCCTTTGTTTATTTTAGAGATGAATTTTAGAGATGATACGTGCGGGGGTATTGGGAACGCCATAAGGATCGCATGTCTTTGTTAGATGTTTCCGTCCGGCGGGAAAAATAGGCTTTACCAGCCAAAATAGATCAGGAGAAAGAAGGATTGAGGGGCCCTGGAGGAGGGTTGGGGAAGGTTCTTTTTTAGGAGCCCTCGCGTTTACTTAGCAGGCTTTCTAGCTGGTGGGGTGTGCGCGTTAGAGCGAAAAGGAGAGAATGTTATTCCAATGCTGCAGCTAACCCGGCTCCCGCTGCTAAAGGGCATAAAGGGAGCATAAGTGCCAGCAAGGCGGCTAGCAATTCCAGTTGGGCAGTGTAAGGCAAGTGATTTTGGGCGGCATCTAAGGCCGATGCGCCAAAAATAAGAACAGGAATTGCCAGTGGAAGAACCAATAAAGGCAAAAGCAGGCTACTTTTTCTTGCTCCTAAGGTAAGGCTGGCAATTGTACCACCCAAGAGGGAGAGGCAAATGGTTCCCACGCCCAGGCCCGTTAAAAGGATGGGTAAGGCTGAAAGGTCTATGGAGAGCATGATCCCCAAGGGTACAGCTATAATAAGAAGGGGTACTCCTGTTAGCAGCCAATGTGAGAGCATTTTTACAGCAGCAATAAGGGCTGGGGAGTAACCTAGCAATAAGAGCTGTTCAAGCGTGCCATCCTCATAATCTGAGGTGAAGATTTTCTCAAGGGGGAATAAACTGGCCAATAAGGCACAAACCCATAAAATTCCAGGAGCGATTCTGTGGAGGAGGGTTGGGGAGGGCCCTAAAGCCAACGGAAAGAGAGTGATTGCAATAATAAAAAACAGGATGCCCGCTAATGTATCGGTCCCTTGTTGCCAGGTAAGGCGTCTATCTCGCTGTAAAAGAGAGAAGATGAATTGAGGGAGGGTCATGACAAAAAATCAGAAAAATGCGAAAGGGGAGGAGTATGAAGGGTGTAGGGTGCCAGTTCCAGGGTTTGGGTGTTTTTAAAAGGCAAGGGGGTATGGCTGGTTACAATGGTTATACCCCCTTGCTGTTGGTGCTGCTCTATCATCTTACCCAAAAGGCTTGCGGTACTGGTATCAAGCCCAACATTGGGTTCATCGAGAAGCCACAGGCTTTTGGGCACTAGCAAAAGCCGGCAAAGGGCGACACGCCGTTTTTGGCCCGAGGATAAAAGATGAATGGGGATATCTGCCAGATTGTGTACATTCAGCTGTTCTAGGGCATTTAAAATAGTGGGGCGATCTGGGCAAAAGGGAAGAAAATTTTCCGTAGGGGTTAAGGCCTTTTTAAGGCTGTCCAGATGGCCGAGATAACTCAGTTGGCTGGTGTAAAGAAAAGGGTTGGCTGCTCTTACGGTTCCATCAATGCTAATAGAACCCGTTTGGGGTAAAATAAACCCTGCGATAGCCCGTAAAAGAGTAGATTTTCCAATTCCGTTTCGGCCCGTAATATAGAGGATACTCCCCGCTGAAAGCTGGAAAGAAAGATTGTGGAGAAGGGGAGTGTTGTTGCGGAATAGAGTAACCTGTTCAACTTTTAATGTCGCAGTATGCAATATTTTTGGGCGAGGAAAAGCAGTCATAAATAAAGGGTGTTTAAGTTAAAGGGTGTAGAAGACCCTTTTTAAGGTACTCTATTTTCTCGAAAAACAAAAGAAAACAAAAAGGAAAAGATGATCTTCCACCAGTATGAGGTTGAAAAGTTTGTAAAAAAATAGAGACAAAAAAACAGGTTTGGCCAGAAACAAAGTCGTGGCATAAGGAGAGTAATCGGCAAGCAAGGTCTTGTATAGGGTCTTTGCGTTTTTGCTAGGCGCATGCCAAATATAAAAATGAAATCTTAAGGGGAGCATACTAATGCAATCTGTGGGTCGGGATAAGCTGGAAACCTGTCAGGTTTTGGAAGTAGATGGAAAACCATACCATTATTTCTCTTTACAGGAAGCCCAACGGCATTTAGGCGATATAAATCGGTTACCGATTAGCCTCAAAGTCTTGTTGGAAAATATCCTAAGGTATGAGGATGGAAAAATCTATACTGTTGAGCATGCCCAAGCCTTGGCAGACTGGCAAAAGCAAGCCCATAGTGATCAGGAAGTTCCCTTCAGGCCCGCTCGTATTCTGATGCAGGATTTTACAGGTGTGCCCGCGGTGGTTGATTTGGCTGCCATGCGTGATGGGATAAAACATTTAAAAGGCGACCCCCAGAAAGTAAACCCCTTGGTGCCTGTTGATTTGGTCGTCGATCACTCTGTGATTGTTGATTATTCTGCAAGCTCTGATTCCCTCCAGAAGAATGTTGCCCTTGAGTTTGAACGTAACGCAGAACGTTATGCTTTTTTGCGCTGGGGGCAAGAGGCCTTTCAGAATTTTAGGGTTGTTCCACCGGGTATGGGGATCTGCCATCAGGTGAATTTGGAGTATCTGACGCAGGCTGTATGGGTGGCAGAAAGTGCCCAGAAAACATATGCTTATCCTGATACCTTATTTGGAACGGATAGCCACACCACCATGGTGAATGGGGTGGGGGTTTTGGGTTGGGGCGTTGGGGGTATTGAAGCTGAAGCGGCCATGTTGGGTCAACCGATCGCCATGCTTATTCCCGATGTGATTGGCGTTAAGCTGACAGGTCAGTTACAGGAAGGGGTTACGGCAACAGACCTTGTTCTAACGGTGACAGAAATTTTAAGAAAAAAAGGTGTTGTTGGAAAATTTGTTGAATTTTTTGGCTCAGCCCTTGATCATTTGCCCGTGCCGGATAGGGCAACCATTGCCAATATGGCTCCCGAATATGGGGCAACCTGTGGTTTTTTCCCCATTGATGCCCTAACGCTGGACTATTTTTACCAAACAGGTCGTTATACCCACCGCATCGCCTTAACAAAAGCCTATTTACAGGCGCAAGGGATGTTTCGAAATACAGAGACCCCAGATCCTGTTTTTACTGATGTGGTCGAGCTTGATCTAGGAAGTATTGAACCATCACTTGCAGGCCCTCGTAGGCCACAGGATAGGGTTGGTCTTAGTCAGGCTGCTATATCCTTTAAGAAGGTCTTGGAGAAAGACTATCATATCCTCGGGGCTGAGCAAGGCAAAGAAGTACCGGTAGAAGGGGCAAATTATGCCTTAAAACATGGGGCTATTGTCATAGCAGCCATTACCTCTTGCACGAATACGTCTAACCCTGCAGTGTTATTGGCTGCGGGTCTGGTGGCCAAAAAGGCTCGTGCCTTGGGGCTTAAACCAAAGCCGTGGGTTAAAACTTCTTTTGCGCCCGGCTCGCAGGTTGTGAGTGATTATTTGCAGGTGGCTGGGGTACAAAATGACCTCGATGCATTGGGTTTTGAAGTGGTGGGCTATGGGTGTACAACCTGTATTGGCAATTCCGGACCTTTACCCCAACCCGTGATAAATGCCATAGAAAGCCATAACCTTGTTGGTGTCTCTGTTCTTTCGGGGAACCGTAATTTTGAAGGACGGATTTCTCCAAATGTTAGGGCGAATTATTTGGCAAGTCCGCCTTTGGTGGTAGCTTATGCCCTTCTTGGCACCATGACAGATGATATTACCCGTGTACCACTAGGCTATAATTCCCAAGGAAAAGCCATTTATCTTAAGGATTTATGGCCTCGCCGCCAGGAAATAGAAGAGTTAATGGCTAAGGCCATCACGCGTGAGCAATTTGTGAATCGTTACAGTCGTATATTTGAGGGCACGCGTGAGTGGCAATCTCTCAAAGTGGCTCAGGGGTCAGAAACCTATCCATGGGATGATCACTCAACTTATGTGCGTAATCCTCCTTATTTTACTGGGATTACCTTTGAGCCCTCTCCTCAGAATTCTATTCGACAGGCCCGTATTCTTGCTCTTTTGGGTGATAATATTACAACAGATCATATCTCACCCGCAGGTTCCATAAAAAAGTCTTCTCCAGCTGGGATTTACCTTCAAAACCACCATGTGCAAGAGAAGGATTTTAACTCTTACGGATCTCGTCGAGGGAATCATGAGGTTATGATGCGGGGGACCTTTGCCAATATTCGTATTCGTAACCGTATGGTAGCAGACCGTGAAGGAGGAATTACCTGCCATTATCCCGATGGGAGGGTTGCGCCTATTTATGATGTGGCGATGGAATATAAAAAAGAGGCAATCCCGCTAGTGGTGATTGGTGGACGAGAATATGGAATGGGGTCTTCTCGCGATTGGGCTGCCAAAGGGGTGGCTCTATTGGGGGTTAAGGCCGTTATTGCCGTAAGTTTTGAGCGTATCCACCGTTCTAATTTGGTGGGTATGGGGGTTTTGCCATTAACGTTTAAAGATGGGATGACAGCAGAAACATTGGGGCTCACCGGTAAAGAGCTGTTTGATATTGATATACCAGAACAGTTAAAGCCGCGTCAGGAGTTGTCGGTTACCATAACCTATGACGATGGAAGCAAAAAAACAGTTTCGGTTCTTAGCCGGGTCGATACTGTAGACGAGGTTGGGTATTATCGGCAGGGCGGAATTTTATCGGCGATTCTTAGGGAGATGGCGCGGGAGAAGGCCTAAAATTATTGAACGAAAAAGTGTTATGGAAGAGGAAATGGAAAAATAGCGTTTGTAGTTTTTCTAAAACTGTGTCTTTCATGTCAAAAAAATGAATAAAACAAATAATAAGAGAAAGGTGCTCTATACGACTGACTATAAAGTAAATAAATTCAAGACGTCAAAATACTCAGACTTTGAGAGTTGAGCATTTGTTTTTGGGTTTAAGCCCGTTCAGTTTCTGTTTAAAGATATATTGAGGGAGAGAATTAATGGGAGATTCTGACGTTTTAAAGGCATTGGCGCGGCTAATGCTTGGATGGTTATACGTCTATTTTGGTTATATAAAGCTTGCCGTATTTGGTATTGCTGGTACAACAGGGTATATGGAGTCCCTTCATCTTCCTATGCCAGCAATTGCAGCTGTCGCTGCCATTGTTATTGAGCTAGGCTTAGGGACAGTTTTTGTTCTTGGTCTTTGCACCCGTTGGTTAGCGCTGCTCTTTACGCTTTACTCTGTGGTCACAGCGGTGACAGGCCATCAATACTGGACAATGACAGAAATGATGCCCCATCTCGATGCCATGGAGCATTTCTGGAAGAATGTTGCCATTGCAGGTGGTTTTCTTATGTTCTTTATTTATCCTCGTTGTTCCATTTCTCTTGATAGACTTTTGTTTAAAAATAATTAGTCTATCTTAGCTTTTGTTCGACTTTATTCTGGGGTTTTTGGATTCTTTAAGAGTTTTTATAGGTCATACCCCAGAATAGATTGCAAATATATTGTAAATTAGGATGAAATAGACTACACTAACCAAAATTTACTTTCCGTGTTGTTGGGGGGTGGCCAAATGGTCACCTTTTTTATTGTGAGTAAGAGTTTGATTAGCCAGACTGGCCTAGAAAGAGATATTGCAAATCTTGTTGCTCCCACTTTGGAAGATATGGGGTACGAACTGGTACGAGTCTCTGTCTTGGGGAAAGAAGTGCCCACCATTCAGATTATGGCGGATAAAGCCGATGGGTCCCTGATTTCTATAGAGGATTGTGAGGCTATTAGCCATGCTGTAGGGGCTGTTATGGATGTCGAAGACCCCCTTCCAGGAGCTTGGAATCTGGAGGTTTCTTCTGCGGGAATAGACCGTCCTTTGGTGCGCCTGAAGGATTGGCAGCGTTTTGCTGGCCATATTGCCAAGGTGGAGTTGGAATTGCCAATAGAAGGGCGTAAACGGTTTAGGGGTTATATTTATTCAGTAGAGGATCAGCAGGTCAGTTTGCGCCTTGACAATGGAGAGACTGTTTCCTTTTTATTTCCAAACCTCCGTAAGGCACGTTTGGTGCTAACGGATGATTTAATAGAAGCGTCGTCACGAATGGTTGGGGTCAAGAAAAACTAAATCAGCCTTACTTGTTGTAAATAGGCTGTCATTTGTTAAGTGAGAGGTATTATGGATACGTCTGTTGTTCGTCCGGAGCTCCTTTTTGTTGCTGAAGCAGTCGCAAGGGAAAAATCCATTGACCGAGAAGAAGTTCTTGAAGCCATGGAGCAAGCCATTCAAAAAGCGGGGCGGGCAAAATATGGCCACGAAAAGGATATTCGGGCCAATATAGACCGCAAAACAGGCGAGGTTCGCCTTTCTCGATGGACCCAGGTGGTAGAGCATGCTGAAAACGAAGATACGCAGATACCTGTGGCCATTGCTCGCAAATTTCAACCTGAAATTGAAGTTGGGGAATATTTGGTAGACCCTCTGCCCCCAATTGATTTTGGACGAATCGCTGCTCAAACAGCAAAACAGGTTATTGTTCAACGCGTTAGGGAGTACGAGCGCAAGAAACAATATGAAGATTTTAAAGATCGGGTCGGCGAAGTGGTGAACGGAACTGTCAAACGCACGGAATACGGGAACCTGATGGTTGAGATTGGGAGTGCAGAAGCATTACTTCGTCGAGATGAGCTTATCCCTCGTGAGAGTTTTCGCAACTCCGATCGTGTAAGGGCTTATATTTATGATGTGCGCAATGAGTCCCGTGGACCACAAATTTTTCTCTCCCGCACTCATCCAGCCTTTTTAGCAAAGCTTTTTGCCCAGGAAGTGCCAGAGATTTACGACGGAATTATCGAAATTAAGGCTGTTGCGCGGGATCCAGGGTCTCGTGCCAAAATGGCTGTGACCTCCAAAGATTCTTCTATTGACCCTGTCGGGGCATGTGTTGGGGTAAAAGGTACACGTGTGCAGGCCGTTGTGCAGGAACTTCAAGGGGAGAAAATCGATATCGTGCCATGGAATGCGAATCCTGCCACTTTTGTGGTGAATGCCCTGGCTCCGGCAGAGGTGAGTAAGGTTGTTATGGACGAAGAGGCTGGCCGGGTTGAAGTGGTTGTTCCTGATGAGCAGCTCAGCTTAGCGATTGGGCGGCGGGGGCAGAATGTGCGTCTGGCAAGCCAGCTTACTCGCTGGGATATTGATATTTTAACAGAAGTTGAAGAATCTGAGCGTCGCCAGGAAGAGTTCATGCGAAGGACAAAACTCTTTGTTGAAAGCTTGGATGTCGATGATGTTATCGCAGGGCTTCTGGTAACAGAGGGGTTCTATACAATTGAGGAATTAGCCTTTTCTCCTCCAGAAGAGCTCGCAGAAATTGAAGGGTTTGATGAAACCCTGGCGGGTGAACTGGTGCAACGGGCCGAGGCCTTCCTTGTTAAAAAGGAAGAAGAGCTCGATGATAAACGCAAAGCCTTGGGTGTTACTGATGAGGTGGCCGCTATTGAGCATTTTACGGCGCAAATGCTTGTAACATTAGGAGGGAAGGGGGTTAAAACCCTTGATGATCTTGGTGATTTGGCCAGCGATGAATTGCTGGAAATTGTGGGGGAAGAGGCATTTTCCCAAGAAATTGCCAATGAGATTATTATGGCAGCCCGTGCCAGCTGGTTTGAGTCAGAAGAGGGGACGTCATAAAAAAATAGGGATTTATCAATATTATCAGTAAAAAAGAAAACAGGAACCAGAATGGGTCTTGACCTAACAGCAGAAAAGCTTATGTCTTTAACGCAGCAACGAGAGAAAAAGTCTGAGCGCCGTTGTATTGTTACAAAAGACATTCTGCCACCAGAGCAGATGTTACGGTTCGTCATCTCCCCTGAAGGGGTAGTGGTTCCTGATTTTAGCAGAAAGTTGCCAGGAAGAGGTTTTTGGTTGAATCCCACGCGAGAAATATTGCATACTGCCCTTAAACAAAAAGCGTTTGATAGGGTAGCAAAGCGTAGGGTTGTTCTGCCAGAAAATTTGGAAGAGATTTTAAAAAAAGGCTTTTTGGGAAGAATTCTGGAAAAAATTGGTTTGGCCCGTAAATCAGGCCAGGCAGTCAGTGGATTTACAAAAGTTCGGGAGTGGGTAGTTCAAGGGCGGGCAAACCTGGTTATACAGGCCAGCGATGGTAGTGCAGCAGAGCGTAACAGGGTGCTTTCAGGGCATTCAGAAATTAAGGTTGTAGCCGTCATACCCGCTGTGGAAATAGGAAAAATATTTGGGCGAGAGCATGCTGTGCACGCAGCAATTTTGAAGGGTACCTTGGCAGATCAACTCCAAGGTGAGGTGGAACGCTATATTGGGCTGGTTGGCTAGTTTTCTTGGTAAAAGAAGGGCCTCCCACCAGGATGAGAACAGGCAGAGAATATGAGTGAAAGTAAAGACCAAGAAAAAGCTAAGGGGCGTTTGTCTTTACGCCCAACAACTCTCGAGGGAAGGGAAGCGGGCCATACGGTAGATGCTGGTTCTGTAAGGCAGAGCTTTAGCCACGGGCGGTCGAAGGTTGTACAGGTAGAGGTTAGAAAAAAACGGAGTGTTCCCCCTGCAGCAGCGGGGGGAAGAAGGTTATCGGCGCTTTCAAAAAACAATGGAAAGGCCAGAGCCCTGACAGCTGAAGAGCTTGCGACACGTCAACGCGTGCTTGAAGAGCAGAAAGAGGCGCAAAAGCGTGCAGAAGAGCGCCTGGAGCAGGAGAAGATCTCTATTCTGTCCGCTGCGGAAGAAGAAAGAAAACGAGAAAAAGAGCAGTCTGCCCTCTCTAAAGAGGAGGTTTTTTCTTCTGCTTCTTCTGTTGAAGAAGAAACTTCTCCGTCAATTGCCGCCAAAGCTGTTTCTGAAAAGAAAGATCTCTCAGAAAAAATGTCTGAGGGCGTCAGTAAAGACTTATCTACTGATGAGGGAGAAAGTTCTGCCCAGCCTGGTGAAGAGAGCCAGTTCTCTGAAAATGATGAAGGCGCAAAGCTGGGTGAAATAACGTTAGCTCCTCGGCCAAAAAGGTTAAGGCCGTTAGCAGAACGGGCCATCATGCCTGCCACTCCTTCAGTAATCCAGGCCGATAAGAATGCTGTCAAAGCTAGGAGCAAATCCCAACCCATGGAGAATGATGGGGGAGAAAGTGCTTCGACCAAGGTACGTGCTCATGCAGAGACTTTACGGATGAAGGCTCCAAAGAACCAGGACTTTGATGAAGAAGGCCGGGGTTCTTTGCGCAAGGCTGGTGGTGCACCCGCAAAAAAATCCAATGGCTCACGCCGGAGTGGTGAGGGGAAACGCCTGGGTCGTATAGATGTGCAGGCTGCTATTGATGGAGATGATGACAAGACGCGTTCTCTGGCCTCGGTTCGCAGGCAAAGGGAGCGTGAGCGTCGCCAGGCTGAGCTGGAAAGGTTACGCTCCGATCAGGTTCGTGTGGTTCGTGAGGTGGTTTTACCTGAGACAATTACTGTTCAAGAGTTGGCTAACCGTATGGCTGCTCGCCAGGGTGAGGTTATTAAAGCCCTTATGAAGATGGGGGTCATGGCGACAGGGCCACAAATTATTGATGCCGATACTGCAGAGCTCGTGGTAGAAGAATTTGGCCATCGGGTTCGTCGGGTGGCTGAGAGTGACGTGGAAATCGGGATTGAGGGGATTGAAGATACCCCTGATCAGCTCAAGAAACGCCCTCCTGTCATTACCATTATGGGCCATGTTGACCATGGAAAAACCTCACTTTTGGATGCCTTGCGGACAACCGATGTTGTAGCAGGGGAAGCTGGTGGAATAACCCAACATATTGGGGCTTACCAGGTGACAATGGAAAATGGGGAAAAGATTACCTTCCTTGATACACCCGGTCACGAAGCTTTTACCTCCATGCGCATCAGGGGGGCTTCGGTAACAGATATTGTGGTGTTGGTGGTTGCGGCCGATGATGGGGTTATGCCTCAGACTGTAGAGGCCATTAAGCATGCCAAGGCCGCTAATGCCCCTATTATTGTTGCGATTAATAAATGTGACAAGCCTGATGCGAAGCCAGATCGTGTTCGTCAAGAGCTTCTGAATTACGAGATTGTGGTGGAAGCTATGGGGGGAGATACACAGGACGTAGAAATTTCTGCCAAAAAACGTGTAGGCTTAAAAGAATTAGAGGAGGCCATTCTTCTTCAGGCTGAAATTCTCGATCTTAAAGCCAACCCTAACCGCGTTGCAGAAGGAACCGTTATTGAAAGCCGTTTGGATAGGGGGCGTGGACCTGTTGCGACGGTTCTGGTTCAAAAAGGCACTTTACACCAAGGCGAAATTGTTGTGGCTGGTACAGAATGGGGTCGTGTTAGGGCTATGCTGGATGATAAAGGCCGCCAGCAGAAGCTTGCTGGGCCTTCCGTTCCGGTTGAGCTGCTTGGGATTACCGGCGTTCCTTCTGCTGGGGAACCTTTTGTGGTTGTGGAAAATGAAACCCGCGCTCGTGAGATTTCTGAATTCCGCCAACGCAAGAAAAAAGAAAAGCTAGCGGCTCAGCAAACAGCTGCTCGTGGTACAATGGATCAGATGTTTGCGCGTATTCAAGCTGGCGAACAAAAAGAAGTCGTCGTTCTGATTAAGGCTGATGTTCAGGGTTCTGCAGAGGCCATTCAGGCAACGGTTTTGAAGTTGGAACATGCAGAAGTAAAATTGCGGGTTGTGAATTCCGCTGTTGGTCAAATTACAGAAAGTGATGTGCAGCTGGCCAAGGCTTCAGATTCGATTATCATAGCCTTTAACGTGCGGGCAACCAGCCAGGCGAGGGAGCTCGCTGATGCAGAAGGGGTTGATATACGTTATTACTCTGTGATTTACCAAGTCGCAGATGATATTGAGCAGCTTATCAAAGGAAAGGTCGCCCCTAAACATAGGGAGAAATTCCTTGGTTATGCAGAAATACGCAAGGTGTTTGAAATTAGCAAAATTGGTAAGGTTGCCGGGTGTTTCGTTACCGAGGGTGTTGTAAAGCGTGGGTGTGGGGTTCGTCTCTTGAGGGATAATGTGGTCATTCATGAGGGTGAACTTAGCCAGCTTAAGCGCTTTAAGGATGATGTTCGGGAAGTCAATCGTGGCTATGAGTGTGGTTTATCCTTTACTGGGTATAACGATATTCGGGAAGGCGACGTGGTCGAATGCTATGAAATGGAAGTTATTCCAGCTTAAATTTATATTAGCTTTGACAGATAGAGAGAATAGATGAAACACGACTTATGGCAGTCGTCGGCCTCGCAAACGGCTTCTGGGCGTTCCCAGAGGCAATTGCGAGTGGCGGAGGAGATCCGTCATATATTGGCTGACTTGTTTATTAAAACAGAATTTCGGGATCCAGACCTTGTTAATGAGACTATTACTGTAACAGAGGTCAGAGTTTCACCGGATCTTAACCATGCAACCGTATTCGTCTCTAGATTAGGGCAAAAGGATGTGGAGGTTCTTCTTCCTGGCCTTAAGCGGGTGGCATCTTTTTTGCGCACCTCTTTGGGGCGCACTTTACGGTTAAGAACTGTTCCAGAGCTGCATTTTCAGCCTGATACCTCGCTAGATTATGCAATGGAAGTAGAAACCTTGCTTAAAGATCCTAAAGTGATGAGAGATATTACGAACAAACAAGTAAAAGGCTAGAGGAGTAAACGGTCTTTCTTTCTTGAGTTCAATTCTTACAAACAAAGCCTCTTTCCTAAAAGGAAGAGGCTTTATTGTTGATAGAAAATCGTATTGTTTTTTATGGTAAAGTGATACGGTCCGCTAGTTGTGTCAGGAGATTTTGCCCCATTTTTACGGTATCATCATCTGTAGCCGTTGGCCCGTGTGCAGTGAAATTGCCACTTTGGCGGGTCACCGGGATGGCCTGGTTTTTGGGAATAAGAGCCCAAGTCGCACTGAGTGTTCCATTCCCCTCCTCAGTGATGTCAAAACGGTTAATATTAATTTGGAGCGTATAGTTATATTCCTCCAATAATGGCTGGCTTGTTACATATAGGTTGAGATGTCGTTGGGCCAGCCTTGCAGTGATCAGGTCAGTAGCCCCAATGGAAAAGCGGCTTGCCAGTCGGCCTTCGCTGCTATGATCAAGAAGAACACCTCGCCGAACAGTAATATCAACGGTATCGAGGTAACTTGGCACTGCGACACGACTGACGGCAACCACGGTAGAGCTACTGGAGATGGGCAGGGCCCCTGTGGCAATAGCAGGCGAACCCAAGGTATAGAGTTTAATAGGGGGTGAGGCACACGCACTTATAGCGCCAAGAAGCAGAAAGGAAAAAATTTTAAAGGGTTTTACGTGTATCATTGGCGGCGTCCCATTAAAAGGAGTTGTGGGTTACGTTCGATTTCATTGGCAAACCCACGAAGGGATGCGGCGGTAGCGGCCAGATCATTAATACCAGCATTGAGATTCATACGTATTGTAGAACGGGGAGAAGAGATTTCCTGTAAGGCTTTGATCACCACTTGCGAATCCTTGATGGTCTGGTTTGAAGTAACAAGGAGGGTATGAAGTTCAGCCCCTCTCGCATTAATTTGGGTATCACTGTTTTTTGCCAGACGAGAGAGGTTGACCAATGTTAAGTCAAGCTTTTGGCTAACATCTCCCATCACGGTTTCTGATTTGCTTAGGGCCTTGTGAGCTTCCTCGGATGTTCCTTTAAAGCTTGCCAAAAGGTCTGGTAGGGTTGTGTCAAGCTTGTCTGCGAGGGACTTAATACTATGAAGAGAATTAACCAGGTTATGGGAAATTTCTTGTAAAGGGAGTTGGCTGATCTGTTTTGTAACCTGCTCGAAGGTAGAAGGTTCCGTTGGAATTTCCGGAAGAGAGGTAACATTTGGATGAAAGACAGGGGCAACGTCTCTTGCAAAATCAAGGTTAATTTGTGATTGGCCCGTTACAAAACTTTGCAAATTGAGCTGGGCCCGTAAGCCCAGTTCAATAAGCCTGGAAAACCGAATAGGAGAATCGTTTTCCGTATCCTTGTCTCGGCCGGTTACAGTAATTTTTGAAGGGTCGAGCTGAACAATAACGGGAATATAGGCAGTATGGGCTTTTCGGTCAAACTTAATGCTGATACTTTGAACAGAACCTACCTTTACCCCACGAAAAGTCACAGGGGCGCCTATACTCAGGCCGCTGATAGAGTCTTGGAAAACAACAGCGGCTCGGAAAGGCGATGAAAAAATATTAAATTTTCCAAAAAAGAAGATAACGCTTAAAAGGAGTATAAACCCACCCAGTACAAAAGCGCCAACAGTAGTTTTATTTGGTGATCCCATTAGACAGTTACCTTTATTCGTTATTTTCGAGACGTTCGCGGTTCATGAAAGCCGAGATAATTGGATTGGTACTATGCTCTTTTAAATATTCTGGTGCACCCAAGCCAATGGACGTTTTTGTTTCCGCATCGAGAAAAACACCGTCATCGACAATTGAAAACAAACTAGGCAGTTCGTGGCTAACCATAACAATGGTGGTACCCAATCCATCGCGAATGTTAAGGATAAGGTCATCAAGCCGTTTGGAGGTAATCGGATCCAGACCCGCTGAAGGCTCATCAAAAAACAGCACATCGGGGTCCAGGGCAAGGGCACGCGCTAAGCCTGCCCGTTTACGCATTCCCCCACTGAGTTCTGAAGGGTAAAGGTCAATCGCATAGTCCAACCCCACAAGAGCCAGTTTTAAGGCCACAAGTTTGCGGATATTTTGAGGGCTGATTTTTGTAAACATTTGTAAGGGAAGGGCCACATTCTCCCCAACGGTAAGAGAACTCCAAAGTGCAGGGTTTTGAAAAAGCACGCCAAACCGACGGCTAATTTTATCTCGCTCCTGTAAAGGGGTTTTCCAGAAATTTTTATCGCCAACAAAAAAGGCTCCTGCTTTGGGCTGTAAAAGGCCGATCATGGATTTCATGACGGTGCTTTTTCCACACCCACTAGGTCCCATAATGGCAAATATACTACCCTTTTTAATAGAAAAATTCAGATCATGCTGTACTATTTTACTTCCGAATCCCAAGGTCATATTCTGGACTTTTAATATGATATCTGGGTCTTTATGCGAAGAATTCTCGGCAGCCTGGAGAGAATTAGGTACGGCGGTCATTATATTCCAACCATATCAGCGATAACAGCAAAAACGGCATCAAGCGCAATTACACCAACAATACCCACAACAACGGCCTTTGTCGCAGCAATTCCTACATCAGCAGCGCTTCTGCCGGCAATAAGGCCAATACGGCAGCTGGAAATACCAATAAAGGCGCCAAATACAATACTTTTAGTAAAGCCAAAAACAAATTGGCTGAAAGTCACAGCTCCTAAAATGGCATTGATATAGCCAATAAGCGGATTCCCCAGCATAATGGCAATAATGGTATAGCCGCCAATTAACCCAATAAGACAGCCAAAAAGGTAGAGAATGGGCAGCATAAACACAAGCCCGATCATCGCTGGCAGAATAATATATTCTGAAACCGGAATTCCCATCACTGTTAAGGCATCAATTTCTTCGTTACCGAGCATGGTTGAAATTCTGGCTGCATAAGAGCCGCCTGTTCGTCCAGCCATAACAATGGCTGTCATGACAGGGGTCATTTCTCTAACCAGGGCAATACCAATCATGTTGGGGGTATAGGCTTCGGCGGCAAAACGCTGGAGCTGCAATGTTCCCACAAAAGCGAGAATGGCCCCGATCAGGAAATTGACAACCCCTACAATAATCAAGGCCGATGGCCCAGAATCCTGAAGATTTTGCCAAATATCTACTGTTCGTAGCTTGGCTTTTCGTAAAAAGGCCTTGTGAAGACCCATGAGACTTTGCCAAAAAATTAGGGAATTGGCACCAATTTCTGTTATCGCGAAAAGGGAGACATCTCCTAGCCACGCCAGTGGTGAGAGTTTTTTACGCTCTGTTGGATGGACGGTGTTGGTGTGGTCAGGAAGCAATTCAAACAGTTTTCGGGCGGAGTCTGTGATGCTGCTATGGTTGAAGGAAAGATGGGCATCTGCCGCCACCTGTTTTACTTCCCATAAAAAAGCAATTAAAGCAGTATCCCATTCTTGTATATTGTGCATATCAATATTAACGGGAACCCCTTGATGGGCTTCCTTGAAGCCATCTTCCGGGAAAGGTGGAATTTTGTTGGCCTTGGCTAACCACACGCCTGAGAGAACTAACGTATTCTTTCCTGAAGCGGTATCTAACGACCAGTCTGGCTGGGTTGAAGGCATAATTCTATTCCGAAAACAAAAAATTATAGATTTTGGTTTATAATAACCCGGTTATTTGTGCAAAATAAAATTTTACTCATAGTCTATTTTCACATTAACTAAAATTTAATAATTTTATCATGATGGTTAAAAAATATATCGCAGGCTCATTATCTTTGTCCACTCGTCATCTTTGTCCACTCGTCATCTTTGGCCAACGGGGGATCATCAAGGTAAGGATAGCTTCTATAGATAGACCTTAAGATAATAGGCCTTATAGCAGAAGGGGTAAATCATGTTACCTTGGCATATCCCTTTTTGAACTCTTATCGGCAAAGTTGGGTTTTGTCTTAAATAAAATACGATTATAAATATAATAGCGCCTTTTGGGGAGAATTTTGTAGTGATCATAAAAGAACGATGAGACGGCGGAGGGGCGAAGATATTCATGGCTGGCTTGTGGTGGATAAGCCGCTCAATATCAGTTCTGCTGCGGTAGTAGGCCAATTGCAAAAATATTTTAATGCTAAAAAAGTCGGTCATGGTGGGACGTTGGATCCGTTGGCATCCGGTTTGCTTCCCATTGCTTTTGGGCGAGCCACAAAAACAGTCCCTTACGTTATGGATGGCCTGAAAACTTACCGATTTACCCTAAAAATGGGGGAAGCACGTGATACAGACGATGCAGAAGGAAAAGTGATTGCGGTCTCCGATAAACGTCCCAGTGATCATGACCTCCACAAGGCCCTTGAGAATTTTCAAGGAACGATTATGCAAATTCCCCCGATCTATTCTGCATTAAAGGTTGGTGGGAAGAGGGCTTATGCGCTGGCCCGTGCCGGACAGGAGCTAGATATGGTGGCTCGGCCTGCCTATATCGACAGTTTCAAGCTTATTGAGCGCCTCACTGCAGATCTGGCGGTTTTTGAGGTGGTCTCAGGCAAGGGGGTCTATATGCGAGCTTTGGCCCGGGATATCGCCAAAAGCTGCGGGACAGTTGGCCATATTGTGGCATTAAGGAGACTGCATATTGGCCCTTTTTCAGAAAGCCATGCGATTTTACTGGACAAAATCCTTTTAAATGAAGAAAAAGAACAGACTCTGTCATTACTTTACCCTGTTTTAGTCGCGCTGGCCGACATCCCGGCGGTGTCTTTATCAGATGGTGAAGTGTTGCGTTTGAGAAATGGCCAGGCCTTAAACCTCCATCTCCAACAAGACCGTTTGCTACAGCTCTCTCCAGAGAAGGGGAAGGTTGTTCGAGCAATGAATGGGCAAGAGGTCATAGGATTGTGCTCTCTTGAAGAGGGATGGCTCAAGCCGAATCGGATTTTATAAAAGATATGAAAAGATGAAGGAGAGTATTGATGTCGATTACAGCGAACCGCCGCCAGGAATTGATAGGGGAATATAAACAAGGTGAGAAAGACACCGGTTCTCCAGAAGTGCAGGTAGCGCTTTTGAGTGAGCGCATTGTTAACCTGACTGAACATTTAAAAACCCATGCCAAGGATTTCCACTCACGTCGTGGGTTGCTTATTCTGGTTGGCCGCAGACGGAGTTTGCTGGACTACGTAAAGCGTAAAGATGTTGCACGTTACGAAGCTCTTATTCAGCGTTTAGGCTTGCGTCGGTAAATTTTGGGTTAGGTCCCCTTAGATTTTGCAGGCTGTCTTTGGTCAGTTACACATTCTTTACGCTTTATGGCTTGATTGGGATGGGTAAGTGTGGTGAAGTCAGCCTGTTTCAGCTCTGGAGAAAATCCGCTTTATCTCATGAGGTATCAGCGTTTCAGGCCACATGGTGCATTCTTAAAAGATTGTCCCACCATGCCGTCCGAGACGTTGAGAAAGGAACAACTGATGTTCCGTAGGATTTTGGCAGAATTTTCTTGAGAGTATGAATTGTTTAGTAAAATTATTTGGTAAATTTTTTATTCTATAAGCAGAACAGAAAACCAGCTCTATCAGCTATCACTGTTTATGCTGCATGAAAGAGGAATATGTTTAACTACTACCGCAAGGAAATTCAATGGGGTGGACGTCCCCTTATTCTTGAAACCGGCAAAATTGCCCGCCAGGCCGATGGCGCTGTCATGGCAACTTATGGGGACACCATTGTTCTGTGTACAGCTGTGGGGGCAAAATCGGTAAAACCTGGTCAGGATTTTTTTCCGCTAACCGTCAACTATCAGGAAAAGGCCTTTGCTGCAGGGAAAATTCCAGGGGGTTTTTTTAAGCGTGAAGGACGCCCCAGTGAAAATGAAACGCTCGTTTCTCGTCTGATTGACCGCCCCATTCGGCCGCTTTTTCCTGAAAACTTCAAAAATGAAGTTCAGGTTATTGCGACAGTCCTGAGCCATGATATGGAAAATGATCCCGATATCGTAGCCCTGATCGGGTGTTCTGCGGCGCTAACGCTTTCTGGTATTCCGTTTTTCGGCCCTGTAGCCGGTTGTAAAGTAGGCTATAAAGATGGCGCCTATATTCTGAATCCTACTTTAGAAGAACGGAAAACTTCACAGCTGGATTTGGTTGTGGCGGGCACAGCAGAAGGTGTTCTGATGGTTGAGTCCGAAGCAAAGGAACTCAGTGAGGAGATAATGCTGGGGGCTGTAACTTTTGGCCATGAGGCAAGCCAGGCTGTCATTGATGCTATTATTTCCTTGGCTGAACATGCGGCAAAACAGCCTTGGGATTTACCAGAGCCAACAGATGAAGAGCTTTCTCTTAAAGCGAGGGTGGAATCTCTGGCTCGTAAGCCTTTGATGAAAGCTTATAAGGAAAAAGCCAAACAGGCACGGCATGAAAAAATTGATGCTGTTAAAAAAAGCGTCATCGAAAAGCTGGATAGTGAGGAGCTGGATGGAGAGTCTGCTCTGCCTTTTCTTAAAGATCTGGAAGCCGATATTGTTCGTACCGCAATTCTGGAAACTGGAAATCGTATAGATGGCCGAGACCTGGTTACCGTTCGGCCCATTATATCAGAAGTAGGGGTTTTACCGCGTGCGCATGGTTCTGCCTTATTCACCCGGGGTGAAACTCAGGCGCTGGTAGTGGCCACTTTGGGGACAAGCCAAGATGAGCAGGTGGTTGATGCGCTTGAAGGTGAGAGCCGTTCTAACTTTATGCTTCACTATAATTTTCCGCCTTACTCTGTTGGCGAGTGTGGGCGGATTGGCTCTCCCGGGCGGCGGGAAATTGGCCATGGTAAACTAGCCTGGCGGGCCATTCATCCTTTACTGCCGGAAAAAGAAAGCTTCCCTTATACAATGCGTATTGTTTCTGAAATTACAGAAAGCAATGGCTCTTCTTCCATGGCAACAGTTTGTGGAACATCCCTGGCGTTAATGGATGCTGGCGTGCCTTTACATCGCCCAGTGGCTGGAATTGCCATGGGGTTGATTAAAGAGGGGGAAGGGTTTGCCGTTCTTACCGATATTCTCGGTGATGAAGACCATCTCGGCGATATGGACTTTAAGGTTGCCGGAACAGACCGTGGTGTTACGGCCTTGCAGATGGATATTAAAATTACATCCATCACGGCTGAAATTATGAAAATTGCCTTAGAGCAGGCCCGTGCAGGGCGGATGCATATTCTGGAGGAAATGGCCAAGGCCCTTACAGAGGGGCGGGAGCAGGTTGCTGCTACAGCACCACGCATTACCATTATTACCGTGCCAAAAGAAAAAATCCGCGATGTGATTGGAACAGGTGGTAAAACCATTCGCGAAATTGTGGAATATTCCGGTGCTAAAATCGATATTAGCGATGATGGTACTGTGAAAATTGCTTCCACCTCAGAAGAGCAAACCCAAAAAGCAGTGGAGCGGATTCAGTCTTTAACGATGGAACCCGAAGTGGGTATGGTTTATGCTGGTAAGGTTGTAAAAACAGCTGATTTTGGTGCCTTTGTGAATTTTATGGGTGCGCGTGATGGCTTGGTTCATATTTCTGAACTGGCCGCAGGGCGTGTGGCCAAAACAACAGATGTTGTTAATATGGGCGATACGGTTTGGGTCAAGGTTATCGGGTTTGATGATCGCGGCAAAATCAAGCTTTCAATGCGGGTTGTTGACCAGCAGACCGGTAAAGATATCAGCAAGGAAGTTGGCGCCAAACCTACCCGTACACGGGAATAACCCATTGTAACAAGGGTATGGAAAGGCGGTATTCCTATGGTTGTTATCCCTATTCAAAGCTGGTTTTGTTTGTGTATGGGTTATAACCTCCATAGGGGTTTCAAAGGGTCTGTTTTGCTCTAAGGGGCGTAAAAGGGAATGAGAGCGATCAATACGATTCGCATGGGAGGCATTGAGGTTCTACCTTTAATTGAAGGTGGAAAAGGGATTTCTGCTTCTACAGGACTTTCAGCAGGGCACTGGGCTTCGACTGGGGGGGTTGGTACCCTTTCAGCTGTTAATGCGGATAGTTATGATGGGAATGGGAACATTATCCCGCAGATCTATAAGGCAAAGACCCGCCGAGAGCGGCAGCTGGAATTGATTGATTATGCGGTAGAAGGGGGGATTGCCCAGGTTGAAATTGCTCATGAGCTTTCTGGGGGACGGGGGCGGGTGCATGCCAATTTCCTTTGGGAAATGGGTGCTGCTGAAACCATTGTCACGCGTATCCTCGAATCGACTAAAGGTCTGGTTCATGGCCTGACATGTGGGGCAGGAATGCCCTATAGGCTTTCAGATATCGCTGCAAAATTTAATATTTATTATTATCCAATTGTCTCATCTGGCCGTGCCTTTCAAGCATTATGGAAGCGTTCCTACCATAAAACGGGGGAACTGCTAGGAGGGGTGGTTTATGAGGACCCCTGGCGGGCAGGTGGTCATAATGGTCTGTCTAATAGTGAAAACCCGCTAGAACCTCAAGATGCGTATCCTCGCGTTGTAGAGTTGCGCCGGGTCATGACTCTTCTGGGGTTAAAAGATGTACCTATTATTATGGCAGGGGGGGTATGGTGGTTGGAGGAATGGGAACACTGGCTAGATAATCCAGAGATTGGCCCTGTAGCTTTTCAGTTTGGTACACGCCCCCTTCTTACAAAAGAAAGCCCCATTCCCATGGCTTGGAAAAGGCGTTTGAGAACCTTAAAGAAAGGGGATGTGTATTTAAATCGCTTTTCCCCTACGGGATTTTATTCTTCAGCTGTGAATAATGCCTTTATTCAAGAACTCAGGGAGCGCTCAGAAAGACAGGTCGCCTATTCTTCTGAGCCTACAGATCTTCATACTGTACCCTATGGGGTAGGCCCACGAAAAAGGCTGGTTTTTATCACGCCTGAAGATGTGGTACGAATACAGGAATGGGAAAAAGAGGGGTTTACCGAGGCATTACGAACACCCGACTCGACCCTAGTTTTTGTTGCTCCTGAAAAGGCCTACGAAATTCAGCAAGATCAGGCCAATTGTATGGGGTGTCTTTCGGAATGCCGTTTTTCTAATTGGCAGCAGAAAGCGCCCAATTATACAACAGGGCGCCGGGCGGATCCTCGTTCTTTCTGTATTCAAAAAACCCTGCAGACGATTGCCCATATTGAAGGTGATGGTGGTGAAGAGATAGCTGACCATAACCTTATGTTTGGCGGTACAAATGCCTGGCGTTTCGCAGAAGATCCCTTCTATGCCAATGGTTATATCCCTACAGTAAAAGAACTCATCGAGCGGATTTTAACAGGGAAATAGATCCAATCTTGTTTTTTATAAAACTCGTTCTATTCTAATAGACTGTCCTTTTAAAAGCGGCGGTGAGGAATGGTGCTTACCTTACACACCCTAAAACACAGTGAAGAGGGGTGACCAGGTTTTTGATCCCTGGCCATTCTGCTTTCTCTCCAAGGAAGAGTCGTTACAGATCCTTAGGGGTTGTCTGTAAAGGCCATGCTTGCGCCTAAGGCTAGGATTTCCTCTGTCATCTGATGGTCTGAGACTCGGTATGGAAGGACTATTCTTGGAAGCAGAAAATGATGCCAACCGTTTTCTTCTTTCATGCTCATCTTTCCATTAAGGGGTCTATCACGTTATTTCTGTCGCGCTACTTTTGTGAGGGTGCGGAAAGTCTCGGTGACAGATAGGGTATTCTGAGTATTCCTGTAGATGACGGGGTGATATCTCAGATTGGAGAAGTTATTACGCATACCAATTCTGCTAAATGGTTATCCGTGAAGGAATGGTTTGCCCTGGAAAAGACCTTCTCGCCTCTAGAAGCTTACGATTGAGAGAGACGATCCTAAACAAGGGATGATTTTTAGAGCCGCAGAACGTATGCCATAAATACGCAAGAGGGCAATGGAGAAGAGAACCTCGTAAAAAAGAGCAAAAGGCTTTCCACCAAAAGAGTTATGAAAGGTGGGGTTTTTGCGCGCTCACTTACTCGCATGCTGAAGTATCCCTAACCCGTAGCAATGATTGGTTAAAATAGGGGACTTACCCCATGCGTGTTATTCTGCTTAATTTATGAGGAGAAGGGGGGTGTAACAAACATTTTCTTATAGTTTCTGGTGTTTCTTTGTCAGCTAGTATTCCATTTGGGTGGCAAAACCCGGCACCTCTAGTGTTTGGTTGTATAAGGGAAAGGGGTTATCTGAGTTCACGATAACTCTCTTACCATATAATTCCCTCATCATGGAGCCAAAGGGCATCAGTGATTACTATTTTGTCGAGGGAATGGCTTCGGTTTTTTAAACATCTTGGGCAATCCCGTAGTCTATCCGTTCATGATCTCTTTTCGAGGTCAGCCGGTTTGGTTCTTGGCCATAGGGGAAGGGAAACCAGAAAAACCCTTGTCATAAGGGTGAAAAAATCTGAACGCTTGCTAAAGTGGGCTTTCAATAAGAAGACAGGCAATGAAACAGAATTCATCGAGGGTATGCTTCAGAATCCTTTTTCGGGGGGATATAACGATAATAGCGGTAAAACCCTATAGGCGTAATGGGGCAAAGCCGGTAAGCTTAAGTTCCAGTGTTGAGTTTGAAAAATAATAAAAACTCTTCTCAATATTACCCTGCCTCATCCGAGAATGCTTCCTCAACCCTGAAAAGCAAGCCTTCCTCTGGCTGTCATGTGCACTATTGACTCTTTTTGGGTAACGGAATGATAGGCAAAATCTTGAGTAACAGAGCGAGGCGCTGAACGTTATTTTCTCCTTCGGCACCATAAATCATAGTGGGATGGAGCAGAACACCCTTTCGGTTTGACTGGAGAAAGGCTTTTTCATCGGCTATAACTCCCTTCCCATTCTAGCATGCTCTCACCATTGGCGGGAGCTAGGCCAAAAGGGGAAAGAAGGGATGATGTTCTCCTAACAACGCTTCATCCTCACTGAAGACCTGCTCAAAATTTATATTCCAATCTCCTGATCATGCCAAACTCATAAGCGGACTTTCACAGCTAGGGGACACAGCCAGGGGATGTGAATTATAATGATGCTAGGGGAGATTATGGGTTGTTAAGATGTTGAGGCTCGGAATGAAAGTGGGCCATAGCCTTTGCTCCAATATCTTGGCGCCAAATACCATCTTGCCAGTGGATTTTCTCAATCGCTTGGTAGGCTTTTTTAAGGGCTTCACGCAGCGTTGGCGCTGTGGCACAAACGCTGAGTACGCGCCCTCCATTGCCGATAAGGGTATTGTGCTCATTATATTTGGTGGCGGCCTGGAAAATAAAGACATCTGGTAGAGAAGCGGCCTCTTGGAGGCCCGTGATTGGCGAGCCTGTGGCAGGTTTCCCAGGATATCCTCTTCCTGCCAAGACTATGCAGGCGGAAAAATCTTCTGAAAATTGAACAAGTTTTGTGGGGAGGTGTCCTTGCGCTACCCCATAAAGAGCTTCCAGAAGGTCGCTTTTAAGACGGATAAGAAGGGTTTGTGCTTCGGGGTCACCAAAACGGGTATTATATTCAATCAATTTCGGGCCATTTTGGGTGAGCATGAGGCCAGCAAAAATAATACCTCGAAAGGGGATACCACGGCGTTTCATTTCCGTAAGCATAGGAGTAATGACACTTTGAAGGGCTTTTTGCTGAGCCTTATGGTCAAAAAAAGGTGGAGGAGAAATGGCTCCCATCCCTCCGGTATTGGGGCCGGTATCGTTCTCTCCAATTCTTTTATGGTCTTGGGCTGCCCCGATGAGAGAGGCACTCTGGCCATCACAAAACGCAAAAAGGGAGACTTCTTCCCCTTGTAAAAACTCTTCTATAACGATGGAATGCCCCGCATGGCCAACTGTTTTGCCATCCATCATATCCGATATTGCTGCTAGAGCCTCCTCTCGGGTGGAGGCAATGATGACGCCTTTTCCTGCAGCAAGTCCATCGGCTTTAATCACCATGGGAAGGGGATGTGTTTGGGCATAGGAAAGGGCATCGACCTTGTTGGTAAATTGTTTCCATTGGGCGGTGGGAATATGGGCAGAATCACAAATGGTTTTGGTAAAATGCTTGCTTCCCTCCAATTGTGCAGCCTGCTGGGTAGGACCAGCACAAAGAATACCAGCTTGAATACACAAATCGGCCAGGCCAGCCACTAAAGGAGCTTCGGGACCTGGAACAACCAGATCAATCTTTTCTGCCTGGGCAAATTTTATAAGGGCAGGAACATCTTCAGCCTGAATGGGAATATTTTGCCCTAAGGATTCAGTGCCTGGATTACCTGGGGCTATAAACAGCTTTTCCAATAAAGGGGATTGGGCAATTGCCGCTGCCATAGCATGTTCACGTGCTCCAGACCCAACCAGCAAGACCTTCATAATGTTCTCCCCAATGCTTAAGGACTAGTGGAAATTATTTTAGAAAACAGGTATTCTTTTCTTGGTAATGGTAGAGAGATGTAGCATATTCTGCCCCTATGAACGAAGAGATATTTCCCCCCCCATCCCAACTTGAAGCCGATAATATCCCGCAATATAGCGTGTCTGAAATTTCAGGCTCTATTAAGCGTGTGCTTGAAGGAGCGTTTGGGCGAATACGGGTGAGGGGAGAAATTACGGAGTTCAAGAAATATTCCTCTGGCCATATGTATTTTTCATTAAAAGATGAAGGAGGAAAGATTGCCGCCGTGATCTGGCGTGGCGTGGCATCGCGCTTAAAGCTGACACCTGAAAATGGGTTGGAAGTGGTTGCGACAGGGAAAATTTCTTCCTATGGCGAACGCTCATCTTACCAGTTAATGGTCGATATGCTGGATTATGCTGGTGAAGGGGCTATTTTGGCCCGTATCGAACGATTACGGCTTAAGCTTGCCGAGGAAGGGATTTTTGATGAAGCGCATAAACGCCCCCTTCCTTTCTTACCGAACGTTATCGGGGTTATAACATCTCTGCAAGGGGCAGTGCTGCATGATATCCAGATTACTTTGGCCCGGCGGTTTTCGCGACATCTTATAATATGGCCAGTCGCTGTCCAGGGTGCAGGCGCAGCAGAACAAATTGCCGCTGCGGTAGAGGGGTTCAATATCATGGCAGAAAAAGAAGCCATACCCCGTGTTGACCTGTTAATTGTGGCTCGTGGGGGGGGCTCTCTTGAAGACCTCATGGCCTTTAATGACGAGGCCGTGGTCAGGGCTGTTGCGGCCTCTCATATCCCTGTTATTTCAGCAGTTGGACATGAAACAGATACCACCCTGATAGATTTTGTTGCCGATCGTAGGGCCCCCACTCCTACGGCTGCAGCAGAAATTGCTGTGCCCATTTATACAGATCTTCTGGCGGATCTTACCCAAAAGCAGGCTCGGTTGATGGGGGGAATAGGGAAAACCTTGCAGCAGGCGCATTTGCGTTTAAGCCGGATGGAGTCCGCCTTGCCCGATCTTCCTGCGATTTTGCAGGGTTTTCGCATGCGTCTGGATGATCGTAGCCACAGGTTGGGTCTTGCTCTGCCCATTTTGATAGAAAGAAAAAAAACGCAACTGGAAAGATCTGGAAAAGAGCTTATCGGATCTTTTCAGGGAATAGAGCGCAACAGGCACAAAGTTTTTCTTCTCCATGCTCGCCTTGAAGGCGCCATGCAAGGGTGCTTGCAGCTGGCTGAACGGAAATATCAACGATGCTCGCTTGCTCCTTCACTTTTACAAATGGTTTTACGACACTCTCAGGCGCGTTTACAGACAGCCTCTTCCGTATTGGAGGCGACCTCTCCGTTAGCGGTGTTATCGCGGGGGTATGTGGCTGTTAAAAACATCAGTGGGAAAATGGTTGTGGCCGCAAAGGGAATACGAGCAGGGGCCAAACTGATACTGGTTTTTGCAGATGGCAAAAAAACTGTTACAGTTCAGAAGGATCCTGCAAAAAATGCACAGCAGAACCTAGAATTGTAATTTGGTAGAGAAGAGCAAGTCCATTATAAAGGAAAAACTTTATCATAGCGAATGGGTGCAAGCCTCTTTTGTGACAGGGAAAACTTTTTTAGCCAAAGAAGCAAGGAGCTAGGCTTTTTTAGAGTGATGAACATTCTGGAGTTATGATAAGCAGGCACAAAAACATAATATATTTCAAGGATATGTTTTGTGGAAACGATGTTGAGTGAGTTTAATATATTTGGTGTATTTATTGCCCCTGTCGCTGTGTATGCAGTTGCTGCGCTTTTTGTTTTCCTCATTGTCAGAAACCTTATTCGTCTCTTGGGCTTAGCTGGGTGGTTTTGGCATTTTTCCTTGTTTGAAGTCTCACTTTATGCATGCATTGTCTGTTTGTTGGTGAAATATCTGTAGGGCGATCTCTATTATGGAAAGAGTTTAAGCGATACTATGTTAGTGTTTAAAGCGATCGTTCGTATTGGATTAACCCTTTTTGTTGTAACTTCGGCTATATTTTTAGCCATAGAGCTGTGGCAAACCTATATGTTGGCCCCATGGACACGCGATGGTCGCGTGCGGGTGTATGTGGTAGATATTGCCCCGGAAGTGGAAGGTACGGTTGTTCGCCTGCCTGTCGTTGATAACCAATATGTCCATAAGGGAGATCCTCTTTTTGTGCTTGATCCGGTTCGTTTCCGAATTGCCGTTCGGGCAGCCCAAGCTAGCCTTGACCGTGCTGAAGAACAGCTTAAGATTAACCAAAGGAATTCTCGCCGCCGCATGGGGCTGGGGGGAATTGTTTCTGCAGAAGAGCAGGAAAATTTTAACACAACCGCAGCCATTTCTGTTGCAGAGGTTAATGCGGCCAGGGCCAATCTGGACAAGGCCAAGATCGACCTTCAGCGTTCTGTGCTCTATTCCCCTGTGAATGGATATGTTACAAACCTTAACTTACGGGTGGGAGATTTTGTAACGGTGGGGCAAAGGCGTCTTGCCGTTATCGACTCCGATTCCTTTTGGGTAAATGCTTATTTTGAAGAGACAAAAATGTGGGGCGTTCATGTGGGGGATGCCGTAAGGGTAAAGCTTATGGGATATAAGCAGATCATTCCTGGCCACGTGGTGAGTATTGCCCGCGGGATTAACGACCAAAACAGCAATCCAGATGGGTTGGGCTTACAAGATGTTAACCCCATTTTTACCTGGGTACGGTTGGCACAGCGTATTCCCGTTCGCGTGCATTTGGACCATGTTCCTGAAACGATTGCCCTGACTGCCGGAATGACAGCAACGGTTGTTGTTGGCCCAGAGGACAGAAATCGAAGAGGTTGGCTTACAACCTGGTTGCAATATCATTTATAAGAACAAAAAACGAGCTGCTGTGTTTGAAATTTTTAAACAAAAAACAAAAAAAAACATTCTTGCGCTAGGAACATCTTTTGTTCTGTCGGCCTGTACTGTTGGTCCCAATTTTGAACCCGACCACATGAAGTTACCCGAAAATTGGAAAGAGCACAAAGCCACTCCTGAAGAGATTGAACGTACGAATAAGGAGATGATCTCCTGGTGGTCGTTGTTTCATGATCCCCTTTTGGACCAATTGGTAAAAAGGGCGGTGGAGGGGAACTATAATTTACAAATTGCTGGCCAACGTATTCTTGCTGCCAAGGCCATGAGAGATCGTTATACGGCTGAGTGGTATCCTCAAGGGGAAGTGGTGACTTCGGGCGGTGTGGATCGGTTTTCAACATCTCTGGGAAATTGGCCTATTGCTGGTTATCCAAGCACATATCCCTTTATGGCGTATGGCCCAAACGTTACCTGGCAGCTGGATGTTTTTGGTCGTATTCGCAGAGAGGTAGAAGCCCAAGAAGATGTTATCGGGCAGAATATAGAAGCCCGCCGCAGTGTGATGGTCACGATTCTGGCTGAATTAGCCAGTGATTACATGCTCTTGCGTTCCACCCAGCTCCAGTTAAAAATTGCTGATGACAATATTAGAGTTGCCCAGGACAACGTCAATCTTGTCAGTAAGCTTTACCAAAAAGGGGTGGGCAATACTTTGCAGATTGCCCAGGCCAATTCGGAATTACATGCCCAACTTGGGGCAAGAGAGCCGTTAAAAACAAGGATTTCCCAGGTTACGCATGCAATTGATGTTCTGCTTGGTCAGATGCCAGGGACGTCCGAAGATATGCTTAAAATTGCAGGCCCAATGCCGGTCGTGCCAGAACTCCCCGCGACGCTTCCTACCATTGTCGTAGCAAACCGCCCAGATATCCGCCAGGCTGAAAGGCGGTATGCCGAAGCTATGGCTCGTATTGGGGTGGCTGTTTCCAATATGTATCCCAATTTCACCTTGCCTTTATCTTTTCAACCGCAATTTTCAGCTTTTCATCAGTTTTTTAATGCGTCGAGTTTCTTTTGGCAGTTTATTCTCTCTATTTCCACTCCCATCATGCAGGGGGGAAAATTAACGGCAGAAGTCCAGTCTGCACAGGCAGAGGCAGAAGCCACTAGGCTGGCCTATCGACAGACAATTTTGACAGCGTTTAAGGAGGTAGAGGATGCTTTTGCAGCTTGGAACGATGACGAAGAACGGGAAAAGTTTTTGCGAAGATCTTCTGAAGACAGTCAGTTAGCGAGCGATCGGGCGAAAAAACTGTATAAAGCTGGTCTTACGGGCTATTTAGAAGTGCTTACAACCCAACGTACAGCACTTTCTGCACAAAATGCTCATGTTTTATCGCGGCTAGAGCGTTTACAAGATGCCGTAAGGTTATATTCTGCCTTAGGGGCAGGGTGGCGTGGAATAGCCTTAACGAGCACAGAACTTCCCATTAACACGACAGAGCAAAATATATTGGCAAAAGCATTTACCCAGTAAACTTATCAGTAAGACGTAAACTCATAAGCAAGGCAAAAAGGGTGAAGTTTTGAGTGCGGATTTAGAGCCCGTGGTGGAGCAAAATCTTCTAGGCAGACAATCTCTCTCTAGGCACACAAAGAGTACAGCATGGCCGAAACAGAGAAGACCCCAAAGATAAGAACAAAAAGAACCTTGCCCGTACTTTTATAGGGTTTAAGGGCGGGGATGGTGAAGAGAGCATAAGCGGGCATTATAAAAAGCAATATCGCAATGATAGGCCCACCCAGTGTTTCTATAATGGTGAGAATTCCAGGGTTGAGAGTAGCCACTAGCCAGCATGTGATAATAATAAACACCACTGAAATACGCTCAACATTTTGTTGTATAAAAGGATATTTTTGGGCGTTCAGACCCGTCAGGATAAGGCTATTTATTCCCTCTCGTGCACCAAGGAAATGGCCTAGAAACGACTTTGATATCGCAACAATCGCCACAAGGGGTGCAATGATGGCAATAAGTGGAGCATTAAAATGGTTGGCCATATAGGTGAGAATGGAAATATTCTGTTGCTTGGCCTCTGCCAGGTCAGCAGGGCTTAAACTTAGGACACAGCTCAAAACAAAGAATGATACGGTTATGACCATCATCAAGGTTGCGTATCGTAAAATTTGTGCACATTTCTGGGCAGCCCGGTCTTTATATTCCTGTTTCTTGACAACAGTAAAAGAGGAAATGATGGGCGAGAAATTAAAAGAAAAGACCATAACCGGCAATAGCAGCCATAATGATCCCAAAGTCTGGCTCGTACTAACGGGCGCAGAAAGGGCTACTATTGACCAATAGGGGGTAAGATATAATGAGAAAAGGAGGAGGGTAATCACAAACGGAAAAACCAGTAGGCTCATAGCCCTTACGATAATGTGTGTGCCCATGTGGGCAATGCAGGCCAGAAATAAAACAAGGCTAAGGGCCAGCAAGGGCCTAGCAGGTGGGACTAATCCAAGCTGGTTCAGCATAAAGCTTTGCACGGTATTGGTTATGGCCACACTATACACTAGCAGAATGGGGAAAATGGCAAAGAAATAGAGAAAAGTAATAAGGTGGCCTATTTTTTTTCCAAAAAATTCCTTAACCACATCTGTAATATCTGCGGAATTCCCTTTTCCGGCCAGCACAAAACGGTTTAATCCCAAGTGGGAGTAATAGGTCATGGGGTAAGCCAAGCATATCATAAAAATAAGGGGAATAAGCCCCCCCATTCCGGCATTAATGGGTAAAAACAGTATGCCAGCACCAATGGCTGTGCCGTAAAGGCTCAGCATCCATGAGGTATCAGATTTTTTCCAAGGAAGAGATGGAGAAACTGGTTTGGACTGCGAAGAAGATAACAAAATAGAACCGTAAGCCCAAAAAGGTCATTCTTTTTCCCCAAAAAAGAGAAAAGGGGAGCAAAGAATAAAAAAGATACATGAAAATTGGTGCGAACTGCGGGACTTGAACCCGCACGCCCTAAACGGACCCGAGATTTTAAGTCTCGTGCGTCTACCATTCCGCCAAGCTCGCATGGTGGTACACTCTCTAGCATATTCTTATGCCGACGCAAATACCCAAATGGAGGATAATCTTCATGTGGTTTTTATTTTTTAAGGTTTTCCAGCTTTTAATAACGCAAGACCGTGTTTTTTCAGCCAGAGCTCTGCCTCTTTTCTGTTTGGGGCAAGTTTATCAACCAGCTGCCAGAAAAGAGGACCGTGGTTGAGATGTTGTGTATGAGCCAATTCATGAGACATCACGTAATGAAGGATAAGTTCTGGTGCAAGGATAAGGCGCCATGAGAGGCGAATAGCTCCTGTACTGGAGCAGCTCCCCCACCGGGAGACGGTCTCTGTGATAGAAAGTTTTTTAAAGGGAAGTCCGTGTTCCTCAGAAAGGGTTCTGAGGCGGGGATATATAATGGTATAGGCGTGGGTTTTTAAAAAATCATACACACGGCGGCTAAGAAAGCTGGTTTCTCCACTGACATAAATTTTATGATTTTCAATCCAAACGCCTCTTCGAGCTGTAGGAGAATGGCAAATAGTATATCTATGCCCTACGATGGAAACGACCTCTCCATTTTGAAAAGATATGGCAGGAGAAGCCTTCGCTAAATGGAGCTGGTTGAGCAGCCATGCCTGATTTTGCCTCACAAAGGCCCTTCCTTTATCCTGAAAGGAAGGGGCTGGTACTACAACTATAATGGTATTGAATATGGGGTGGATATGGAGGCTTATTCTTCTTGCGCGCTTGATAATTTTCCATTGAAGGGGATAGAGATTACCCTCAAGGGCAAGAAACTCTTGGGGGTAGGCTTCTTTTTTGCTCTTTTTGGGAGATAAGCGAGGAGGGGGGAAGAGTGGTGGGATGTGGTGCATCATATGCAGAGGAATGTTAGGTCTTTTTTTTCTTCTGGGTTTTTTTTCTGTGGGGCCAGGTAACGATATGATCCTCTAATGGGCCTGCGTGGTGTTCGCTAATACAGCGCCCTTTTACAGATATCCCCGCTTCAATAACTGAGTCTATCCTGCCCGAAATAAGAGGATGCCAGGGGGGAAGGTCTTGGCCTTCTTGCAGGAGTCGGTAGGCACAGGTGGGGGGAAGCCAGTCTATGGTTTTCAGGTTTTCAGGAGTGAGCTCGATACAATCAGGAACATAATTATGTCGACGAGAGTAGTGGCGACATTGGCCTGTTTTGGTGTTCAGCAAAAAACACGAAACCTCTGTGTAGTGGATCTTTTCTGTTTCTTCATCTCTAAGCTTATGTAAACAGCATTGACCACATCGGTCACATAGGGATTCCCATTCCTCCCTACTCAGCTGCTCTAAAGAACGGGAACGCCAGAAAAAAGGTTCAGACATAACAGGGGATCAGGACTAAAGGAATTTTTAAACTGGATTTTTTAAGGAGAAGAAAACCATACCATAAACCTTCTTTGAAGGTCACTATAATGGTTTTGCCAGAAATTTTGATCGATTTGAAAAGACGGGGGTAAGAGCTTCTTGGTGGTAGTATGATCTGGCTTTTCAATTGAAGGGGGGTCTTTGTCAGCAGCTTTGGTAGAGAGTGTAAACAGCTTGTTGAACAAGGTTTGCTGGCGGGGTGCGGAAATAAACGTTACGACATTATCAAGGCCTGATGCCAGCGGGCGCCCGTAAGGGGCCGGAACGCTCCAGGCCAGGTTTGTAACAAGGCTTTCGTTTTTCTGGATGCCTAATTTATTTTGAGCATTTACATTATAAGCCTCTATTTCTTCTGCAGCCGCACTGGTCATTAAAACCTGTCCTTCTCGCAGAAGGGTAAGGGAATCAGTATAAGAAGACCACCAACTAATGTAAGGTCGAATTTGGTTCAATTTCCGAAAAGCCCTTCTTACACCAGCAGATGTTGAGAGCACGGCGTAGATATCTTCTGGGGCAACGTTATCAGCCAGCAAGGCAATTTCCAGGGTTCCTTTAGCGCCTTTAAAAAGGCCTCTACGACCTGGATTTCGGCTAATATCCCAAAAATCCCGCCAGTTAGGCTTCCGGTTAAAACGTTTTGTATCCCAACTTAAGACAAGATGAATGGGTACGGCTGTATTTTTAATGATGCACGGCGAAATGGTACTGGCAAGCGCATTATCTGGCGTGGAGGAAGGATGTTTAGGGCTGCTTTCCGGGAGAGCTGTGTTGGTGAATTGATCCATTTGGATCAAAAGCCCTTTTTGGCAGGCGATATCAATGTCACTTTCATCCATCATAACAAGATCGGCGGCATTTTTCCCATGAATAATGATATCTTGGAGAACCTCCAGCTGACCAGACCATGTTGCGATATTAAGACGGGGGGAAGAATGAAGGGTCGTAAATGGCAAAAAAAGACTTAGCCGTTGGGCTTCCTGCAAGGCTCCGCTAATCGTCATGACTTTGATGGGGCTATCGCTTGTTTTTTTGGTACGAGAGGCAGCAACCTGTGTGGAAAAGAGAGAAGAGAGAAGAGAAAAAGAAAATAAAAAGCGGGAAAAGCGGGGTAACATACTAACCAGTTTTATTATGGTGTTTTATATTTTATGCAAAATACTTAATCTTTATAAGTTATATAGAAAAATAAATTATATAGAAAAGCATGGCCTAAATAGAAAAAAATAGCCATACTTCAACCTATCGACATCCCCACAAAAAGGCAAGCTGCTTTCCTCTATAGAAAGGGTTATCAGGGCAGATTTTATGGTGGTTCAGTTAAAAACTTTAATAAAAACAAACGAAAACAGAAATGGTTTGGCAAGGCAGGCCGTGTGATTTCTGGCTTATTGACAGGTGTGGTTGAAATAGAGTTAATAATATGCACTAAAAATACATATAAAATTATTTCTGAAGATAGATTGCTACTCGTGAAACTCTATTTTATCAACGTTATGCTGTGTTGGGATAAGACAGGCTTCTGGCTACCCATTGATTGACAGAATAAAGTGAAGGAACGCCGAAATGAAGGTAATAGAGCAGGGTAAATCTGTTATAGACTCTCAGTTAGAGTATTTAAAATATTCGGGGTTCCGAATAGGTCAGCAAGGGTTGTATTGTTGTGTAGCAGCTGTGTTTGGCGTGTTTTTTCTTATTTCTCTTCATGCCTTATTCTGGACTGTTATGATGAGCGTTTTATATTTGCCCGCTTGGCTTGCAGCTCTCATTGTGTTGTTTTTTGATGGTATTGTCGCTGTATTTTTTATTTTTCTTGCTCGAAATAAAAAAGCCTCGGAAGCTGAAGTTATGGTGTTGAAGCAAAGGGATAACGCCTGGGATGGCTTTAAAGAGTCTTTGGCCTTTACTGCATTTTTAGGTGCAACTGCAGGGCCACTTGGGCGTTTTCTTTTAAAAAGTATTATGAATTTAGTAATAAAGAAAATAAGCGGAAAGCATAAAAAAAATAAGAATTAATTTCTGTTTTTTTTGTGAAATGGGTTATTATTACTTTAAGGTTCGTTAATAATATTATATTTATTGGTAAAATTTATTTTTTATATAATAATACGGTGTAAACTCAATATTGTTGCTAATTTAGTACAAACACATTTATTAAGCGAAATAATTGTTGTTTTTTAATTTTTTTTATAGATTTTTTCTTAATATCAGAATATAAAATATTATAAATACAATCTAAGGTAGCAATTATGCGTATTCTGCTCGTAGAAGATGATCTTGCGATGCAGCACTCAGTCTCTAAGGCGCTTGATTTGGTAGGTTTCGTAGTAGAGTGCTGTTCGACCAATCAGGAAGGTCTGGAAAGAATTAAATATTATGACTATGATGTCATAATCGTTGATCTGACCGAAGATACTCTTGGTGAGGACCTGATTAGAAAGATCAGGGGCTGTCAGATTGATAGTCCTATCATATGCCTCTCATCAGTGGATAAAGCTCAGATCAAGGTAGGTGTTTTTGCCGCTGGTGCAGATGATTATCTGGTCAAACCTTTTGCCTCGGTAGAGTTGGTGGCACGGGTACAGGCTGTTTTGCGCAGATTTCATGGGTTTAGTGAATCTGTTTTAAAGGTGGGAGATGTCCATCTCAACCTTAACACCAAAGAAGCCGCTATTGGTGATATGCCCTTGCACCTTACTGGGAAAGAAAGTGCTATTCTTGAATTGCTTATGCTCAGGAAAGGGACTGTTCTCAGTAAAGAGACTTTTTTGAATCATCTTTATGGGGGAATGGATGAGCCCGAAATAAAGATTGTTGACGTTTTTATCTGTAAAATCAGGAAAAAAATGCAACAAGTGGGTTTGCATAACGCCATCACCACCCTATGGGGCCGAGGCTATATGCTAAGAGAGGAAAATGCCATGCGTTACCCTTACAAAAAACGTGATGCCCAACAGCTGTCTTCTTCGCTTTCCATGGAAGCCGATTAGGAAGAGAGGTCTTTCCTTAACTTTTATGACATGAGAACATGACCGTTTAAACCTTAATAAGCAAGGTTTAAACGGTAAATTGTTCGGCAATAATTCTTTCTGCCAAACTATGGTTTTGGTCAAAGAGTACGCTGATATAGGCGCTTTTATCTTCTTTGACGCCCACGGTTACGACATTTCTGATTTCTGTAAAATCAGCTACGGCCGCAACAGGGCGTTTTTCAGGCTCTAAGACAGTGAATTCTACATCTGATGAAGAAGGTAAAAGAGCCCCTCTCCATCTCCTCGGTCTAAAGGCACTAATGGGAGTTAACGGTAAGAGCTCTGCAGAGAGGGGAACAATCGGGCCATGACTGGAGAGATTATAGGCCGTAGAGCCCGCAGGGGTTGCTATAAGTACCCCATCTGCCACTAGTTCTTCAAGCCTAACCGTATTATCGACTGTAATTTTTATTTTGGCTGTTTGGCGGGTTTGCCGGAACAGGTAAACGTCATTGAGGGCCAAGGCTTCCTCTACCGTACCCGAAGCGCTTACGGCGTACATACGCAAGGGATGAAGAAATGATTCTTGTGAATTAACCAGGCGTTGGGGAAGATTTTCAAAAAATGGGGGGTTCATAAGGAAGCCTACGGAACCACTATTAACCCCGTAAACGGGAAGGGAAAGAAAAAAATTCTTGTGTAAGGTTTCCAGCATAAAGCCGTCACCCCCAATACTGATAATAACTTCTGCCTCTTCTGGTGCGAAGTTGCCATAAAGGGCTGTAAATTTCTTTCTATATTGTTGGGCAAGGGGGGTAGGAGCGGCAACAAACGCAAGACGCGTTGGAGGTGTTTTTGGTTTTCTTGAAAGAGGTTGCGGTGCAGATGATAGCGTAGGATCCATAGACGGAGCGCTTCCTGTACGGAAAAAACAGTCTTATTCTCATTGAAAGGAGATAAAGATAATCAAACACTAGCAGGTTTATAAGGCTCCCACTAGGGGAGATAGGTTATATCTTGAGTAGCTTTCATATAAAAAACCCATTGTTAATGGGGTTGTGATTATGGTGAGAGGTTTTTGCTGAGGATTGTACTGTTTGTTAAAGCAAAAGTCCAGAATGCCATACTGCTTGCCCTAAAATGTTTGGTAAAGGAAAACTCTCTGTTGGCGCTGTAGAGATTACCTGGGAGGGGTAGCGATCATTGTCATTCATCAAGCGTATTTCTCCCGAGGCTAATAAAATAAGCCGCTTTACTAAAATAGTGTTGTTGACCACAAGCGTATAGATGGCGCCATCTACGATTTGGGTACTCGTTGTATCAATCAGTAAAATATCATGATGGCGCAAGGTCGGTTCCATAGTTTGCCCTAATCCTGTTAACGCTAATAAACTGTTTGGCGGACGAGGTATTGTACTATCAAGCCAGTTTTGCTGAAAATGGCAATAACCATGCACGTTTGTACGAGTTATAATATCAGTATAAACGGCCGAAGAGATTTTGTAATAGGGGATATTCGTATACCCTTCAGGTGCTTGAATTGTTGTGGGATTGAAGCCGTAATGCATCATATGGACATTGACTGGCTGGGGAGATTGCTGCGGAAAGGTAGTGTCTGGAATAGCTTTACCTGTGGCAAGCCATTCTATTGTGATATTGCAAATTTTACATAATTCAATAGCTGTAGAAAGCTTGAAGTCGCGCCCACTCATATAACTATTTAATGTACTAAGGGGAATTCCGCTGAGTTGGGCAACCTTAAGGTTACCGCCCGCGTTTTTTACGGCCTGGCGCAAACGCGCTACGCGTTCATGAGCTTGGATATCTGATTGCGTCTTTTCCACCGTAGCTTTGGCGTGGGTAATAATGTTGTGAGACATATTAATCAGAAACTACACTATATTTGTAAATTTTTTGAAATATGTTTTGCATATTTATCAAGAAAGGCTTTCAAAAATACATTTTTATATATTATATGATTTATGATAGTAAACTATTAACGAATCTATAAAAACAGATAACACCTTTAATTTTAAGGGAATGGTGGGGCTGGCTGTAAAATATGAATTTTTTCCTTCTTCCGTTATTAAAACCTGAAGTTACTACGAATAAGTTAACAAAAACTAATTTTCAAAATTTTCTTGAACAGAAAGCGGCGTTTCAAGAAATGAATAGAAGATTTAAATGTAACCTAATGAATGGCCTGTGTGAATAATGACCAGAGAAAAAAAAGGCCGTATCCCTTCTGTTAAGGTAAAAAATAGCTCCTCACACGCTAATCCCATTGATGTATATGTTGGAAGGCGTATTCGCCAACGGCGAATGTTTCTTGGAATCTCGCAAGAAAAATTGGGTGAGGCCTTGGGGCTGACTTTCCAACAGGTGCAAAAATACGAGAAGGCCATAAACCGGGTTGGTGCTTCACGTTTGTTTGATTTATCAAGGGTGTTAGGGGTTGGTATCTCCTTCTTTTTTGAAGATGCTGAACATGAAGCTTTTGATATATCTTCCCTTTCAACTGAGCAACAAAGCGGTATCTGGGTTGTGCATGAGGAGAAAAAATCATTCTCTCGAAAAGGAGCCGTAAATACCTTGGTAGAAGATAAGCATGCATTTGACACATTATTTTTTTCAAGTAAAGAAACGATAGATCTTTTAAAGGCTTACTATAAAATTGAGGATCAGAATATAAGAAAAAAGATCCTTGAACTTGTAAAGACCTTGTCCATAAAATAATTCGTTACCATCATTCCCGCTTTAAAACGCGATCAACCATGAAAGAAGAGAGTTTACTGGTTGTAAAGCTATGATAAAGTGCTTTTTCGTTATAGTGGTAGGTAACCCATTCTAGAAAAGGTATTTTTCCTTCTGCCTCATTCATATAGTGGTAAAAAAAGGCATCAAGTATGCCAGTTCTAGAGCGATTAAAGTGCCCGAATTGCCAATGCAGTTGCTTAAGGGCATCGGCAGCGCGACCCCCTTCAAAAAGAATGACCAGTCCGGATGCTAAACCGGCTCTATCGGCGCCTGACTTGCAGTGCATTAACATAGGAAATTCAATCGTTTTGTAAATTTCTGAAAAACGCAGAATACGATCTCTATGAGGGGCACCACGACTTTCAAAAGCCATATCAATATGGGAAAGCTTTATATCTTGACTTGCTTGCCGGGACAGGGCATCTGAGCCGCACATTCTATGTCCGCGCAGGTTGATGAGGGTTTTGAGCTGGTAGGTTTCCGCCATTTTTTTCAGCCGTCTTGGCGTGGGGTGATTACTACGGTAAACTTTTTCCTCAATGACGGGAGAGAAATTAGTCCAGACAAGCCGAAAAATAGCGTGATCGAGAAATAGACTATCCTTCCAGGCATGCAGATAGTCTTTTTTTGTAATGAGTGGCCCTTTAAACATAGCGTATGATGTGTTGATTGGCTGATCTTAAGGGAAAAGAAAGGGAATAAACTGAGGATTATTCCCCTATAAAGGAGCATACTGCGCTAGCTTACTCTCAGGGCCAGGGCAGGGGAAAGAGCATTAACTAAAGATTTTTTGAGCTTCTTTGTTTCCCAGAATATCCAATGCAATAAGAGCCTCGGCAATTTGTATGGCATTTAAAGCTGCCCCTTTGCGCAAATTGTCTGAAACACACCAGAAGGAAAGGCCATTTTTCACGGTTGGGTCAACCCGTAAACGCGAAACATACGAAGCATCTTCCCCCACACATTCCAAGGGGGTGACATAACCACCATCTTCCCTTTTATCATGAAGGATAACCCCTGGCGAAGCATTTAATGTTTTGCGGGCCAGGGCAAGGTCAACTGGATCTTCGAACTCCACATTGACAGATTCACCATGGCCAATAAAAACAGGAACTCGTACACAGGTGGCGCTTACGGAAATATCCGGGTCGAGAATTTTTTTGGTCTCAACCATCATTTTCCATTCTTCTTTGGTAAAGCCATCTTCCATGAAGCGGTCGATATGGGGGATACAGTTAAAGGCAATCTGCTTGGTAAATTGTTCAGGCTTTATGGCATCTCCTACCAAGCTGGCCCGTGTTTGGTGAAGGAGTTCATCCATGCCACTCTTTCCAGCGCCTCCGGTAGCCTGATAGGTTGAGACCACGACCCTTTTTATGGTAAAAAGATCGTGCAAGGGTTTAAGGGCAACCACCATTTGTATGGTAGAGCAGTTGGGGTTGGCAACAATACCTCGTTTTATTTTCTTGAGGGCCTCGGGGTTGACCTCTGGCACAACGAGGGGAACATCAGGCTCCATTCGGAAATAGGAGGTATTGTCAACAACAATACAGCCTGCCTGAGCTGCTTTTGGCGCATAAACAGAGGAGACTGAGGCCCCAGGAGAAAATAAGGCTACATCCCATCCTTTGAAATCAAAGTTTTCGAGGCTTTGAACTTTCAGAACCCTATCTTCACCAAAGGAAACTTCACGCCCTGCCGAGCGGCTGGAAGCAAGGGCTACAATATCTTTTATAGGAAATTGCCTTTCTGCCAGGGTTTTTAGCATTTCTCTGCCAACAGCACCTGTCGCACCAACAACGGCAACACGATAAGACATTTTTATGCTTCCTTGTGTATGGTCTTTTGAATCTGCAAGATGGAATAGTTGTTAATACTATATAATTTTTTACTTATATACCACATTATAAAGTTACAACACTTTATTTATTAAGAGAAGTTCAGCAGGAGGCAAAGAGTGGAGGGATGATAGCGAGAGCAGGGATAATTCTAAGCCCAGATGATTCTTTGGAAATATGACGACTCCTTGGGAATATCCGGTGTCAGCATAAACGAAGGCGCGCTATAAAGTTTTGAAATATGCAATAACAATAAAGAGTAAACACCCCATATCTTGCTCTCACCAGGTTTTGTTACAGTCCGATATGGGGAGGGTTTTTAAAGGGTGAGCTTTAGTGGGTCAGAAGAGAGATTTTTTTTGTAAAAGCAGAGAGTTTATGGCGGAATAGTTCACTTTGCGCCTTGCTATCGCGGTGCATGTAATTAAGCTGTATGGAAAAGCGGGGGCCTACATAGGTATGGTAGCCGTGCCATGAAGTGGAACTATTGGGAAAGACCACCAAAGTGCCGTTTACCGGACGAATTTCTGCACTATAATCATCAAGATTGTCAGGGGAATTCAAGAAACGTAGGCAACCGTGGTGGCTGTCCCATTTGGGGCTATCTTCATTCAGAAAAAGAAGGATGGTAACTTTTTTAGAAAGAGAGTCTGTATGGATTTGTCCGTCCTTTTCTCGGCTATATCCGCGTAAGGTGAGCATTGATGGAGCATTGGCAACATCAATGGAAAATTTTTTGCTGATGGCTTCGCGCAGTTTAGGGCTTTCCATTTCAGCAATTAAAGCTTTCATGGGGGCAGAAAGGGAAAGGGCCCCTGGCGGGTATGAGCCCCCTTTAGAGATTGTAGGAAGGGCGGGAAGAATTTTTTTTAAATTTTCTGAGTTAAGAAAGTGGGGAACAACAATATGAGGGGAAGGCTTTGTGGCAATAGGAGCTTCCTCAAAAGCTTGGTAGTTCAGGGTAATAAGGGGTGTGATGCTGGCCATTTTGCCTCTCTTTAAAGGGGGTTAGTTGTAAAAAACAACCATCCTTGCTTCTGAACCATAGTGGGAGCAAGCCCATAGGGGGAGAAAGCAGGGGAAACATAGTTAGGAATGTACTTCAGGATAGACGATACTCTTCATAAGAAAAATAAAAAATTTGATCAATTTTTATAAAAAATTCCTATGTAATAGTGATGAGGAAATAAATGAATTTTGCCATTATTTTAGCAGCTCTCTATGATAGAGGCTTTGACTCTGAAAGGGAATAATGATCACTTTTTATTTCCAAGAAATACAAAAGAAAACTTGAAAGAGTGGTTTGCTGCAGGAGATGGAATGGGAAGGGTAAGAGGGGATAAGAAGAAGCTTTATAAAAGCTCTCTTCTCCCATAGCAATCCCGCCTCTGGCAAGAGAGGCTTCGTTTGTTGGGTTGGAAGGTTTGGGAGTGTGCCTGATTGGAGTGATAGGCCTTTTAGGAAGGCTGCCGTGTAATAAATGCCGTCTGGCATAAGATAGCGTGAAAATAATGCTGAAGAAGTTGTTAGGAAAGGGGCTTTATGTCCGGTAAAGATGTTCTGATGGAGGCATTGAATGCTGAAAATGCCGCCTATGTGGCCGAGCAATATTTACAGTGGGCAAAAGACCCCCACACGGTTGACCTCACCTTTGCCCAATTTTTTAAAAATCTTGGCGATGAAGCCTCTGTGGTGTTTGAAGATGCACTAGGGGCTTCATGGTCATCTTTATCAAGGGGAAGAGAGGCAAAAGAAGAGGACCAGGGCGTGCTCGGGCCGGCAAAGGACGCTTCGCAAGCGCTCCAAAATCAAGAGGCTGTATCAGATAGTGTCTATGCTCTTCAGTTGGTAAGAGCTTATCGAGTGAATGGGCATCTTGAGGCCCAGCTCGATCCTTTAGGGTTACAACGCTCGCAAGTTCATCCTGATTTGGCTCTACAGACCTATGGCTTTAGTGAGCATGATTTGGATCGTCCTGTTTTTACAGGCAATAGTACCCAAGACCTCTTAAAAAGTGAAGTGGTCACCATACGTCAGCTTTATCAGGCCCTTCGTACAGTCTATTGCGGTGCTGTAGGGGCCGAGTTTATGCATATACAGAATGTGGAGCAGCGGCGGTGGCTCATGCATCGGTTAGAAAAGGCAGAATGGTTACAAAACAGGCCCCGAGAAGACCAGTTAGCTATTCTTGCCCAGTTGACAGAAGCGGAAGCTTTTGAAGTTTTTTGTCAGAAAAAATATGTAGGCACTAAACGTTTTGGGCTGGAGGGAGGGGAAAGTAGCATTGTGGCCCTTCATGCTATTATTGATCGGGTTGTCTCTGGGGGCGTTCGTTCTGTAGATTTGGGAATGGCTCATAGAGGCCGATTGAATACGTTAGCCAATGTGGTTGGCAAGCCCTATGAGGCGATTTTTTCCGAATTTTCTGGTACTTCTACCCAACCAGATGGTTTGCTGGGGGCTGGAGATGTGAAATACCATCTTGGGGCGCAGGCAACCCGTACGATCAATGGCCATGAAGTGACATTGGTGCTCCACCCCAATCCTTCTCATCTGGAAGCTGTGGACCCGGTTGTGGTTGGCAGTGTCAGGGCTATTCAAGATGCTGATAGTGAGCCTCATAGCCGTTATCGGCATATGGCACTGCTTATCCATGGGGATGCCGCTTTTTCCGGTCAGGGCGTTGTTTACGAGACCATGGCCATGTCCCAGTTAATCGGCTATCGTACAGGGGGAACAATCCATGTGGTTATTAATAACCAGATCGGGTTTACAACGGTTTCGGCCCATGCCTTTTCTGGTCAGTATTGTACAGATATTGCAAAATCTGTGCAGGCTCCCATTCTTCATGTGAATGGGGATAACCCAGAAACTGTACAATATTGTGCTCAATTAGCAGCAGATTTCCGCCAGAAATTTGCAGCAGATATAGTTTTAGAAATTGTCTGTTATCGTAGGCATGGGCATAATGAGGCTGATGAGCCGTCCTTTACCCAACCGGTTATGTATCAGGCCATTCATTCTCACCCTAGTACGCGCAATCTTTATGCCCAACATCTTGTGCAGGAAGGAGCCTTAACTGCGGGAGAGGTGCAGACGTTATGGGAGATGTTTTATCATCGGTTGGAAGAGGCCTATCAGAAAACCCAAAATTTCCAGCGTCAGCCTGTTCAGGCCAGTGCGTTAGCCTGGGCTGGTCAGGGTAGGCAGGGAGAAGACTCGAGCAGCCCGGTAACAGGGGTTGCTGAGGAAACCTTGCAGAAAATTGGGGTGGCGTTAAATACCCGCCCGGAAGGATTTTCTGTCCATCCGAAAATTGTACGCCAAATGAAGGCTCGATCAGAGATTTTTCGTCAGAATGGCCCTATAGACTGGGCTACAGCCGAGGCCCTGGCTTTTGGGAGCCTATTGTTGGAGGGGGCTCGAGTCAGGCTTTCTGGTGAAGATTGCCAAAGGGGAACCTTTAGCCAACGCCATGCGGTGTTGATCGATCAAAAAAACCAGAATGAATATATGCCCCTTAATAACATTGCTCCTGGGCAGGCCTCCTTTGAGGTGTATAATTCCTTGCTTTCAGAGTTTGGGGTTTTGGGTTTTGAGTATGGTTACTCTCTTTATAGCCCGGGGGTTTTGGTCTTGTGGGAAGCCCAGTTTGGTGACTTTTCAAACGGTGCACAGGTTATTATTGATCAGTTTTTGGCCTCGGGTGAGTCCAAATGGCAACGTTTTTCAGGCTTGGTCATGCTCTTACCCCATGGATATGAAGGCCAAGGCCCCGAACATTCTTCTGCCAGGGTCGAGCGGTTTTTGCAGCTTTGTGCACAAAATAATATCCAAGTTTGCATGCCCACCACGCCTGCCAATTATTTTCACCTTCTGAGGCGGCAATTATGCCAATCTGTACGGAAGCCTTTGGTGGTGATGACGCCTAAGTCACTCTTGCGCAATACCCTAGTGACCTCTTCTTTGAAAGAAATGCAGACGAATACGGCGTTCCAGGCGGTTATACAAACATCACTGGGCAGCAAACCAGTCAGGCGCGTTGTCGTCTGTTCGGGTAAGGTTTACTATGATTTGCTTGTTGCCAGTCAGGAAAGACAGGTTGATGATATTGTGCTAGTTCGCCTAGAGCAGTTCTTTCCCTTTCCCTTACAGGAAATGACGAGAATTCTTGCCCATTATCCTGAGTCTGAAATGATGTGGTGCCAGGAAGAACCACAAAATATGGGAGGATGGTTTTTTGTTGAACCTTATCTGGAATCCATCCTTTTGTCCTTAGGCCGTAAGGAGTATTTCCCTCTCGGGGGCCCATATTCGACACGGTTTGCTTATGCCGGCCGTAAAGCTGCGGCAAGTCCTGCTGCGGGGTTATTAAGTATTCACCAGCAAGAGCAGCAAGCATTGTTGGAAAAAGCTCTATTGTAAAAAGCCCTATTATAAAATGTGCTATGATGAGACTGTAAGCGCAGTTATGGTGCTTTAAATGGGTGCATTTTAGATGGGGTACATAGGGTTAGATAGGGTACATAGAGAATGGGTTGTATTGAAAAGATAAGCCCTGGCAAAAGGGGTCGCCAAAAAATATGATAAAGTCAGTAGAGATAAAGCCCAGAGAACAGACCAAAACAGTAAGCCAGAACAAGGCGATGATGAGAGTAAAAATAGGGAATGGATATGTCGGTTGAAATTAAGGTTCCAGAGTTAGGGGAAAGTATTACAACAGCTCTTGTGGCCCGCTGGTTAAAGCAGCCAGGTGAGGGTGTTAAGGTGGATGACCCCCTTGTTGAACTAGAAACTGATAAGGTGAGTATTGAAATCCCTGCCCCCGTTTCAGGCATAATGGGAGATATTTACGTCAATGAAGGCGAAGAAGTTGAGGTGGGTGCCCTCTTGGCTATGATGACAGCAGGAGAGGCTCCATCTCCTGAAGAGGATGATCCCCGTAAACAGGTTCATCGCCCATCAGGTGGGGTGCACCCGCCCCAGCCTAATGTTGGCTTGGTTTCGCGCCCGGCACCTGCCCCCAATCCTGAGGATCTGCAGAAAGGTCCTCAGGATTATGATGGAACGGGAACGGCTTTTTCTCCTCATCCCATGCCCGCTGCCAAAAATTTAATGCAAGAACATGGGGTAGAAGTGGGGGCCATTACTTCTCCAACAGGTCGGGGGGGGCGCATTACCAAGGCCGATGTTTTGGCGTTTCTGGAACGTGAAAAACATTCGGTTGCTAGCCAGCAAGCTGGGGTTGGAGAAGGGAAAGCTTCTCGGGAGTCAAAGCCTGTAGGGTCAAGAGAAGAGCGTGTGAAAATGACGCGTTTGCGGGCAACCATTGCGCGCCGGTTGAAAGAGGCCCAAAATACAGCGGCCATTCTAACAACTTTTAATGAAGTGGATATGTCCGCTATTATTGGCTTGCGTAAAAAATACAAAGAGCCTTTTGAAAAGCGCCATCAGGGTGCACGTCTTGGTTTTATGTCCTTTTTTGTGAGGGCTGCTGTCAAGGCTTTGGCAGAATTTCCCGTGCTGAATGCTGAAATTGATGGGGAAGATATTATTTATCGTGATTTTATGAATATTGGCATTGCTGTGGGGGGGGCAAATGGGTTGGTTGTGCCTGTCTTGTGCAGGGCAGAGCAACTATCATTTGCTGAAATAGAGGCCGGTATTACGCAATTGGGCCAAAAGGCTCGGGCCGGCCAGCTTAAGCTTGAGGAATTGGCGGGGGGAACTTTTTCCATCACCAATGGCGGTATTTATGGTTCCATGATGTCTACTCCCATTTTAAACGCGCCCCAATCGGCTATTTTGGGAATGCATAGTATAAAAGAGCGCCCCATGGCTGTAGAAGGACAAGTGGTGATACGCCCCATGATGTATTTGGCCCTCTCTTATGATCACCGTATTGTAGATGGTAAAGAGGCTGTAAGTTTTCTGGTTAAAATTAAGGACTATGTTGAAGATCCTATGCGCCTCTTGCTTGATGTATAGCCTTTGCATTGCGGGAGGTTACGTTTGTTTTTTGCTCCATCCAAAAGAGGCTTTATGTAGATGGTAGATATTATCTATTAAGAAGAATGTTTTTTATGGTTTAGGTTAATTGACAACTATATTGTAAAAACTTCTCTATTTGCGTGGGACAAGAGATATGGTGGAATCATTAGAGGTTATGGATATTGTGGTACCAGCCCTTGGTGAGGGGATAGAACAGGCCAAGCTTGGGCGTTGGGTAAAAAATAGTGGTGATGCGGTTAAGGTGGGTGAATTAGTCGCTGAACTGGAAACCGATAAGGTAACTGTAGAGATTGTGGCCCTCCATAGTGGGACATTAGGGGAGATCGTTGCTCAGGAAGGGGCATTTGTTAAAGAAGGGCAGGTGCTGGCGAAGCTGGATGTTAAAGATTCTGCAGAGAACGAGCCCGCCCAGTTTCATTCCCCAGATATAGCCGATCAGGCACAGGCACCTGCTACCATACAATCTTCCTCTGAGCAGACCTCTTCTGAGGCAGCGCCTTTTGTTGACCATACGGGGGCTTCAAGCCCTGCTGATAAAGAAAATATTTTTGATCTGGCCGTTATCGGCGGGGGACCTGGGGGGTATGCGTGTGCCATACGGGCAGCTCAGCTGGGTATGAAGGTGGCGTGTATTGAAAAACGTACCACTTTGGGGGGGACTTGTTTGAATGTGGGTTGTATTCCTTCAAAGGCGCTGTTGCAGTCTTCTGAAAATTATCATGCCCTCATGCATGACTTTGCAGGGCATGGCATTGAGGCAGACTCTGTAAAAATCAGTATTGAGAAAATGCAGCAAAGAAAGGCTTCTGTCGTTGAGGCTAATGTCAAGGGGGTAGAGTTTCTCTTTCGTAAAAATAATGTCACCTGGATTAAGGGTGAAGGCGTGATCGAGAGCCAAGGCCGCATTCGCGTAGAAGACCGTATCATTGAAGCCAGTAAGATTGTTATTGCCACAGGGAGTGAAAGTGCAGATCTCCCAGGGATAAAGATTGATGAGGTCGATATAGTCACTTCAACGGGAGCGTTGGCTTTTTCAGAGGTTCCCCAACGGTTAGCTGTTATTGGTGGCGGGGTAATTGGGGTTGAGCTGGGCAGTGTTTGGAAGCGCTTGGGTGCTGAAGTCACGGTGATTGAATATGCAGACCATCTTATTAATGGATATGATGGAGAAATTGTTACCCTGTTTGAGCGTTTAATGAAAAAACAGGGCATGGCCCTTAAAATGTCCTCTCGGGTGATAGAAATCGAAAGAAAGGATAATGGCCTTGTCTTGCAAGTCGAGCATGTTAAAAAGGGCACCTATTCAGAAGTGACTGTCGATAAGGTTTTGGTCGCTGTGGGCCGTAAAGCCTATACGGCTCGGTTAGGGCTAGAAAAAGTAGGCGTTGTGCTGGATGAGCGAGGCCGCATTAAGACCGATGCGCATTTTGCAACCTCTGTTCCAGGTCTTTATGCCATAGGCGATGTTATTGCTGGTCCAATGCTGGCGCATAAAGCCTCAGAAGAAGGGGTTGCTGTGGCAGAGCATCTTGCAGGAAAGCCTTTCCATATTGATTATAATATTATCCCGGCTGTAATTTATACATGGCCAGAAGTTGCTTTTGTCGGTAAGACTGAAGAGGCCCTTAAGGCGGCCGGGCAGGATTATAAAGTGGGTAAATTTCCTTTTACTGCCAGTGGTAGGGCTCGGGCCTTGGGCACAACAGAAGGGATGGTAAAAATTTTGGCTGATGCGAAAACAGATCAGGTTTTAGGGGTTCATATTCTGGGTCCTACGGCTAGTGAGTTGATCGCAGAGGTTACCATGGCTATGGCTTTTGATGCGTCTTCTGAAGATATTGCTAGCGTTTGCCATGCGCACCCTACATTGAGTGAAGCCGTAAAGGAGGCGGCTTTGGCTGTAACAGGTCGGGCTATCCATATTTAGCCATAATTCTGTTGACAATTTTACGAAATGTTCTTTTCCTCACCTTTAGGTGAGGAAGGCTTTTGAAGAAACCTTTTCTCTTGTGGAGTGTTTCGAAACTGTGTCAAAGACAGTTTTTCTTTGGTGTTTATTTTCCTCTCCACGGGGGAGGGGTCTTTAGCTTTTTTGTGGATATGTTTTTGAAGTTCGTCATGCCTTTACATATTAGAAATGATCAGTATCCCTATAACTTTATAAAAAACCTTATGCGGGTTTCCAGCATTGGGCTGTTGGTTTTGGTCTATGGCCATGGGTATGGGAGGGCTGCCATAGAGACCGCTCATTCAGAAATATCATCGCATAATGAGGAAGACAGAAAAGAGAGCCAAAAAGATTTTCATAAAAAGCAAGAGAATGCAGGGCTAAAGGCAGCGTCTACGTCAGAGAAGGTGGCAGAAGCCAAACCGGCCTTTTCGCCTGATCCCTTAGAAGGAGGGAGTGCTCCTGTTGAGATTCCTCCTTTGCCCTCCTTAGGCGAGAAAGAAGCGGAAATTGAGGCAGTTCACCTTGCCAAGCAGATGCGCCACGATATTCCCCACTTTAAAGCTTATAGCTCTTCGCAAAAGCAACACTGGATTGCCATGGCAAAAGCCATGATCAAGGCCACCCAAACCCCAATTGAGCGCCCTCAGATTCTTACGGTGGTAGATCGTAACCCACATGCCCAGGCCTTAGCCTTTATTCTTGCTCAACCAGAGGGGAGTTGGCTTGTTTTAGGGGGAACGCATGTTTCTACTGGCCAATCTGGCCGCAAATATTACTATATCACTCCTACGGGGGTATTCCATAATACGACCGAGCGCTTGGGCTATCGTGCATTGGGAACGAAGAATGAAAATGGCGTACGTGGCATTGGCTTAAAAGGGATGAGGGTATGGGATATGGGGTGGCAGTGGGCAGAGAAAGGGTGGCTTTCGAGCCGTGAAAAGGGCCAGATTCGCCTAGAGATACACGCTACAGACCCTGCCTTGCTGGAGTGGAAAATTGGGCATCCTGCATCCGAAGGGTGTATCCGTCTTCCAACGGCTGTAAATGTGTTTATGGATAAGCACGGTCTTATAGATGTTCTTTACGAGCAAGCTGCCAGTTATGATATACGCTTTCGTGCGCTTTTACCGAAAGATCGCATTCCTAGCCTTATTGCGGGGGATGCGCTGGTGGTGGTAGACTCGGCAGAGCACGTTCAACAGCCTACGTATGAAGATCATGTATGATGCTTGTTCTCACTATGGGAGACCCCGCAGGAATTAGTGCAGAAATTACGGCCAAAGCCTGGGCCAAGCTTCGGGAAACCGAAGTGGCCTTCGCCTTGGTTGGTGACCCTTTGTGGTTTTCTAGTATGTGCCCCGATACCCCTATTGTTGTGGTAGAAGAATCCCTTGGGGATGCGAGAAGGGTGTTTAAAAATGCTGTTCCTTGCATTCCTGTTGTGCTTAAACACCCTGCCCAGGCAGGGATTCCCTCTGTTAAGAATGCCCCCAGTGTGGTGGAAAGCATTGAAAAGGCCGTTGTCTTAACTCTTTCCGGAAAAGCTCAGGCCGTTGTGACCAACCCTATTAGCAAAACAACCCTTTGCCAGGCGGGCTTTATGTATCCTGGCCATACAGAGTTTATCTCTTCTTTGTGTGGTGCTGAGCGTGAGGAAGTGATGATGATGGTGGGGCCAACCCTAAAGGTTGCTTTAACCAGCGTGCACGTGCCGTTAAGACAGGCGATAGACGGGTTAACAATCGAACGCCTTGTTTTTGTTGGTAGGAAAACATGGCGTGCTCTTAAGGAGGATTTTGGAATTCCTCACCCACGGTTGGCCATAGCAGGGTTAAATCCCCATGCTGGAGAAAGTGGATATATGGGGCGTGAAGAAATTGAGATTGTTGTCCCTGCCATAACAACGCTCAGGGCAGAAGGAATAGATATTTCTGGCCCATGGGCTGCCGATAGCATGTTTACACCATTTTCTCGCAAACAGTACGATGCAGCGGTATGTCTTTATCACGATCAGGGGCTTATTCCGTTTAAAACGGTTGAAATGGACCTGGGAGTGAATGTTACGACTGGTTTACCCTTGGTAAGGACCTCGCCTGATCATGGAACGGCCTTTAACATTGCTGGTCATGGCTTGGCTGATGAAACCAGCCTTGTTGAGGCGTTGAAGACAGCGGTAGAAATTGCAGCAACACGGAAAAAATACCACGAAGCCATGTTGGCAAATAGCCAGTAAAGGGGTGGAGATCGCGTGCAGGGGAAAAAACGCCTTGGGGTGAATATTGACCACGTTGCAACATTACGAAATGCCCGTGGAGAAGGGTATCCTAATCTTATTCATGCAGCAGAAATTGCCATACAAGCTGGTGCTGATGGAATTACTGCTCACTTGCGTGAAGATAGACGCCATATTCGTGATGAAGATGTGTTTCTCTTAAAAGAAAAGCTTTCTGTTCCCCTTAATCTGGAAATGGCAGCCACCGAGGAGATGGTTGGGGTTGCCCAGCGTTTAAGGCCTCATGCCTGTTGTATAGTCCCTGAACGTAGAGAGGAGCTGACCACGGAAGGGGGGTTAGATGTCCTTGCCCTTAAGGAGAGGCTGAAAGAGCAGATCCCCCTCCTTCAGCAGGCAGGTGTGCGGGTTTCGCTTTTTGTGGCCCCCAATGATAGGCAGCTGGAAATGGCTGCTCAATTGGGTGCAGATGTTGTAGAGCTTCATACGGGCGTTTACTCTCATGCCCCTGCCCAAGAGCTTTCTGTAATAGCTAAGGCGGCCCGCAAGGCCTATCAATTAGGGCTGGAAGTGCATGCGGGCCACGGGTTAACATTTGGCAATGTGGCTGCCATTGCGGCTCTACCAGAAGTGCAGGAATTAAATATTGGTCATTTTATCATTGCACAGTCTGTGTTTGATGGATTGTCGGCTGTTGTCCATCATATGAAGCATCTTATAACCAACGCTGAGAACGAAAACACATCTCTCCTCTAAAATCCTTTTTTGAGGAGAATAAAGAAAACGGGGGTCTTCCCCTCCTTCTAGCATCCGGGCAAACCAATATAAGGCTGCATCCGGGTCGAGACCTACGAACAGACTTATGCAAAGCAGAGATAAGGTTATAGTGCTCCTCCCTGTCTCGATCATAAGCGATGGCACGATGAGAGATGAGGAACGGGTCGTTTATTCTTTCAGTGCATTTTAAAAGAGTGCCTATTTTTGTATGGCATCTGTTTTCGGCGTAGATTTTGATGTCGAAGCCGGGAGGATGGTATTGGGGGAAGGAGGCAGCCAAGCAGGTGTAACTGGAATTTTTACGGTTTTTGGCGCATTGGGGTTAGGGGTGTTATAAATAGCTTCGTAGGGAAGCTTTGCTACAGGGGGAGAGGAGAAGCTAGAAACTGAGTCTTCCTGTTCATCATTCAGGGTTGTCGTTGTTGGTTCAGGTTGGCGCATACAGCCCCTAATGATATAAACGCAGTATCCCTCATCTCCAACCCATTCATCATTGTCTCCTGAATAGTGTAATTCCACAACCTTGTCGTTAACAACCCGGAAGTGGGCACTACAACTACTGCCTGGATTAGTCACATTGATTGAAGCAATATTGAATGGGCTTATGCTGAAGCCTCCAGCTGTAGCCTTAAAATTATAGGTGAGGAGCTTTGTCGTATCGCTTAGTTTTGTTGTTGTAGCAGGTGGGGCCGCACAGGCGTTAAGGTCATTGACCGACATGCCCACCATACTGATTTGGGCTTGATGGGCAAGGAGAGAGTCATCATATCCACATTGGGTCAGGAGTAGATGACCCAAAAGGAGGCTAATTTTTACAGGTCTGAGCATTTTCACGCTGTGTATTTACTAAAGAAGGTCAAATAATGAACCATACTGATGAGAAAAAATTAATAAATTCCTTTTTTACATCTTTTCCCATTACGGCTATCGTGGCTTCTGAGTTGACTAAGAAGTTGGCGCATCCCGAAAGGCAGGGGGTTAGCATTCTTTTTTTGTGGGGGAGGCAATGCCCGAATTGCGATAATGCCAAACAGGCCTTACTCATAAACCCCCAAGCCTTTCAATGGCCAGATGTGCAGTGGTATCATTGCAATGTCTATGAAGATTCTGATATGGCAACCCGCTTTAGCCTGCACGGCATCCCAGTCTTTATGGTTTATGCTCATAGTCAGAAAAAACAGTTGCAAAAACCTGTTGGTCGTATAACAGGGTGGCCAGGGGCAAAAGCTTTTCAGCAGGCCATAGAAGAGGTAAGAAGAAAAGTGCAGGAAGAGAGTCTATCTTAACTGGTTTTTCCTGCGTATCCGTAGCTCTACAAAAGGCTTTGCCGTTAGGGTTTTTCTATTAAGAGAAAACCAGGAAAAGAGATAGAGGGAATGTAATGTTAGAAAAAGGATCTTATCATGAGTGATCAGGAAATGTCTGTATCGGAGTTGTCTCGTGTGCAAACATGTCTTCGCCGTCTGTTAGGAGCAGCAGGGTTAAAGGTGAGCCCGCCCCCTCGTCCTGGGCTTTCCGTTGAGGTTTCTGTAGGGGGGGAAGTTATTGGAACCCTATATAAGGATAACGAGGATGGAGAAACCTCCTACGATTTGCACATAACTGTGCTGGAGGAAGACCTTCCTCCACAATAAGAGTTACAGCCCCCGCCTTTTCCAGAGGCCTCAAAAAAGGACATTGGGTACACTGGAAAAAGGCAAAGGGTCATTCTTACAGGTTAGCTATGGATACTGTTTGCTGAAGCTTCCATGACGCGGTTGCTTTTCTTATTGGGAGTAGGCAGAAGAATCTTAACAATTTTCCAACGCCATTTCTGGATTTTCATTTCAATTTCCATGGGTGTTTCATTTTCATGCCCAGGAACACTTACATCGACAATAAAGGTTGTTGGAGATATAAAATGGGCAAACCCGTTCATATGCATACCCTGGTGGGCAGAGGGAGTTTTAGGGGTGCTGTTGGTTTCAGTGGGGAAGAATTGTTTGACAATGGTGCCAAGATTTTCCTGGGTGACCCGTATTTTTATAGCATTTGAAACGGCTTTCGTTGCAAAGGAAGAGCCAAAATCAGGTAAATCAGCGCTATCTTCACTGACGGTATGAATGCCATAAGTGTTTGAAAGCATGGTTGAGGCCTGCCCCTGCAGGCTATCGCATAGGCTGTGCCAGTTTATGCTTTTCCCCAATGTGGGCATATCGTTATTTTCTACGGCCGAAGCGATAGACCATAGGGCAAAGTACGGCGAAACCAAATATAAGCTAGAAGCAGCAATAAGGGCACTGACAGAAACAACAAGTGTTTTTCGTTTGCGGGAACCAATACCCAAGAGGGCTGGACGCAGACGACCTGTAAAAAAAATGGGTAGGTGAGAGCGCAGCATGGAATGAGAGCCTCTAAATGAAGTGTTTAACCGAAAAACACGAAATTAATAAAACACACCAAAAGTAACGAAATATTACATTATGAGTTATAACAGCTTTTATCAGTTTTTATAACAGAAAAACACCTCTATTCATGAATTTTCCAAAAGCTGGTTTTGAAGAGATAAACTGTAGTTTGATACTATAGTTTCACGATTGGCAATAAATATTATAATAGAGGGTCATGAGGTAAAAAAGAAGTATGGAAATAGAGCTTTCAGAGGAAGAAATAGAGCGCTATTCACGGCATATTTTGCTTAAGGAAGTTGGCGCAAGTGGACAGATGGCCCTTAAGCGTTCACGGGTTCTTGTTATAGGGGCTGGTGGGCTGGGCTCTCCTGTTGCTCTTTATTTGGCAGCAGCTGGAGTAGGACGAATCGGCCTGGTTGATGAAGATACGGTGGACCTCTCCAACCTTCAGCGTCAGATCCTGCACAGTTCTGCCACTGTAGGGATGCCCAAGGTGAGCTCTGCAGCCACGATGATTAAGGCGATTAACCCCAATGTAAAGGTCGAGACCTATCCTGTTAGGATAACACCAGAGAATGCGGGGGAGATTATTGCCCATTATGATATTATCTGTGACGGGAGTGATAATTTTTCTACCCGATATTTGTTAAACGATGCCTGTTTTTTTGCAAAAAAACCACTGGTTTCGGCGGCAGTTCTTCGTTTCGAGGGGCAGATATCAGCTTTTTCTGCCTATAAGGAAGGGCCATGCTACAGATGCCTCTACCCGTATCCGCCTCCGCCTGGACAGATTCCCTCTTGCTCAGAGGCTGGTATTCTGGGGGCTGTTACGGGGGTATTGGGTACTTTACAGGCTACAGAAATCCTTAAGGAAATTATGGGGTTGGGGGAATCTTTGCGCGGCAAAGTTTTAACGTGGAATGCATTGAGTATGAAATTCCGCACTTTGATCCTCCCTAAAAATCCCTCTTGTCCCCTTTGTGGAGAGACTCCTACGATCAACACGCTCATGACATAAAGGATTCTGGATATAAAGGATTCTGAAAAACTGATGAAGGGCAAAAAGGAGCAACTCAGGAGATGTGCGGTCAGGCAAGGGCCAGTAAACTATAACACGTTAAACTAGAAGGAGTGCCAGAAAGAGTGCCAGAAGGAGTAAGAGCGAAATGACAGAACAACAAGGGCCCCCTCTTACGGGTTCCCCATTAGGGATTTTGTTGCTCAGCAATAGTTATGAGAAAGCTCATTACGGTTTTATTCTCGCTGCGGGGGCCTTGGCTAGCAATAGGCCGGTTATTATGTTTGCCACAAACTTTGCTATTTATAGTCTTACCCCACAATGGCGTAATCTGGAAGGAAGCCAGATGGAAAATACGCATATGCTGAGCAATGGGGTTGCTGGTCTAGAAGAGTTAAGGCAGGCTGTTATTGAATTGGAGGGGCAGCTTTATGCGTGTGAGGCCGGGATGCATGTGGCTTCCATCAAGGCAGACACCTTATTGCCAGCAGTCCAGGTTTGCGGCGTGGTCACTTTTTTGGAAAAAACAAAGAGTGGGCAGCTTATTAGTCTTTGATCAAAATGAAGCCATAGACAAAATGAAACCATAAAAATGGCTTTAATCTCGTATGTTCAGAAAAGGCCTGCGATCGGAAAACCAGGAAGTAGCCCTTGCTGCGCCAGGGTAAACTGTATAAAAACCAGAATGGTGATAATAAAAATATTCGCCTGAAATAAGGATAGGGCAAAGGATTATGAAATCCAGCTGGATAAGAAAAGGTATAGTGTTTGTTACCATGGCGTTGGCTATGGATCTATCTGCAGGGTACTGGAAGGAAGGGTTGTCTGCGCCGGTGAAGGAAAGGGCAACCAAAGAAAAGGCCAAGTTGCACAAGAAAAAGCACCATAAGGCTGCTCGTTCTGAGGAAAGCCCTCATAAAAAAGCTGCGGACAGCACCGCGGTAGAAGAAAAGGCTGTTAAAAAGGAAGGGGCAAAAAAGCATAAGAAACACCATCGCGGTCAATCTGCTACAGTCCATAAAAAGAGAGAAAAACATCCTTCTGCTCCTATAAAAGCCATCCGCAAAAGATCTCTCCCACCGCCAGAGAAGCAAAATCTTCCAGACGAGGGGGATTCCAACGCTCCTTCTAAGGATAATCCTGAGCAACCTACTCCGGCAGTAGATGTTAATAAGGGAACTGTAACCGGGCTGCCCCTGCCTCGTTTTGCCTCCCTAAGGGCAGATGAAGTCAACTGGCGGGTGGGGCCTGGTAGCCGCTATCCTATCCAGTGGGTTTACCATCGAAGGGGAATGCCTGTGCGTATCTTGCGGGAGTTTGATGTTTGGCGTTTGATAGAAGATGCAGAAGGCCAAAAAGGCTGGGTGCACCAGGCAACATTGGTGGGGCGCAGAAGCTTTATTATCCCTGGTGAGAAATTCTCCTCTGACCTTTCTTTAGCAGCGCCTGCCTCTTCTGAAAACAAAGCGAATACCCTTTCCGGGCAGACGGATGCCCAGCTGGTGGGATATGTCTCTGATATGGCATCTATTCAAAAAGATAAAGAGGGTGTAGTTATGTATGCGCAGGCAGATGAACACTCAACGCCTGTTGCTGTATTAAAGCCTGGTACAACAGGCGTGCTAGAACATTGTGCTACTGGATCTGCCTGGTGCCAGGTTAAGGTTAAGCAGCATGAGGGCTGGTTACCCCGTTCTGCATTTTGGGGAATTTCTGCAGATGAAACCCTTCCGTAAATGTGGAACCAGTTTTTATAGAGAATTAAAAGTATTTTAAAGCCATTTAGGTATTTGGAATTATAGATTATCCTTTGCATTTAGGAGTTTTTAATGATTTTGAAACAACATCCTTTACTGTCACGTAAAACAAAAATTGTTTCTACCCTAGGCCCGGCCACATCCACCCGTGAGCTGATCGGCAAGCTGATTGATGCTGGCGCAAATGTTTTTCGTCTGAATTTTTCCCATGGTAATCATGCTGACCATGCAGAACGCCACAGAATTATTCGTGATCTGGAAGCAGAAAAAGGGATCCCTATCGGTATTTTAGCCGATGTTCAAGGGCCTAAATTACGGGTTGGCCGTTTTGAAAAAGGCAAGGTTCAACTCCAAAAAGGCGATCATTTTCGCTTGGATCTTAATGATGCATTGGGCGATGCAACGCGGGTCAAGCTTCCTCACCCAGAAATTATCAAGGCAGCGGAAGTAGGCTCCAATCTGTTGGTAGATGATGGCAAGATGCGTTTGACCGTTCAAGCAAAGGGGAGTGATTATCTCGATACCATTGTGGCTGTAAGTGGTTTTATATCGGATAATAAAGGTGTTAACGTTCCTGATGTGGTTTTACCTATTCCAGCCTTAACAGAAAAAGACCGCAAAGACCTAGCTTTTGCCCTGGAGATGGGGATTGAGTATGTTGGGTTATCTTTTGTTCAGCGTGTAGAAGATGTTCAGGAAGCCAAAGATATTATCAAAGGTCGGGCATGGGTTGTTTCCAAATTAGAGAAACCGCAGGCCATTAATAATCTTGAAGCCATTATGGATCTGACAGATGGGGTCATGGTAGCGCGTGGGGACCTTGGTGTTGAATGTCCACCAGAAGCCGTGCCCCTTATTCAGAAAAATATTATTCGGGAGGCCCGTAAACGTGGCAAGCCTGTTATTGTTGCCACCCAAATGCTTGAAAGCATGATTACCACCCCCACTCCAACCCGTGCAGAAGCTTCTGACGTGGCCACTGCTGTATTTGATGGCGCTGATGCCGTGATGCTTTCGGCAGAAACAGCCTCTGGCGGCTATCCTGTCGAAGCAGTTTCTATGATGAGGCGGATTATTGTTGAAGTTGAAAAAGACATGGACTGGCAAAAACATGTCAAACGTCAGTCCGTCGCCATAGGGTCTACTGTTGAGGAATCCATTGCGAGCGCTGCGGAGGATATATCAGAAAAAATACAGGCCAGGGCGATTGTGGCTTTTACCTTAAGTGGGCGGGCAGCTCTTCAGGTTTCTAGGCAGCGTCCATTTACGCCTATTATTGCTCTGCCCTCCTCAGATATTATTTCTCGCCGGCTCGCAGTTGTTTGGGGGGTTCAAGGGCTTTCTGTTGGTCAGGAAATTCCTGTGCATACGATAGAAGATGTTGTTAACCAGAGTATAGAGGCTGCTATTACCCAAGGTGCTCAAAAGGGTGATCGTATTGTCGTGGTCGGTGGTTTACCATTCGGTGTGGCTGGCTCTACGAATACCTTGCGTGTGGCTACCATCTCATAACGTTGGTTGCCCAATAGAGAGAAGTAAAAACGGTGGTGTGTTTTAAGACAGCCGCCGTTTTATTTTTTAAGAGTTATCAATTAGAGGAGAGCTTCTAGCTTCCGCAACTCTCGGAGCACGTCAAGCGTGTGGATTGTTGCTCCGCCATCTTGTGGGAGGGAACCATCAACACGGCAGCCAATACTTCATCGTCTCCCCTGGTCTGACCCTTGAGAAGCCTCGTGGAGCAGCGCATAGCGTTCAGCGGCCAGATATTGCTCGTAGGTCATCGAATTCCCTGTCACGCAGGGGCTCTATCGCTCCTACTCAGTGTTGAAGGGGTCTTATTTTTTTGCCATGGGCAACATAATTCGGATTGTCGTGCCATGGCCTTCAGCGGAGGCGAGGTTGATATATCCTTCTGATTGTCTAACGAAACCGTAAGACATGGAAAGGCCTAACCCACTCCCGTGCCCTAAGGGGCGCATGGTAAAAAATGGATCGAACGCTCTGGCAAGAGTATGAGCAGACATGCCTTCGCCGGTGTCGATAATATAGAGGACAGCATAATATCCAGGGGCAATATTGATTGAAGTATAAGCGCTGGCCTGCTCTTGGTTGATAACACAATTCTTCGTTTTAAAGGTAAGGGTTCCCCCTTTTGGCATGGCATCATAGGCATTTTCGCAAATATTGAGTAAGGCGCTCTCAAGCTTTTGGGGGTCACAAAATACTTCCCCTGTCGCTAGAAGTTCTGTTTTAATATGTATCATGCACTCTGGTGTGGAGGGGTAAAGAGTTTGAAGCTTGTGAGCAAGACCAAGAACGGTCTCGTTAAGGTTGAGAGGGCGGGGCATAAGGGTTTGCTGGCGCGAAAAGGAAAGAAGATGATTGGTAATGGCCGCTGCCCTGTTGGCCGCATTATGGGCTTCGGCAATGTAGTGGGGAAGAGTATCATAACGTTTTTGCGCAACGCGTAAGCCCATTAATTCCAAATTACCTGTAATTCCTGAGAGGATGTTGTTAAAATCATGGGCCAGGCCTCCAATAATCTGCTCGATCGCCTTAGTGGTGGTGTTGCGGTGGGTGGTCTCTGTTTCTGGGGTAATGGGGTTAGCTATAACAACCAATATGCCTTTTACATATCCTTTACTGTCCTCTATGGGGCTGTAGTGAATATCCACCCACAGATCGTTACGGGGAGCTTCTGAAGGGTGCTCAACGTTTCTGAAACACTGGTTAGAAATAACAACGGGTTTTTGAGCGTGAATTTCCTCATCTATATATTTTTGCAAGGAGGCAAGCTCAGGCCAGGCTTCTGCTCCAGGTAGGCCTAAAATATCAGGGTGCCGACTGGCAGAAAATTGGGCATAGGTGTCATTGTAAAGAAGGATGTGCTCTTTCCCCCACCGTATTGCCATAGGGAGGGAGGAAGCAAGAATAAGGTTAAGGGTAGAGACTAGCAAAGGGGGCCATGTTTCCCTTGCACCCAGTGGGGTTACGGACCAGTCTTTGGCTCTGATCTGCTCTTTCATGGAAAGGGTTTTGGCAGGCGGCACAGGAAACCTCTGTTTCGGTTAAGGGTTTAAGCCTATTCTTGGGGAGGGGCAGATAGGATAGTAAAGCGGCTATGCCTGTTTATTGTCAATGAGAGAGTGGCGAATGCGCCGCCCCCTTTCAATTCTGTCCATAATAAACTCACTATCTTCCCATCTTATAGCCCGTGCCATGGCTTGGGCATCTTCCATAAAACGGGCCAACATTTCCAGAAGGGCCTCTTTATTATTCAGAAAAATGTCTCGCCACATGATGGGGTCAGAAGAGGCGATACGGGTAAAATCACGAAAGCCAGAAGCAGCATAATCGAGAACTTCCGAGCGTGTTTCATCGGCCAGGTCATCAGCCGTGCTGCATATGGTAAAGGCCAAAAGATGGGGAAGATGGCTGACCATGGCACAAACCTTATCATGATGGATGGGATCCATCCTGCGGGTTTTAGCACCTGTTTTTTGCCAGAGGGTTTCAATTTTTCTGGTGGCATTTTCCCGTTCCTGAGGAAGGGGGGAAAGCGTTCTTTCCTTCTGTGTTTCTGTAGTTACAGTTTCAATATTAGGGGTAATCAGGCACCAGCGATTTTCAAACAAGGTGGAAAAGCCAGCATCTGGGCCGGAGAACTCTGTACCCGCCATGGGATGGGTAGGAATAAAAAAGATATCAGGCCTTAAAAAAGGGCTGACAGCTCGAATGACGGAAACTTTTGTAGACCCTACTTCTGAGAGGAGGGTGCCGGGAGAAAGCAGGGGAATGATTTGTTCTGTCACTTCTCCCATTGCTCCAACCGGAATGCACAAAATGACCCCATCAGCCCCCTCTACAGCGGCAGCTAACTCAGTATGGACTTCATCGGCAATGCCCAGTTGGGTAACATGGGCACAAACCTGGGGGTTGTGATCTGTTGTAACCAGGGTACGAGCAATTGTGCGATCAAGACATGCTCTGCGCAATAATGAGGAGCCAATAAGTCCAGGGCCTATTATAACAAGCCGTTCAAAAAGAGGGGATATGGGAGAGTCTTGCATGGAATGATGGGGGCTTAATGGAAAGTCATTTCTGGGATTTTTGCCTCTTTTGGGGTATAAAAAGGCAAATGGCTGTCCTCTTCTGAAGAGGGAGAGGATGAGGAATTTTTTAATAGCGGGTGCTTTTCATCGGGGCCATTATTCTTGATGGTCATAAACTCCATAATCTGCCAGCCGATAAGGGCAGGGATACCAATGCTGATATCGCGGGCCCGCCGAAGAAGAGAGACACTTAAAGATAAATCGGCGTTAATACCGTAAACGGCTCCAAGCGAGATATAGGCAGCCTCCTGGATTCCAAGACTCCCTGGAACAATAAACAAGATAGAGGTAATGGCACAGGTGATGGCCTCTATCGCCAATACATCTAGAAAGCCGAGAGGAACCCCAAGAAAGTGGAAAGCCGTCCAGGTGCTCCCCGTATTGGCGATCCAGGCAATAGCATGATAGAAAGCACTTTTCCCAACCTGGTGAGGGTTGCTCCAAGCCTGGTCAAGGTGGGCCTGAAAGTTGCCAACCCCATTGACCACCAGGTTTTGCCATGGCCCGGCAATATGTTTTCCCAGAAAGTGGGCAGCTTGCTTGATAAGGTTATAGCTGTGTTGTTGTGCCCATACAAAGGCAGTCACGGCAATCACCATAACCACAACGCCTGTAAGGCCTGTCCAGGCGAGGTTAAGGCCAGGGTGGAGTACTACTAGAAAAAATACGCCCAGTACTACATAAAAGGCCAGGCCCAACACTTCTGTGGTAATATCAATAACATTGGCACTGGCCGCTTCCAGCCATCCAATCTTGGGACGGTTTTTGGACTTTGAAACCATCAGGATCGTCGCCCGTATGCTAATAATAAGTCCTCCCAGGAAGGAAAAAGGCAAACACGCTATCGCAGCTTCGCGGACTAGTCGTGCTCCTGTAAGGTTAAGAAAGCCATATTGGGGACACGCGGCTTGCCAGGCCTTTCCCAAGATAAGGTCAACACCGAGTTGCCATAAAATGAGAAGGATAAAGCCACATAGCCCAATAGAAAAAAAGGCCTGGGCAACGACATCAAACCCCACCCATGCTGTGATGGCTGTAACGATACAAAGGCCCAGAAAAAAGAGAATAGCGGAAAGTTTTTTCAAGTTCTTATCGACTCTGGTAGTAGGGAGTGATTGGCAAAAATGCCAAAAGAGAGTAAAAGTCCAAAATTAAAGAGAATAGCCATTTATCCCGCAATACCCCGTTGTAAAAAGGTTAGACAGGGGCGTTTTGGTATTGGCAGAACACTAGACAAAAACACGTTCTCCGGAAAGTTTTTTTTGTCGTTTAAAACATATTGTTATCTTAAATGGGCAATTGGTCGATAAAATTGGCTGAAAGGTTTTTCTCAACATCATGGGTCATTCTACGTTAATAACGGGTGCAACGGGTTTTGTTGGCTCTGCTGTCGCGCGTGCTCTTCACAAAAGGGGTCATCAGCTTCGCTTTCTTGTACGTCACGAGAGCGATTTAAGGAATATTGCCGATATAGAAGGAGAACGTGTTGAGGGGGATTTACTGGATTTTGAGAGCCTGACAAAAGCTGTGCAAGGCTGCAGATACGTTTTTCATGTTGCTGCAGATTACAGGCTTTGGGTGCCGGATCCAGCCCGCATGATGCGTGCGAATGTTATCGCAACGATCAAGCTTATGAAAGCAGCCCATCACGCTGGGGTTGAACGGATTGTGTATTGTTCTTCTGTGGCAGCCCTTGGGCTTAAGGAAGATGGCAGCAGTGCTGATGAAACAACACCGGTCTGCCCCGAGAAGATTGTTGGGGTTTATAAACAGTCTAAATACAGGGCAGAGCAAGCTGTACTCTCTCTTTATAGAGAGACAAAACTCCCGGTGGTGATTGTTAACCCCTCAACCCCCATTGGCCCGCGTGATATCAAGCCCACACCTACAGGGCGGATGATAGTCGATTGCGCCAATGGCAAAATGCCGGCCTATGTGGATACGGGCCTGAATATTGTTCATGTGGATGATGTGGCGGAAGGGCATTGTTTGGCCTTGGAAAGGGGACGACTGGGGGAAAAATATATTCTGGGTGGCGAAAACTACACCCTTAAAGAGCTGTTTAACCTTATTGCTGGTATGGTGGATGTAAGGCCCCCCTTGATGGAAGTATCGCAGAAAACGGTTTGGCCCATTGCTGTTATTTCGGAATGGATAGCCCGCATTGCCCCTATTGAGCCACGTGTGACACGCGAAATGCTGTTAATGTCTCGTAAGAAAATGTTTTTCTCCTCCCATAAAGCGGAGCACGATTTGGGTTATTCAGCCCGTTCGGCCAGCCTTGCTGTTGCCGATGCCATAGAGTGGTTTTGTACGCATGGAATGGTTAAAAAAAAGTGGCGTTGAGAAAGGCACACAAGCCCTTGCATGGGGTTGATTTGTGGGGTGGAATAGGGTGGTTAAAGGGTCAGATCGCCTTTACGGTATTTCAGAAAAACTATTGGCAGGTAGGGTTATAGAAAGGGGATGGAGCATTGGAGCGGCAAGGATTGGAACGGCACAGATCACAGAATTTAAAGGATAATCCATGGGGCAGAGAGGATGTAACATCGACTAAAACCGCTAGGGATGAGAATTTTCCTGTTGGTTCATGGTTGATCGATCAATCCAGACGGCCCTTTGTGCATGCTTATTATCAGTTTGCCCGTGTTGCTGACGATATTTCAGATTCTTCCCGTCTTTCCCCTGAAGAGAAAATAGCCCGGCTTAACGCCCTGGAGGACGTGGTTTTAGGGCGGGTCTCTCCTCCTTTATCGCGGACTGATGCTGCCTCGGCCGTGGCTTTGGCCCAGCAGCTTAAAGGAAGCCGTGTTCAATCCTCAACAGCAACAGATCTGTTGATAGCCTTCCGTCAGGATTCTATAAAGCTCCTTTATGCTAATTGGTATGAACTGTTAGAGTATTGTCGGTATTCTGCAAATCCTGTTGGGCGGTTTCTTTTACAGCTCCATGGAGAGAAGAGCGCTGTCTTTGCTTATTCCGATGCCTTATGCACTGCTCTTCAGGTTTTAAATCATCTGCAGGACTGCAAGAAAGATTGGAAAAATCTGGGCCGGTGTTATATTCCTCAGGATTGGATGGCAGAAGAGGGTGTAAAGATAGAAGATGTTCTGGCAGATTATACCTCTGTCCCTCTTCGGCTGGTTTTTAACCGCATGCTCGATGAGGTTGATGCCTTCAACCGGCAGGCTAGCTTGTTACTCGGTGTTGTGCGCAACCGCAGGATGCGTCTGGAAAGTGCTGTGATTGTCAGTCTTTCTAAAAGATTGGCCTCTCGCCTTCGTAATCAAGATCCTTTGGCGGGGCGTGTCAAGCTTACCAAGCTTGATTTTGCTATGGCAGCTCTTAAGGCATTGCGGTGGTTATCATCAAAACCCTCGTAAGAGGGGAGAATGTCCTGTCATTTTTATAAAGCCTATTGATCTTTGTCTTATATTATAAGATACGACAATATAAATTTTAGGCACGAAAAGCTGTGGAGCAAATTGTGACGGTGCATGCTGCTGAAGAGATCAGTAAGAATAAAGAAGAGTACATCCTCCTTGATCGAGCAAAAACAAGGAACACTGGCAATGGGGTCTGTACTCCAGAAGATGTTCGTGCGGTGGCAGAAATTGTCAAACAAGCTGGCACTTCTTTTGCCAAAGGCATGCAGAGCCTGTCCCTAACGCGTCGTATTGGGATGTACGCTCTCTATGCCTTTTGCCGTGTGGTTGATGATATTGCCGATGAGGACGGCCCTGAAGAGGAAAAGATTGAGGCCCTTCAAGCTTGGAAAAAGCGGATTTCAGCCCTTTTTTCTGGGCAAACAGGCGATTCTCTCGATAGGGTCTTGTTGTTTGCTATCCGTCGCTATGGTCTTGCACAACAGGACTTTAACGATGTGATTGATGGAATGGAAATGGATGCCCAAACGGCTATCATAGCACCAGATGAGGCAACCCTTGATCTTTATTGTGATCGGGTTGCTTCAGCGGTTGGGCGTCTTTCTGTGCGGATTTTTGGTGAGCCTTCACCGTTGGGAAGCAAGGTCGCTTATCATTTGGGCCGTGCTTTACAGATTACGAATATTTTACGTGATCTGGGGGAAGATGCCCAACGGGGTAGGTTGTATTTACCAGCAGAGTTATTGGCCCGTTATGGCATTCCTAAAGATCCTTATGAAGCACTCTACCATGAAAATTTATCAGATGTATGCCGCATCATGGCGCTTCGAGCTCAGGACCATTTTCGTGAAGCCTATAAAGTTATGGCTCAGTGTGATAAAAAGGCAATGCGTCCAGCACGGTTAATGGCGTTTGCTTATGAGGCTCTTCTGAAGGCCCAGAAGAAAAAAGGCTGGAATAATACGGGCAAGTCAGTTTCCTTGGCCCCTTGGCAAAAATTAGGGATAGCTGTAAAAAGTCTATTGGCTTAAAGGGTATTTTGTCAGACCATGGTTGCACATATACATGTCCTGGGCGGGGGGTTGGCTGGTCTTTCCGCTGCAACCCGTATGGCAACTCAGAGTAGGCGGGTTACTCTTTACGAGGCAGCGCGTGCCTTGGGCGGGCGGGCGCGTTCATATTATGATAGTCAGCTCGGGAGCAGGATTGACAATGGCAATCATCTCATTCTCTCTGGCAATCAGGCTGTCATGGCCTATTTGGAAAGAATAGGCAGTAAAACCAGCCTGTATGTTTCTGGAAAACCGCAATTTCCCTTTTATGATCTTGGCACGCACAAACAATGGACATTGTTGCTTTCCAAAGGGCGATTCCCTTTTTGGCTTTTTTCTTCTTCACAGCGTATACCGGGGGTAAGGCTAAAGGAATATGCCACTTTTCTGAAATTGCTGCGGGCGGATCATACCGTAACCGTTGCAGAGTGTTTGAGAGAAGGGAACTTAGCTCACCTTCTTTTAACGCCTTTGGCCATTTCTGCATTGAATACCCCGCTGGATAAAGCCAGTGCGCAGTTATTTGCCTCTATTTTACGCCAAAGTGTTATCGCAGGCGGGGGGCACTGTCTGCCGCTTTTTCCGCAAGAGGGGCTGTCAGAAACATTTGTGGAACCAGCGATAAATTTTCTAAAATTTATGGGCGCAGAGGTGAGAGAGGCTACGCGCGTAACAGGGTGTGAAATTGCAGAAAACCGCATTGTTAGCCTCTTTTTTTCCTCTGGTGAGCGTGTACTGGTTGAAAAAAATGATTACGTGGTGAGTACCCTTCCTCCTTGGGTTGCTCGGGAGGTTTTTTCGCCTCATGTGGCAGGATTTACCGCCCCCGATGAGTATGAAAGCATCTTGAATGTCCATTATCGTCTTCCCCAAGAGCTCTCGCTTTGTGGGGTGCTGGCAGAAAGCCGTTTTTGTGGGGTAAGTGGCGGGATGGTCGAGTGGATTTTTATTCGTAACGGCATTATTTCTATTACCGTTAGTGCTGCAAACCGCTATATCAATCTTTCCCAGAGCGAGGTAGAAGAAAAGATATGGGGCGAAGTGAAAACTGTACTGGGTAAGGGGTTTAGGCTTTCCTTACCGGATACACCCCCTTTTGCAAGGTTGGTGTGGGAGAAAAGGGCTACTTTTGCAGCTACCCCCCATCAGGATACCAAGCGGCCGTCTGCGAAAACATCGCTCTCCAATCTTGTTTTGGCTGGAGATTGGACAGATACGGGTTTGCCTTCCACTATAGAAGGTGCCATAAGGTCTGGAATGCGTGCGGCAGAGGCATGTTCTGTTTAGTTTTTTCAACCCAAGGGAGCGTATAGGAAACAGGATGATGGGCATGAGGATCCCTATGTTTGCAGAAGTGGTTTGTTTAGGTTGTAAAGGGCAAAAATAATGGACGATACAAACTGGAGCAGGCTTGACGATGCTGTAAGGAAAGCCCATGGCGTTCTGATGGATAAGCAAGAAGGCGACGGCTACTGGGTTTTTGAGCTGGAGGCGGATTGCACCATTCCTGCTGAATATGTCCTGCTGGAACATTATATGGACCGGATTGATGAAGAGCTCCAGGTTAAAATAGGGCGCTATCTTCGTCGTATTCAAGGTGAGCACGGTGGATGGCCGCTTTATTACGATGGCAAGTTTGATATGTCGGCCTCGGTTAAAGCCTATTTTGCCTTGAAAGCCATTGGCGATAGCCCCGATGAACCCCATATGGTTAGAGCACGCAAAGCGATATTGCAGCATGGTGGGGCCGAAAGAAGCAATGTTTTTACCCGTTTCCAATTAGCTTTGTATGGGGAGGTTCCTTGGGAGGCAACCCCCGTGATGCCAATTGAGATGTTTTTACTTCCCCGTAAGGCGGTTTTCTCTGTCTGGAATATGTCTTACTGGTCGCGGACAGTGGTGGCACCCCTGTTAGTGCTAGCAGCCCTTAAACCCAAAGCAGTTAACCCCAGAAACATTACAGTGCAGGAGCTTTTTACCCGCCCGCCTTCTTTGATTAAGGATTGGATCAGGGGACCATATCGATCTCGTTGGGGGCATGTTTTCAAAGCTGTAGATGTGGCGATACGGCCCTTGGAAAAACGTTCACCCAAATGGCTGCGGGAAAAAGCCATAAAAGTTACGGTCGATTTCATTATGGAGCGTTTGAATGCAGAAGATGGGCTGGGAGCCATTTACCCAGCCATGGCCAATGCCGTTATGATGCTAAAGGCGCTCGGTATTCCAGATGAGGACCCACGGTCGGTCGCAGCGTGGAAAGCCATGCGGAGATTGATTGTCGACTATGGAGATGAGGCCTATTGCCAGCCATGTTTCTCCCCTATTTGGGATACCGGGTTGGCTGGGCATGCCATGCTGGAAGCAGCCTCAGGCCCAGAGGGTGTTCAACCAGAGGAGACGGCTGAACGGATGACCAAAGCAGCTGAATGGCTGCTGAGCAAACAAATCCTTGATGTAAAAGGAGATTGGGCACTTAATAACCCCACCCTTCCTCCTGGCGGGTGGGCTTTCCAGTATGAGAACGATTATTATCCCGATGTGGATGATACGGCTGTGGTTGGAATGATGCTTCACAGGGATGGTAATCCTGCCTATGAGGAAGCCATTGAGCGGGCCCGCCATTGGATTGTGGGGATGCAAAGCAGCAATGGAGGCTGGGGAGCGTTTGATATAGATAACAACGTCTATGTGCTTAACCATATTCCGTTTGCTGATCATGGGGCTTTGTTGGATCCGCCTACAGCTGATGTGACAGCACGGTGTATTTCTTTTCTTGCTCAGCTTGGCCATAAGGAAGATCGTCCAGTTATTGCACGCGGGGTGGAATATCTTCGTGCAGAACAGGAAGCGGATGGTTCGTGGTTTGGTCGGTGGGGCACGAATTATATTTATGGCACATGGTCTGTGTTATGTGCGTTGAATGCTGCAGGAGTTTCCCCTACCGATCCTGCTGTTGAACGTGCTGTTGAATGGTTAAAATCTGTACAACGAGAAGATGGTGGCTGGGGCGAGGGGGAGTCGAGCTATGAAGGGGGGCCTCGCGGTCAATATAAGGAAAGTCTTCCTTCGCAGACAGCCTGGGCCCTTCTCGGGCTTATGGCAGCTGGCCATAGGGATGACCCTGAAGTTCAAAAGGGTGTGGCCTATCTCGTAGAGACCCAGAAAGAGGATGGAACCTGGGAAGAGGAACCCTATAATGCCGTAGGATTTCCAAAGGTTTTTTATCTCAAATACCACGGATATAGCCAGTTTTTCCCGCTTATGGCCATGTCACGATATAAAAATCTTGGTCACACCAACTCTCGTCATGTACAATACGGTCTTTAATTTATGAAGCTTGGTATTGTGGTAGGAATGCAGAGTGAGGCACGCCTTGCCAGGCAGTTTGCCCCAACGGCACGGATCGTCCCCAGTGGGGCAACTTTTCTGGGTGCACAAGGGGCCGTAAAAGCATTGTTAAAGTTTCGGTGTAATGCTGTTTTATCCTTCGGTTTGGCTGCGGGGTTGTCTCCTATACAAAAAGCTGGAACTGTAATTATCCCTCACACTGTCTGGCATAAGGGGACTGCTTGGGAGGTTGATAAAACCCTGTGGCATAGGGTTGGGGGTAAGGCCTTATCTGTTAATAATAACGATATCGTGCATGTTGACCATATCGTTGCCAGTGCGGCGGAAAAGCGCAACCTGGCCTTGCGTTATCCCTCTTGTGTGGCGTTGGATATGGAAAGTGGGATAGTGGCAGAACAGTGCCATGCAGCGGGTATTCCCTTTGCGGTCGTGCGTGTCATTTGTGATGATGCTAAGCGCTCACTTCCCCCTCTTGTGCAGGGTGTTCTTTCGCAGCAAGGCCATATACAGGCTCAAAGCATTCTTACCAGCCTGCTCTTTTATCCTTGGCAAATACCTTCCTTGATAGGCTTGGCGTTTGAATCAGCGCGGGCAGAAGCGGCTTTAAAGCGTCATATCCAAAAAATGACTTTACAATCATAGTTCGGTCAGAAAAGCTGGGTAGGCTGTTGTTCGGATGTTTCCTATGGAGGAATAGGGAATGTTTTCCGAATAAAGGTTTAGTGAACACAAAAGGAGTTATTATGATGGAACTTGCTAAAAATTTTTTAGGCATTTTTACCATGGCATCAATTTTAGGGATGGCTATGGGGGCTGCCCAGGCCAGTGAGGTCAAGTTTGATATTCCCGGACAGAATAAAGTAGAGACAACAGCTGCACGTTATATCTGCAAAAAATCCTCCTTACCTTTACCCGTAAAAATTTTTCGTGTGTCGTATATTAATGCTGGTCCTACATCAATTGCTATTGTCCCCGTTAAGGATGGCGCAACAGTTTTTTCAAATGTGGTGGCTGCCAGTGGGGCTCGCTATGTGGCGGGGCAGTTTGAATGGTGGGTCAATAAAGACGGCGCGACTTTTACTGACGTTAATAATAAAAACGCAACGGCAAGTTGCACAGAAGTTAAAAATCCTAAGGCAAAAGAAAATAGTCAGTAAAAATAAAAAGGCTTATTGAAATAGAGAGGTTTTTTATAAAATATCCTCCCCTTTTTATTCAGGGGAGGATATTTTGTGGGGAGTTAACCGTGGCAATTACAACCCTGATGGTTGCACCCTGTGGAATGAGAATGGTGGTTTGAGCATTCTTCGCAGCAGTAAAACTGCCCGTTCTTTTGTATGGCCTTTGAGGAATCGACCATACAGACACAGTCTTTACAAGAGCATTTGGTTTTTTGGGACATGGTGGCCATTTTACTTTCCTTTTAAAAAGAGTGAACTCAAAAAGATAGCCCACTTCTTATAGAAATGAAATAGAAGATGAGAAGTTTTTAGGAGTTAGAAATTTATTGGCTCTTGGTGGTATTCAATAAAAAGGTCAAATGGTGCAGCCAGAGTCTGGTGTTGAATGGCAGAGAAGCAAAGGCAATATATGTGTTTAAAAGCGCTTATTTAGGGCAGCCTAAAGGGCTTTTCTTCCTTTTTTATGAAAAAGCTAATAACTTTTATGAAAAGCTAATAACTAGGGTGCTTCCAAGTCTCTGCTAATAAGACTAGTCTTTATTTGGAGTTTTGAGAGCTCTTTTGGGCGTATTTGCCCCTCAAACAATCCCTATCCTCATGTTCATACGCTCATACGTCAAAAGTTTCGGTTTGTCGGATGAAACGATAAGCCATGGGGGTTTGGAAGAGGTACAACTCTCTCAGTAAGGGCTTTGCTTGTGGAAGAATTGGCCTGCCATTTTTTGGAAATATGCTGACTTTTTTATAGGGCTCTCAGAGGTTTTTTGATATAGGAGCGGTTTTGAAGTTTTAAAGAAAAGTAAAAACATCCTCTTTTTTAAGTCTGGATTTTGGGGCCTTGGCATTATAGTCTTCGCTGCTATGATAACCCAGGCTAACAAGAAGGGTGCTCGTTAGCCCTTTTTCTTTTAACCCGAGTTCTTGATCTAGAATTGCGGCGTTAAAACCCTCCATCGGGGTTGCATCAATTCCCAGGGCTGAAGCGCCCATTAATAGATACCCCAAGGCAATATAGATTTGTGCAGTCATCCAATTGCCGATGTCATGCTGTTGACTATGGAGTTCAATAAAAAATTTACGGGCTTGAAAAGCCTTGTCCCTTGCTTCGGAGGTGGGATAGCGCTTATCGGCATATTCTTGGTCTAAAACTTTAGTAAGGTTTTCATCTTTATAGTCAATCAGTCGGCATAAAACGACAACATGCGAGGCATTGATAATGTTGGGGGTATTAAAAGCAAACGAATCGTTGGTGGATTTGGTTATGCGTTCCTTGCTGGCTGAAGTGCCTGCAATAAAGAAGTGCCAGGGCTGGGAATTAATGGAAGAAGGGGTAAGGTGGAGAACCTGTAGCAGCTTTGTTATATCGTGTTCAGGGATGGTTTTGGTATTGTCATAGGCTTTGGTGGTGTAGCGTTTGCTAGCAATATTAACAATGTCCATAGAATTCTATTCTTTCCAGTTAAATACGAGGTAGCGAGCGCATGATTTTCAAGGCGCTTTTTTATTTAGAGTAAAATGGGGTGTAGAGGCGAAGGAGTCAAATAGTGCAGTGGTAAAATTATAAAAAATAGACTGGAAAAGCCCTTCAAAATATTTCATTTCTCTTTAGAGTTTAGAGTTTAGAGTTTAGAGTTTAGAGTTTAGAGTTTAGAGTTTAGAGTTTAGAGTTTAGAGTTTAGAGTTTAGAGTTTAGAGTTTAGAGTTTAGAGTTTAGAGTTTAGAGTTTAGAGTTTAGAGTTTAGAGTTTAGAGTTTAGAGTTTAGAGTTTAGAGTTTAGAGTTTAGAGTTTAGAGTTTAGAGTTTAGAGTTTAGAGTTTAGAGTTTAGAGTTTAGAGTTTAGAGTTTAGAGTTTAGAGTTTAGAGTTTAGAGTTTAGAGTTGGCATAAAAATGCCATAGACTGGTCCCAACGGCAGCCATGGTCAAAATAGCTGGAAAATAAAGGGATTTCCCAGAAAGTATAATAAGGATGGCCACCATTCCAACAACACCACAGGCGAGAAATTTTTGCCATAGCTGTGTGGTCAGCTTGAAAAGGGCGGCAGAGGCCAGAGCGTAAAGCAAGAGGAGATTTTGTCCGGCCAGGGCGAAGATCTTCCCAAGGCCAATATTAAAAAAACCATCTAAAACCAGCACGGTGCTTGTGGCAGCCCATGTAAAAACAAGGGCATGAGTGGGAATTGTGTGAGAGAGCCTGCCGAAGACTGAGGGGATAATTTTGTCTTTCCCCAGGGAATAGACCAAGCGGGAGATAGCCCAAATTCCCCCGAAAAGATTAGCTATAATCAATAGGGTTGCAGTGCAGGAAAGAACAATATGTCCGTAACTTCCAAGTATGGGATAGAGGATCTCATAAAAGGGGGTGTTAAAATTCTGCCTGAGATGGGAGAGAGAGACAAGAATAGCAATAGAGCTGTAGAGAAAGATAGCGATTATATAGGAAAAAACCATGGCCTTGGGGAAATCCCGAGCAGGGTTTTTAAACTCTTCCGCACTTGTCGAGCCAACCTCCCAACCGGTAAAGGCAAAAAAAATGGTCATATAAGGATGAAGGAGCCCCAGGAGGGTTACGGGTTCGTGGGAAATAGGCGAAATATCCTGCGGCGAGGGGGGTGGGTAAAGAAAAAGGCTGATATACCCCAAAACCATAAGGCCTATAAGGATAAAAAGAAGCAAAGCGCCAATAAATTCAAGGGTTTTGGTTATGGTCTTTCCTGAGAAGAGGTGCGTTAAGCTCATGATGAGAACAAGGCCAAATGCATAAAGATGGGGGTGGGTAGGCAAGATAAGAGAAAGATAGAAGCCCCCCGTTAAAGCAGTACCGGGCATGCCAATCAGTACGGCGCCCAGAAAAAGATAAGCGGCTATGCGCAAGCCAATGGGGCCAAAGGCCCGAGACGCGTAGGTGGTTATTCCTCCTGCGCTAGGAAAATCTTTTCCCAGAAGAATAAAGACCAGGAGCAGGGGGAAAACACTTGCCGAGCAGATGAGCCATGCCGCTACCGAAGATTGACCTAATTGATGGTAAATCAGGCCTGGCAACACCAGTAACCCAGCCCCTATGACAATATTCAGAAAAAAAAGGGTGCCGCTGAATAAGGTAAGGGATTTATGTAACCTCTCTGCATGGGGCAGGGGTGAGGGAACCGTCAAAAAAAGTCTCCTTATTGGAAGGTGTTAGATTATCAGAATGTGCCCGAGGGTAGATTATTCGGTGAGTAAGGGATAAAGGCTCAACACTAACAAAATTCCCATAGCGATATTAAAAACTCGGTAATGAAAAGAGTTTTGCAGGAGTTTTTGAATAATGGTTCCCCCATAGGCCCATGAGCATAGGCAAAAAAAGGTTATGATTGTGTAGGCTGTAATCATGATAGGAAGAATAAGGTAATAGTGGGCGAGGGGGACATAAAGGGTTGTCGCAGCAACCGCCATAATAATGGCTTTGGGATTAACCCATTGGTATAATACGGCCTGTATGAAGGAGATAGGGGTAGAGGATGTTGGTGCGTTTTCAAAATGAGGGTGGGCATTCGCAATTTTCCATGCCAACCATAGCAGGTAAAGAGCTCCTCCATAACGCAGAAGCGTATAAAAAATGGGCCAGCGCGTAAAAATAACGCCGCCACCCAAGCCAAATACAGCCACCATAAAGGCAAAGCCCAGAGAGACTCCCCAAATATGGGGAAGGCTTTTCTGAAAACCAAAATTAGCGCCAGAAGCGAGAACCATAACGTTATTGGGGCCAGGCGTAATGGCGCTGATAACAGCAAAGGTCAAAAACCCAATGGAGAGAAAATGCATATAGGCAGGCTTTCTTTGGGGGAGGGACAGCAGAAAGTTAGGGATGACGTTTAAGATGGAGTCGGGCATTGGGAACGTTAAAATCTACTGAAGCTCCGTGATAGGCCGTACAACCTCGGCTTTGGCTTAAAAAGCTCAGTATGTTGCCCCGTTTTTTAAATGTTACTGTGCAACTTGGGAGGGCAGGATCCTGTCCGTTTGATGAGGGGGATCCGTTTGTAATGGAAATTTCGTTTCTGCTGACTTTGGCAGGGCCGGTAACACCGCCCGTTCCTTCATTAAAAGCAACGGAAACAGTTCCCCAAAAGCTGTTTTCACTGAGAGGTCGTAATACAACCAGGTAATGCCCTTTGGCCCCGACATATTCTTTATCAGTGGGGCGAAGAAGTGTTTTTTCAGTTTTTCTTAAATCTACTCCTGCAAACATATTTTCCATTTCGCTTACAGGGTCATGCGGAGAGGATTCCTTGGGAGAGGCTTCTTTCTTTTCAGGTTCAGGTGAGGGCGGGGGGGTGTTTTTCTGTTCAGAAATAGGTGGGGCGTTTGGGTCAACCTGTGTTTTATTAATTTGCAATAATACTGAGAGCTTTGAGGTACCATTTTGTTGGGGGGTAAGGGTTACCTCAAAGACGGCATCATTAATGGTGTTGTCCGAAGCATAAATTTGGCCAGTGCAAAGGATACGGTTGGGAGAGGGGGCTGTTTTTGTTGTGTGATCAATTTTGACGAATCGTTTTTCAATGAGCCGGTTCATGGGGAAATTATTGAACTGGCTGGTTACTTCCTGAATGACAAAAGAGGAATCACACGCAAGAATGTGAGAGGAGTGTTCCATTGGGACATTGGGTGAAGGCGCAGGAGCGTTTTGCTGTTCCTGAATAATATTTTGTTTGGGAGTAAAGAGATACAGACCGAGCAAGAAGGCTCCCATCCCGCAGAAAAAACTTATAAGAATTCGTAGCCGTTTGCTGAGGGTTCCAAGGGGCAGTAGGAAACGCGTAGTTTGTGAAGGCTTCGCAAAATGCTCGGCATTAGAGGAGGGCGCTGAAGTTGGAGAAGTATGCTTTTGAGGGTGGGTTTCTGGCTTTGCGGTAACGGCGAGGGATTCAGCGGAGTCTTCTTGGGAGAGGTGCGCTGTCAGAGGTGTTTCGGCAAGTGGTTTCCAATGGTCTCCAAACGCTTCCGTCCAAACCAGGGTATCAGGAAGGATAACGCCCGATTGGATAAGAAAGGCCATTTCCTCGGCATTTTTAGGGCCGATTGTTTCATCGGTGTTCTGTTTTTGGTAGAACCATTCGTTATCATTACTCACAGGGAACCTCGGTCATTTGGAAAAACAAGCCCTTTTTATGCTAAAATCTAGTGTAATGTGTCTGTAAGGGTAAAAAAAGATTTCGGCAGGCAATTTCTGGAAAAATTGTTATATAATTTACAGTTTGTAAAATCATGGTGAGTAAAAGCCAATAGAACGGAAGAGCGATGATAAAAAAGACCTTATTTTTTATGGCATCCTGTTTTGTTTTCTCTAGCCTATATCTTTCAACGGGGGGTAGTGCCTGGGCGGCGGGCACCCTTCAGCTTTGTGATATTGCACAGGGGAAAATAAGAATGTGCCAAGGGCTTTACAGTGGCAGTGCTGTTGTAAACACAACAGGCACTCATTACCAGCGCTGCTCAGTTGCTCTTGGGAAGAAACAGAGCTGCTCAGGGCCTTATACAGGGGAGTCTGTCTTATTTTCCCCTCAGGGAGAATATGAACTGTGCTTTTTAAAAAAAGGGTATGTCACCAGCTGTCAGCCTCATTTTACGGGCCATGTTGTGGTTGAGCGTCACTAAAGTGAGTTTTCATGGCCCTGAGAGGATAGCCTCTGAGAGGGTGATGGGCCATAGATATCAAATATGGCGGCATTCTTTTATAGAATTTTTCTTTATAGAATGAGGGAGAATAGAATAACCTTGGACAACCGTTATGGTCGGAGTAAGAGGATTCGAACCTCCGGCCCCTGCGTCCCGAACGCAGTGCTCTACCAGGCTGAGCTATACTCCGTAAATCTCTCATTATTTTAGGTATACTGGCCCTGTATAAGGCTGACAAGGGGGGATTATTAGCAGGCAATCATCGGTGAAAACGGCATCAGAGCATCTGACTATTATGAACAATATTACGATTGCGGATTTCTATGATACCGTCACGAGAGGACACCATCATGAGATGGTTTCAACCATGGATTGCTCAGCACTAGTTGGAAAGATCATTCTGAAGTTTTGACCTGCTCTAATCGTTAGATGTTTTTAAGGCAAAATCTGTCATTGTATTCAGGAGGGTCACCAACAAAGGGTTACCATTCTTTATGGTTTTTATAGGCCTTCCTGAAGGCTCATCAATATATGTACTTAAACTAAAAGCGCTTGGAAGAGAAGCGTTTAACTTTGTAGCGCCTTCCGGTGAAATATCCAATTTACGAATGCTTAAAACCGTTCGCTCCCGATGCAAAACACCATTCATGTCATGGTTTTCTGCCATAAGGCGGATTATTAACTCTAACTCTTTTTGGATCTGGCCGAAAGCTTCCTGCACCGCTCCCTGAATGATATGGTTACGATTTTGCAAGGCCTGATTAATCTTTGCTTCTCCTATAAGGATAAGGGAGTTCTCTCTTTAATATTTAATTTTCTAAGGGCAGTCAGGCTATCGGGCACAATGGTAAAATAGGAAAAAACGGAGCGCTCGGCAAATTCCTGCTCAACACTCTGTTTAATCATCATGCAAAAAGGTTTGGTCCAACCAAGCGTATCTATAAAGATTATAGGTTTGTTATGCAGGCCAATTTGCCGCCAAGTGAGAACTTCTATAGCTTCATCATAAGTACCAAGTCCCCCTGGTAAAATAATAAAAGCATCTGCACGAGAGTACATGGCGTATTTGCGCTCGTGCATAGTAGCCGTTATGGTGAGCGCTGTAGCACTCTCATTAATGTCTTCCCGGTCTTTCAGAAATTGCGGGATAACCCCGTATACTTCGCCCTTTTCCTTCATAGCAGCGTTGGCAACCACGCCCATCAATCCTCTTTGACCGCCCCCATAGACAATTTTAATATGGGCTTTCCCAAGGGCTGCTCCCAGGGTTTCTGCTGTTTTTTTAAATTCCGGGTGAAGACCAAAACGCGATCCGCAGAATAGGGCTACGGTATGGATTGAGGTGCTCATGAAGGGTCACAACTTTCTGAAAGTGTTTGGATGTAGTGCAATCCCGAATAGAGAGGAAGCTTTTGAGTAGGCATAGCAGCCACAAGAAAAGTCTTGCAAGGAGAATTTATGGGGAGGTTTCTCTCTGGCACAAGCAATGGTTCCAGTAAACTTGGGAATCTCCTAGATCTGCATTAATGCGCCGTTTAATTCTCTGGATATAATGCTCCATACTCCGGCAGATATAATGAAGGATCTTTGCATCATCCCAATCAATATTTTTTATTGCTCCATTCCAAACCACCTGCTGGCCTTTCGTATCAACATACCGTTCTTCAGGAATGTCAAAACGATGGGGGTCTGTATAATTTGGGCCTAGCTTTTCAGGGCGAACAAAGCTCTTTACAAGGCTATTATCCCCCAGTTCAGTTGTGGAATGAGCCCTAAATGCCTCAACGGTTGTATTGCGCGGGCGCACAACCCGATCTGAGCTCCCATAAATACACCAACTAACCGCTACACCGTCCGCATGCTCAAACTGGTCAAAAAAACAACCAATATTCTCCATATGAACAGGATAAAAATATTCATCCCCATCCAAATAACCAATCCATAAGTTTTATTCTCCAGCTTCGTAGAGCATTAAAATATTCTTCCCTAGTTTTCGTCGGAGAGAAAATACAAATTATAGGAAGAATCGGAGGAAGTTGCGAGGTGGTTTGTGGCCATCATGGGGTTATTATGGGGGGAGAGAGGGGTGTTTTTGATGAGATTTGTTAAAGCCAGCCTTGCTCTCTTATTTCCAGCGTTGTTATATTTTTTACGAAGAAACGATTATAAAAGTTCTTTTTCAAAAACTATGCTAGTTTTAGAAAGGAAAGACGTATATCGTTTTTTAAAATAAATATTGAATTTTTATAATGAATGAAGCGGGGTTTCTCCCTCTTTGTGATCAAAGCGGTTGAATGGAGTAAAGAGATGGGTTTGTTAGTTGATGGAAAATGGCATGATCAATGGTATGATACTTCCAAAACGGAAGGGCGTTTTATTCGCCAAGATAGCCAGTTCCGAAACTGGATAACACCCGATGGTTCTGCAGGGCCAAGTGGTGAAGCAGGCTTTGTGGCTGAACCCAACCGGTATCACTTATATGTTTCCTTAGCGTGCCCTTGGGCTAATCGAACATTAATTATGCGTAACCTGAAAGGGTTACAGGATATAATTTCGATTTCTGTAGTACACTGGCTAATGGTGGAGCATGGCTGGACTTTTCAGGAAGGGCCAGGCGTTATCCCTGATCCCATTTTTCATGCCCGTTATATGTACGATATTTATAAGGCTGCAGATGCCCATTATACAGGGCGGGTCACCGTGCCCCTGTTATGGGACAAGAAGACAGGCAAGATTGTTAATAACGAATCGTCTGAAATTATGCGGATCTTTAATACGGGATTTGATCAGGTGGGGGCCAAGAAAGGGGATTATTACCCTCAGGAGTACCGCCAGGAAATAGATGCCCTGAATGCCCGTGTTTACGATCTCGTTAATAATGGGGTTTATAAGGCTGGTTTCGCTACAACTCAGGCTGCCTATGAAGAGGCAGTTTACCCATTGTTTGAAATGTTGGATGAGTTGGAAAAACGCCTTTCTTCTTCCGAATATCTTATCGGAAATCAGCTCACCGAAGCCGACATTCGGCTTTTTACCACGCTTGTGCGGTTTGACCCGGTATATGTAGGTCATTTCAAATGTAATATCCGCCGTATTGCAGACTACCCTGCTTTGTCTGCCTATACGCGCAAATTGCATGCCATGCCTGAAATTGCCTCAACGGTTAATTTTGAGCATATCAAAAAACATTATTATCAAAGCCATAAAACCATTAATCCGACAGGGGTTGTACCCGTTGGACCTGCTGAAACGGCCTAAGTATAGCTCTAAGTATAGAGAGGACGTATCTTCTTATTGATGCTTATGGATGGTGATCGGCTCTTGGGGTTTATTACCTGTTTTAGAAGAAACGTGGACAATTGGCTAAAGATGGCGTGTGGAACCAGAATGTTTCATTTTCATAAGAACTCTTCTTGGTGAACACGCCATTGCCGAGCGTCTTGCCCCGCTCACCTGGTGTTAAACCAACAGCTCGAAGAGTAAGGCCAAAACAAGAATATAGTGAGAAACAAAGTTTTCTTGTTGTGAACCAGCGCCTCTATAGCTGTTTGAAAAAAACTCGTAAGCTACACTTTTCTTAATTGGCCACTTTATTTCAATTCCTTGATGACGAAATTTCCATCATTAAGAGCTATGGTTTGGAAGGGTATTTAAAGATATTGGGTATAAAGCTTGTTCGGATCCCTTATGGAGAACAGGGATGTTTCTGAAATAATAAGGCCAATCGGAAGGAACTTTGAGGGTGGATAGTCTGAATTCCCCTTGTCGGTAAAAAATTTTCCATTGCTGTAGTTTCATATCTCTATTTCGGCAAAATCCACCTTAACAAAATCGGCCCCGTTTCCTACGAAACAGGGCTTTCATTGGGCTGTTATAAAATGGGCTGGGTATTGCAAAATCATATCATACGGAATTTCTGGCTCACTGTGTCTACTTGATCGCTTGCTTGATCGTATCCTCTCTTGAAATAAAGTTATTTTTGGAAGGGACAGAAACTGAAAGTCACAAGCAGATTTCTATAGCCTTTATCTACCAAAAGGATCGGTTTCTGGTTGTGAGTGAGGTACAGCCCCGAGAGTTCACTCTCTTTTTGTTCTTGGGTGTTTTGGTAGGAGCTTGGTTGTATCGGTAGAGTTCTCAAAAGGCCAAGCTTTTTATCGTAGCATGATATCGTAGGCCATCAGAGGAAGAACCAAGTGTTGCTCTGCTGAACCAGATTCAAGGGCGGAACATATGGGCACGGGACAGGGCATGTTTGAAAGCAATGAGGAGACTGGTTTGCTGATAAAGGGTGTTTTCTTGTCGAATTTGGGAAGGCCTATAAGGCCAAGCGTCGTTTTGTGATTAAGAACGATGGAACGGGGAAAGAGACGGATGATCTTATTCCCAAAGAGAAACATATTTCTGTTTTCAAATGCCTTATTAACTTTGTGCAAAGGCAACGGATTGTGAGAACAGTCATCATTTCCCTTTGTCTTTGCACTACGCAGTCTCTTGTGAATGGAGAGTTTCGAATAGAAATATAAGGAATCTACCGTGGGTTATTCTTCGTAGATTATTTTTCTCTTTTCGTCTTCTCTCTTTTCATCGCTCCAACACAGCTTTTCTTTTTTTCTGGTTCTTGTTATATCGCCATGCTCTGGCTATGGGGTGAAATTTGATAGGGTTATACAGCCAGAAGCTTAGAGAGGTAAGTTTCCAGCTTTACCCGTACGGGCATAATATAGGTGTTGGCGTTATGGGCGGTCAGGGTGTTCATAATAGCCTGACCTAAGCTGATATTGGCTTCCATGGTGGGAAGAAAGCCAGACGGAAAGATAACATTATTCGTATTTTCCCAGTATGCTTGGGAGTTTTCTCCAATGACGGGGCATATCCCCCAAAAAACATTTTTGCCTTCCATCCAATCCATACAGGTTTTAAGGTAATGGGTATCAAAAAAAGGCTGCGTAAAAAACCCATCGGCTCCAGCATCTTCTTTCCGTTGAATGGCTGCCATCTCCTCTTTAGGTGAGCGTCGGTAAGGGTCAAAGGCGGCATAGACTTTCAAATGGGGGAGTTCTTTTTTATAGCGCCGTATAATAGCCTCACTCGTGTGAGAGTAAATGCGGCGTTGCATATTTTTCGGGGGATCCCCTTTAATCACCAGGACCTCCTTAAGCTCTGGCCTATCATGGCCAGGTAAAGGGGCGAGAGGATTAATGTCAATAGCCCTGATATGGGGGATGCAACTGGAGAAGAAAGCAGAAACCTTGCTGCAGGCATCATAACTGCGTAATGAAAACTGGAGCAGGTCTGGAATGTTAATGGTGCAGATGTCGGGGCAGAGGGTCTGAATGGTCTTGGCCTCTGACAAAAGTACATCCTGGCTGCGGGGAACAAGTTCTATTGAGATACGTGTCACACCATGTCCTGTTATGAAAAAGATAGCCATATAACTAAAAAACCTGTTATTTTCTGGAGGAAAAAAAACAGGCTTGCAAGTCATAAATGAAAAGTGGTGGAGAAAAATTTACTCATCATGTTAGCTCTTTATATAAAATGTATGGCAATGGTGGCAGCGCTTCATCATTTTCCCCCGCGGGTACTTCCCTCTATTTACCAGGTTGAAGGGGGACAGGTGGGAACTGTTCATAATAATGCCAACAACACACAAGATCTTGGTGTTATGCAGGTGAATACACGCTGGATTGTTCCCCTTATGCAGGCCACAGGAACCTCTGGGCGGGAAGTATACACCCGCCTGCGTGATGATGCCTGTTACAATATTGCTGCTGCTGGTGCCATATTGGATCAATATAGGCAGGAAGCAAAAGGCAACATGTTAAGGGCCATAGGGTATTATCATTCTCATACACCGCTGCTAGGTAGCGTCTATCAGCTAAAAGTGATTTTGGCAGCAGAAGGCCGTCGTTTACCGAAGGCTACGGCAGCTGGAGTATCTTCTGGTGGGGTTCAGGGGTCAGCTGGGCGGCTTTCTCCTTATCAGCGTCGCTTGCGAAAGGCAGGGGTACAGTTTACGCCCGTAACTGCACATAGATCTTATAAAAAGGGCGCCTATCAAGGGTAAGAGGATAGATGGTTTTTTTCATTACCGCTGGGAATACCAGACCGTTGAGAGTGCCAGAACACGAGAGTGCTAGTTCATGGTCATGATCCATGTAGGGTTTTTTAATCTTTTGTATCGAGCTGTAATTCTGCTGCAGTCAGGGTATTTCTGAGCAAGCAGGCAATGGTCATAGGGCCTACCCCCCCCGGTACAGGCGTAATACGGCCCGCCACCCCTAGAGCTTCCTCGAAAGTAACATCTCCTACTAAGCGTGTTTTTCCATCTTCAGTGGGAATGCGGGTGATACCCACATCAATAATCGTTGCACCGGGTTTAATCCAGTGACGTCGAACCAATTCTTTATTCCCGGTAGCAACCACCAAGATATCGCCTTGCTGTGCTATTTCAGCGGGGTTTCGGGTATCGATATGAGCAATGCTTACCGTGCACCCTTGCTGGAGGAGAAGTTGGGCCATAGGTTTACCCACCAGATTGGAGGCTCCTACAACTACAGCGTGTAACCCTCGCATAGATTCAATTTCTGATTGCAACAACAAAAGGCAGCCAAGGGGGGTGCAGGGAATAATACCGCCCGGCAGGTTTAAGGCGAGCTTGCCAGCATTGGTGGCATGTAAACCATCAACATCCTTGTGAGGAGCAATGCCCTGGATAATTGTTGTCGGGTTAATGCCTTCGGGGAGGGGGAGCTGAACAAGAATACCGTGGATTTCAGGGTCGTTATTCAATCGCTCGACTAAGGTGAGGAGATGCGCTTCAGATGTTGAAGCCGGAAGCATGTGCATGAAGGAACGCATGCCGGCTTTATGGGTTTGTATAGCCTTGTTTCGTACATAGACCTCACTGGCAGGATCATTGCCCACCAATATCACTGCCAAGCCAGGGGTTGTTTGATGGTGTTGTTGAAAAAGACTTACTTTTTCCCTGATTTCTTCTGTCACCCTTGCGGCATGGGCTTTACCATCAATAATTTTAGTTTGTATAGGGGAGGTCTGTGTCTTCATGGTTTAATGTTGGACCTGTCTGCTGATATCAAGACGGTGTGATGATTGATAAAGAGAAAATGGGCCAGGTCAGTGAAAGGGTGTCATCACCATTTTAGCCCGGTGAAAGAGGATATTCTTTCTATAAAAGCTGTTAGAGCTCCTTTTGCAAGGAGGGTAGGGCGGGAGATTCTAGCGCATTTTCCGGTTGCAGGGAATGGGCCCAGCGTACTGATATTGCTGCGGCAATGGCATTCCCAATAACATTGGTAGCCGTGCGAGCCATATCCAGAAAGTGATCAATCCCAATAATCAGCATCAGTCCTGCTTCTGGCAATCCAAAATTGGGGATAACAGCGGCAATCATAACTAGAGAAGCACGGGGCACTCCGGCTACTCCTTTGCTGCTGATAAACATGACCAGCAGCATGGTAATTTGTTGCTGTAAGCTCATTTCAATACCATAGGCCTGCGCAATGAAGAGGGCTGCAAAGGATTCGAAGACCATACTGCCATCAAGGTTAAAGCTATATCCCAGCGGAATAACAAACCCACTGATTTTTGGCGGGACACCCCATTCCTCAAGCTTTTCCATGAGAAGGGGAAAAACAGATTCGCTACTGGCCGTGGCATATCCCAAAAGTAAGGGTTCGGTAATTTGCTTGATAAGAGAGAAAACTCTCTTCCCCAGCATCATATAACCGGCACCAATAAGGACAATCCATAAAACCAACACAACTCCATAGAATTCCAGCAGAAACACGCCAAAATGCTCAAGGATTCCTGCACCGCTGCGGGCAGTGGCTTCCATAATGGCTGCAAAAACGGCAATGGGGGCTGTGAGCATGACCATATCCGTCATACGCAGCATAATATGCGCTAGCCCATCAACTGCTTCGTGGATACGCTGAGCGGTTTCTTTGGGGAGGGCCGTAATGCCAATACCGAACATGATGGCGAACACCACGAGTTCCAGAATATCGTTGCGGGCCATGGCATCCATAACGCTGGTGGGCACGATATGAATAAAAAACTGGGTGATATTAAACTTTCCGTGGCTTGAAAGAGTAGAATCCAATGTTTGCGGTAAGGAAGAAGATCTAAAGCCAAGCCCAGGTTGTAAGATATTGGCTGCAATCAGGCCTATGGTAAGGGAAACAAGAGAGGCAGCGGCAAACCATATCATAACCCGTATGCCAATTCGGCCCACATCTTTTGTATCTCCCAAACCGCCAATTCCGGCCGCGAGAGTGGCAAAAACCAGCGGGGCGATAATCATTTTGATGAGGCGCAGGAAGATTGTAACAATAATATTGGCAAAAAAAGTAGAGGATTTGGCAATATCTGGTCCTAGGGCATGACAGATGATGCCAGTAATTCCGCCTAACACCATCCCAAGCAGAATAAGACGTGTTCGGTGTGCAGCTGTGCTTTTTTGAACAGGTGCCTGAGCCATATCTGTATTTCCCGAAAAAATAGGTTGTCTATCTTCTTTCAGGTCTACAGGCTTTGGTTAATAAACTGAAGAGCAATGCGCAATTTTTTGTAATTTTATTTTTGTAATTTTAGATGAGTTTTTTTGCGCAAAGTACACCATAAGCAGCAATGCTGACCATACAAACAATCTCGCCCCGTTCAATCATGTTGGTCATTTCTGAGAGGGGAAAGGTCTTTGTCATCATGTCTATTTCAGTGCTTTCGCGCTGTGTGGCATGCTGGGAGAGGCCCGTTGCCAAAAAAACATGCCCTTTCTGGTTGGAGTAGCCTGCCCCTTGGTAGAAGCTCCCAACATTTTGAATATGTTGGGCACGAAGGCCGGTTTCTTCCTCTAGCTCGCCACGAGCGACATCTTCCGGCGCGGCCGTAGGGTTAAGTTCCCACATTCCCATGGGAAGTTCCCATAAGCTCTTGTCTACAGGGTAGCGGTATTGATTAACAAGGGTAACGGTTTTTCCTTCGGGGCCGTCTCCCAGAGGGAAAATCACAGCAAACTCTCCTCGTTCTACAATGCCGTATAGCCCTTCCTTTCCATTAGGGTAAAGGAGGATATCTTCACGAATTTTAAGCCACCTATTTTCGTAGGCGGTACGGGTTGAGAGAATTGTTGTCCCGTTGGATGTTTTTTTGAGTGCCATCATAAGCCTTAAAGTCTGAAAAAAAGAGAAGTGTTTCAATACTGGATAGAAAACGGCTTTAAAATTGTTTGGAGTTGCTAAAATTCAAATCTAACAGGGCTGAAAAAGCGAGAAGACGGCAATTAAGATCTTACTCCTACAGATAATAAGAGATTATGGAAATTTAAAGGCGCAGGGATTGTTCAGGGGCTCTTTGAAAGACCTCAACGAAAGACCTTATCAACTTTATCACTGGGGAAATGCCGTAAACAAGCCTTAAGCGTAAACAAGCCATAAGTATAAAAGATATGAGTATGGTTTTTATGGCCGAAACAGGGTTGGGAATGCCGTAGAGATTGGCCTTTTTATTTCTTAGTGAAGAACCCTTTATAGGGAGCCGTGCAAAAAACCCAGCGCCGGTAAGGGGCGCCATTGCTTGGGAAGCTCATTGCGAGAGAATGGTGTAATAGTGTAGAAAGGGACAGGCTGTTGAGAGTTTTGCAAAAAATTTGTATAAGCTGTAACCTGTTGCCTACGCCATTGGCAGTCGGCTTGGGCGGCTTCAAATGTGGAATATATACTGGCTACAACTTTTTTCTTGCCGACCAGCGCTATAACCGCCCAGATTTCCCCTTTCCGGCGTGAACGGATAGGGACGATATTGCTCATGGAATTATCTCCTTTCCTCTCCTATTTCGGTGTGGCTTTCCCTTGTGAGCTCTATGAGAGACTGATAAGAAAGAGCAATAAAGCCTTCCAAAGTGCGTATTAAGACTTTCATCATTCCCGCACAGAATTCCTTCAGTGGTCCTTTTGTTTTTGTGCGGGATTTTACAGCAATATGGGAGGCTTTTTATAAAAAACAGTACAGATTAGGGAAATTTTTGTCGAAAGGGTGGTTTTTGAAAAGGTTTTGCGTTACTTTTAAAGTTAGGGTTGTGGAGAATAAAATTTCATGCTTCGTCTCGTTGTTACACTTGTTTTTCTTGTGCTATTAATTGCCTTTAATATTTTTAATCAGGATAAATTTCCGATTAATCTGTTTTTTACCACAAAAGATGCTTCTGTGGGGGTTGTTGTTCTTATTGTTGCTGTTTTATTCTTTTTCCTGGGGGCCTTTATCTTATGGCTCTCTGCCATGAAGCAGTGGAAAAGGGCCCGTAAGGCAGAACAGAAAAATACCACCTTGGAAGAGCAGATTGCAGAAATTCAGGCAAAAATGGCCTCTTTGCCTGTTACGCAGCCTTCTGTCGGGGGAGGGGTGTTGCAGCCTGTTAAGGATAATCTAGCCGGGCCCAGTGGGGCACCTTCGGCGTGAATAGCCATAAAACAAAGCTGATTGTCGCTTTAGACACGAAAGATGCTGATGAGGCTGAGCGATGGGCCACCCAGGTTGGCCCCTATGCGGATATTATAAAAATTGGCCTTGAGTTTTCGTATGCTTGTGGTTTGCGGGCAGTGAGTAAGCTAGGGGAAGGCCGAAAGATTTTTCTTGACCTTAAATTGCATGATATTCCTAATACAGTCGCCTCTGCAATAGGTAGTGTTTCCATTGTTAAGCCAGATATGCTTACGGTGCACGCTTCAGGGGGAAGTGCCATGGTAAAAGCGGCCAGAAATGCTCTTGAAGAGCATTTCTCCCCTGAGGAAAGACCTTTACTCTTGGCCGTTACTGTGCTGACCAGTCTAGATCGCTTGGCCTATCAGGAGACAGTGGCTTGTGGTGGCCCGCGGGGGCAGGTTTTAAGGTTAGGGGAGCTGGCTATGGTTTCTGGGGCAGATGGTCTGGTCTGTTCCCCTCAGGAAATTAGCTTGTTGCGTAGCCGGTTGGGTTCAACACCTAAATTAATTGTACCGGGAATCCGCCCAGCAGGGGCGGGGAATGGGGATCAGAAACGGGTGATGACCCCTGCTGAGGCTCGCGATGCGGGAGCGGACTGGATTGTTGTGGGAAGACCTATCACCCGTTCGGAAGATCCAGCTGCAGCAGCAGAGGCGATTGCCAAGGAGTTGGAAGGGTAGGAAGTTTTTGACGGTAAAGGTAAAAATTTGCGGTTTGAATACTTCCGCTGCGCTCAAGGCCGCTATCGAATATGGGGCTGATTGGGTGGGTTTTGTTTTTTTCTCCCGTTCTCCTCGTTATGTCTCCCCACAGCAAGCGGCTGCATTATGGCAAGAAGCCGCTTTACGTTGTGAGGACTCTTCCCAACACGGGATGAGAGCCTTGCCGAAAATTGTGGGGTTGTTTGTAGGGGCCAGTTGGCAGGAAATAGATTCGGCCCGTTCTTTTCTTCCTATTGATATTGTCCAGTATTATGGAAAAGTAGACTATGTTAGGGCAATTCAAAAGCAGCTCTCTCTTCCTGTCTGGCACTCTTGCGGGATTTCTACTGTAGATGACCTCCCCTTGGAGACTCCAGCGAACGGATTGGTGGTTGAAGCTAAAACACAGAAGGAAGACCCCTTGCCAGGTGGGATGGGCCATAGTTTTGATTGGAGCTTAACCGCGCAATGGCAAGCCCCAGTTCCCTGGTTGCTTGCAGGCGGATTAACAGCAAAAAATGTGCAAACAGCCCTTAAGCAGTCCATGGCACGAGCAGTGGATGTTTCATCAGGTGTGGAAACAGCTCCAGGGAAAAAAGAACCCGCCTTGATCCGCGATTTTATTATGGCTGCAAAAAAGGGTTTACCCCCTCCTGCTTAAGCCTATAGGCATTGGCTTACTCTGTTTACTTATTAGTTTACTTATTACGGCTTATCTGATTGCAGCATGAGGGTTTGGTACATGCTTTAATTTCATTGCTGATAGCTTGCATGAGTTCAGGATTGGCCTTTTTTATTTGTAAGGCCCGTAATAAGGAGGAGGTCGTAGGAACGGGCGTGCTTTCCCAGTGTTCCAAAAAAACAAGATCAGCAGCCATGTTCTTGCCATGGGTGGCCATCGCTTTGCGGGCTGCATGTGTTTTCGGTTGATTTAAAGAATAGAGAGTCATGCACTTTCATACCTTAATTATATTTTTATTAATAAACATATAATTTTTGTAATGGTTTATTATTTTTGTAAAAAATTAGCTAATTTTATAAAAGCGACATTTTTATGTGGGATTAATCACATTTTATTGAGATCAATTATAATTGAGACCCAAGTCATTAGTAGCATCATGCCGATTAATACATGATATTTTATAAAATATAGTTAATTTCAAAAAATAGAGTGGAAATACTAGAATAAATACCTTTAATTTCTTGTGATAAGGGTGAATGAGTTCCTAATAAACTTTTCCATAATGGCTATTTTATGGAACCCTTGCCTTCATTTTACAATATACCCTTCTTCTTCAATGGCTTCTTTGATCTCCTTTACATTCCCAGCTCCATTCACATGCACTTCTCCCTTTTTGAGGTCTACAGTTACGCCCTCAACTCCTTTTAGGGCACTCACCGCGTCTGTTACTGTTTGGGCACAATGGTTGCATGTCATTCCTTCTACTTGGAAAGTCTGTGTCATAAATCATTCCTTCTTAAATAAATTGTTATCGTTACGAGTGTCTTTCTTGTATTTGTGTATAAAGAAAAATATGTAAAGAACAGGCGGAAATAAAAACATCTCTACAGCTCTGTTTTTTGATGAAGATGGAAACACCAATGGATAAAGCGCTCTTTCACTCTCAAGAAAGTGAAGGCTCTTCACAAGAAGAGACCAGTATGGATTTTTCAATTGAAGGGATGACATGTGCCTCTTGTGTTAGGCGTGTTGAAAAGGCCATCCAGCATGTTGAGGGAGTCAAGGGTGCCAGTGTAAATTTTACAACCGAGCAGGCTCGGGTTTATTTGGCAACTTCTGCACAACAACATCTGTTGGCAATCCAGGAAGCTGTTGAACAGGCTGTAAGCAAAAAGGGCTACAAAGCTTATTATATTAACCGAGAAAATCCTTCTACGGTGGGGGAGTATCAATCCCGTATGGCGGAGCGGGAACAAAGAGACCAAGCCCATTTAGTTTGGGCGATAGTGTTCACTATTCCGTTGGTTCTCTCTATGTTTTTGGAATATGCAACTTCCACGCCCATGTTACCTGGGTGGATTCAGTTTTTGCTGGCAACCCCTGTACAGTTTTGGTTGGGGGCTCGTTTTTATAAAGCTGGCTTCCGGTCGATTGTTTCAGGCTCAAGCAATATGGATGTGTTGGTAGCCTTAGGCTCTACAGCCGCTTGGGGGCTTAGCACGTATATCCTTATTAAAAGCTTTTTTGGGCCTGTCTCCTCCATGGGATTTTATTATGAAAGTTCAGCCTTAATCATTACCTTTATTTTGCTGGGTCAATGGCTTGAGCATGCTACCCGTAGAAAAGCAGCTCTTTCTGTGCAGTCTTTACAATCAATGCGCCCTGCGGTGGTGCATGTTGAAGCGCCAGAGGAGCCCACAGGTTATGTTGATAGGGCGTTGGCTGAAGTTAAAGTGCATGATCGGCTGGTGGTTCTGCCTGGAGATATTTTTCCAGTCGATGGAAAGGTTGTTGCGGGTTCAGCCTATGTTGATGAAGCGATGCTAACGGGGGAGAGCGATGCGGTAGAAAAAAATATTGGAGATGAAGTCACAGAAGGGACCACTAACCTCGATAGCCACCTTGTTGTTGAAGTGTTACGACTGGGGAAAGAAACACGCCTGGCTGCCATTATCCGTCTTATTGAAACGGCACAGGCCTCGAAAGCGCCTTTAGAGAAACTGGTGGATCGTCTGAGTGCTGTTTTTGTTCCTATTGTCATTGGGGTAGCTGTCTTAACATTTTTAGGTTGGGTTGTGGCTGGTGCTCCGTGGCATGATGCGTTAATTAATGCCGCTTCTGTTCTGGTGATTGCTTGTCCATGTGCGTTGGGTTTGGCTACCCCTACGGCTTTTGCTGCTGGAAATGGGGCAGCTGCTCGGGCTGGAATACTCATCCGTGATGCAGAAGTTATGCAGGAAGCCTCTCAGGTGGGGTTTGTGGCCTTTGATAAGACAGGTACCCTAACCGAGGGTCTTCCGGGTGTGGTAAGGATCTGTCCCATAAAAACGAACGACGGTGAAAAAACGATGGAGGAGGGGCGGATGATACACCTTATGGGCTCCCTTTCCAAATATAGTGAACATCCTCTTTCTCAGGCCCTTACTGCAGCAGCACTTGAGAAAAAAGTTTTGTTGGATGAGGTTGTGAATTTCAAGGTGTTACGTCAAGAAGGGCGGGGCGTTGAGGGGACTATTAATGGAATAACCTATATTTTTGGGAATACCCGATTAATGAATTTTTACGGGTTTACCCCTCAGGAGCTTGAGGGCATTGGACTATCTGAGGACGAGGAGAATCTAACGGTTTCCTATTTGGCCATGCGCTCGCATGATATAAGGAGCAAGCCTGTCCTTCTTGGTGCTGTCTTGTTTGACGATAAGGTCCGCAATGAAGCCCAGGAGACGCTCAAGGACTTAAAAAATATGGGCATACAAACAGCTATGCTGACCGGTGATGGTAAAAATATTGCTTACCGTATTGCAAAAAATGTGGGTTTGGAAACGGTTTACGCCGCTCTCTCTCCAGAAGAAAAACAAGAAATACTGCAATCTTTACGTCAGAACGATCAACGAGCACCCTATCCGAAAATTGCCATGGTTGGGGATGGGATTAATGATGCTCCCGCACTGGCTGCAGCGGATGTGGGTATTGCGATTGCAAGTGGAACAGGGGCGGCTGTGCAGGCAGCCAGTGTAACCCTGATGCGCTCAGACCTGCTCTTGGTGCCCGATACTTTAGAGATTTCCCGGCTGACTAGCAAAAGAATCCGTCAAGGGTTGTTTTGGGCCTTTGTTTATAACGTTATTGGTATTCCCCTTGCGGCAAGTGGTGCCTTAAGCCCCGCTGTGGCGGGGGGGGCTATGGCTTTAAGCAGTGTGTGTGTTGTAGCTAACGCCAGTCGTCTATTGCGCTGGAAAGGTAAAGCCCATCAGTATAAGGGTACCCCTTGTTATTTAGGAAAAGACGCTGTTTTATAGAATGGGTCTTGGACAGGATCGGGAAAGCTAACGATTGGTTTCCTACGCCATTTCAGCATTATCTTCTGCTGGGGGAAAGATTCTTACTCGTTCGTTCATGAACGCTTATATGACCTCTCGACCAGATAGCTTTACAAGACAATCCAACAAGAGATCTTCTTTTTTGATCTTTAATACGAAATAGAACACGAGAACAAGAAATTTTTGCTCAGCAGGCGGCGGCTGAATATGCACTGGCTAAACTGAGCTTACGGGCTGAATTGGCCAATAATTATATTTTGTTATGGGGAATGGATGTCCAAAACGCTGTTTATGATGAATCAATAGTCTTTATGATAGCCTATTATGAAAAGGCTGTTCACCTCACGAAGATACGCCAGCAAGGTGCGATCTCTTCTGGAATTGATTCTTGGAAATGACTGACTAGTGAATGGTGTTCTATCCACAGCGATACTAACTGCCATAGTGGAAGAAGGGGCTGCTTTTTGCAAAAAAGTTCCCTTTTTGTACTTGATGAGGTGTGCTTACAGCAAAGCCATCAATAAGGGGGTGAAAGGATAAGGCTAAAGCCAACAAAAGGCAGGGACGAGAAGAAGGCAGAAGGAGTGATGGAGAATATATTGGGCACGGGTCATCGGCCAGAAAGGTTTTGCTTTCTCCAAAAAGGGAGGTGGATGGCTTTTACTCTTTTCTGAATTTCTGGATGATAGCACGGAGTGGCGCGGTGATACGCCACGAGGTTGAGTTGAGTATTGCCTGGAGTTGATGGTGTAGCATGGCATTTTCAGCTTTAATGTGCTGGAATGTGTTCTGAACTTCCTGTTGGGCAAGGTGCTCTTTTTCTGCAAAGGAGCCGGGAATGGGGTCTTTGGCTTTCTCAAGAAGGGTCTTCCAGCTGGCGACGAGTTTTTCTTTATTTTCTTCTGGGGTTAAGTGCAAGATAAACTCAAACCCTGGTGGGTCGCTGTCAACAAAGTCAGCACAGGCGAGATGAAGAATATTGTTTTCTGCTAAGGGAATCATCAATTGAGCAAAATGGCGCGGGGTTAACACCCAGCAATGGACATCTTCGTAATGGTGAGGGTTCAGCGTTCTCTGTCCCCACATTAGTACTTCTGAAAAGGGAAATTGGGCATGAAGATCTTTGCCTTTTAGGGGGCCGGTAAAAAGGGCGGGGAGATCGACTTCAGAGTCGGTTATCTTGTTTAAGGCAAAGTCTAGAACCATGGAAGTGTCTGGATAGCGCAGGTTTTTCATCCAGGCGGCCATCAAGTCAGCCAGGCGGGTTAATTGGCGATTCATATCAAAGGAATAACGCGCATCGGGGATAACAAGGCGAAGTTCGCCCTGAGGTTTTAAGACTTCCCGGATTTCTTCCATCCAGCCAACCAGGTTTGGTACATGTTCTGCAACGTGAGAGGCAAAAACATAGTCAAACGTCCCACTAACACAGTCTCTAAGCCTTTTTTCTTGCCATACCACATCAACATGGACAAGACTTTCAGGGTCAAGGCCAGGGTCCCAGGCAAATTGTTTTTTGAGCCCTTCGGTAGAAAGATGGTCGGCATAAAGCACTTCTCCTTCTTCTCGATGAATAACCGGGCTGCTAAGAGCTCCAATTTCCAGACATCGTACAGAACGGAAATCAATACCCTTTCGCAAATTTTGATGCCGTAATAGCACGATGCCAGACATGGATTTATTCCCAATCGTTAAGTCAAAGAGTTTTACTAAGTTAAAGGGCTTTACAAATGTGGATAAGAGTTATGGCTGAAGGTGCATACCCAGCTTGTTTATAAGGGCCCTGTCATGGTTTTGGGCAGGGTTAGGTTCTGTTAGTAGCTTTTCCCCGTAGAAGATAGAATTGGCACCGGCAAAAAAACACATGGCCTGGAGCTCATCTGTCATGTTGGTGCGCCCTGCTGCCATGCGGACATAGCTGGTAGGCATCATGATACGGGCTGTAGCAATAGTACGAACAAATTCTAGCGGGTCTATATCATCGTTGAGCTCAAGGGGGGTGCCCTTCACCTTGATCAGAAGGTTAATGGGCACACTTTCCGGATGTTTGGGAAGATTGGCTAGGGTGAGTAGGAGAGAGGCCCGGTCAGAAACATCTTCTCCCATGCCGATAATGCCACCGCAACAAATGTTAATACCTGCTTCTCTAACAAGCTCCAAGGTATCCAACCTGTCTTGATAGGTGCGGGTGGTGATAATTTGCTGGTAATATTCTTCAGAAGTATCAAGGTTATGATTGTAATAATCTAGGCCTGCATTTTTGAGCTGGGCGGTTTGGGTTGCAGAGAGCATGCCAAGAGTGACGCATGTCTCCATCCCCAAGGCTTTAACGCCTTCAATCATCTGGCAAACCGTCTCCATATCCCTTTCTTTGGGAGAGCGCCAGGCTGCTCCCATGCAAAAGCGCCTTGCACCGGCCTCTTTGGCTTTACGGGCCTCCTGCAAAACGGTTTCTATAGCCATAAGGCGGCTGGCCGGGGTTGGCTCCTCATGCTGAGCACTTTGGGGACAGTAGGCACAATCTTCGGGACACCCCCCTGTTTTGATGGAGAGCAGAGAGGAAATCTGTATGGCGTTGGGGTCAAAAAACCGGCGATGGAGGGTATGGGCCTGAAAAAGAAGATCCATAAGGGGAGATGCCAAAAGGGCCTCTACCTCGTCATGTTGCCAGTTATGGCGGAGGAAAACCTCTTCTGGGGAGGGACGAAGGGAAGCAGGGATAGTATGAAGGGATCCATCGGCAGACATGTCGGATATTCCTGAGTTTAAGGACTGAAGGGCAAGAAGAAAAAGTTGATGGTTTATTCTCTCTTGTCATCCAATAGAAATAGGTGCATTCCTAAAAGCATACCATCATGAACGATTTTCACCATAAAAAACAGATATAAGGAAATATCTTTTGGAAAAAAGGTTGCAGGGGAAGGGGCCCATAGGATATTTTTCAGTTCCGTTATAGGAGGTAGAGATGAAGCGTTGGGATATGGATAAACTGGACTGGGGCAAGTTCCGCAAAGATAAGGTCGATCCAGATATTGTCCCCATCATAAAGGCCGCATCTGTTGTTGAACGAAACAGTGTGGAATATGTTATTTACCTGAAAAATGTTTTTGCTGATGATCCAGAAATTATTGCTGCGGTAGAAGATTGGGCCGTTGAGGAAATACAGCATGGGGATGCCCTAGGCAAATGGGCCTCTCTTGCGGATCCAACATGGGATTATCAAGAGGCTTTTGCCCGTTACCAGAAAAATTTTTCCCTTAAGCTGGATGTCGATTCCTCCATTCGTGGCTCAAAGACTGGCGAACTCATTGCCCGTAGCATGGTAGAAACAGGAACATCCTCTTTTTATACTGCTTTGGGGGATTCCACAGAAGAGCCAGCTCTGAAGGAGCTTTGCCGTTTGATAGCAGCAGATGAATTACGGCATTACAAATTATTCTATGACCAGATGAACCGTTATATGAAACGTGAGCAGCTTAATAGGTGGCAGCGTGCACGGATTGCTTTGGGGCGTGTTGCTGAAAGTGAAGATGATGAACTGGCGACAGCCTATCATACCACAAACAATCCCCCTAACATGCCCTATGTTCATAAACGCAATATAGCGGCCTATATGTCCCGGGCGATGCAATATTACCAGCCCCATCATTTCAGGCGGGTTGTGTCCATGATCTGCAAAGTCATTGGGTTTACACCATCAGACCGTGTGAATAAAATTCTTTCCTACATGGTTTATTACTTGGTTAGCAAAAGGCAGCATTATTATAAAAAACTAACTCTTTAAGCCCATTTTTAAGTGTTTTTCTTATTTGGTTTGGTCGGGCCGGGCTGCCTGGCCAGATTTAAACTCGCAAGATTGAAAATGGTCTTCGCTAAAACTGTGCCTAGAGGCAAAGACTCAACCGCTCAGGAGTGGTGTTGTGTGGCGTGTCATTGATAGTTTTGGGGTTGAAAAGAGCGTGTGTAAGCTTGTCGAAAGTGGGGGAATAGGGGTCGAAAATTTGGGATGATCAGTTATTTTAGGGATAAATTATGAATTTTAGATTGGGTTACATCAATACCTTACGCCATGAACTGAACGCTGCGGTAATCCTGCGCGTGCTTGATGCTTATGGTATTGATACCGACCTAACAACCGGTGAGGGCAGAGAGCTGGCCTCCATGTTTGCAAAAGGCGAGCTGGATATGGTGGTCTCCCTCTGGCTGCCCGATTATGACGCAGCTCTTTTCCCAATAGCAGATAGTGAACTGATTGGGGATTTATATACTTCCAGTCTTTGTATTGCTGGCCCGAACACAGGGGGGGTAGAAAATTGTAAAGCTCTGATGGGCTTGCAAAATGCCAAACTCTATGTGGCTGATGGTTATCGGCAATGGGTCGGGCACTTTCTTGATCGTTACGAACTATTGCCTTCCCAGATCGAGCTTCTGTCCCTTCCTGAGCAAGATGAACAGTTTAGTACTCGTATCGGTAAAGAGGCCCATAGCTATTATTGCTGGCCAGAGGGCTCCTTCCTTGCCTCTTTAGCAGGCAAGGCGCTAGCTGATCCGTTAAGGGTTCTGCCTGTGTCGCAAAAAGCCCAGCTTCTTATTCATCGCTCTTCTCGCAAGAATTTTGATAGTGATCTATTTGATGAGCTAGAAGGGTTGTTGCTGGGGCAAAAGGTATTATTTGCCCTAGAGGAAGCGGTCATCCAGAAGGGGATGACTCCTGCCGAGGCTGCTGAAGCCTGGCAACGAGGCCGGTTGATTGGCCGTTAGGGCACTAATAAGTGAGGTTAAATTCCCTTAGGGCTGTTACCCATTCCTATTAACGCACCATCATAAAAATAAGGGCAAGCTGGTATGGATCAAGATGTAGAAGCAGGGCTAAAGGCCCAATATGAAGCTTATCCTTATCCTGCTCGCAACCCGATGGAGGAAACAAAACGCCTGTTTATCGGTACACCCAGTCACTTGCGGGAAATTGATTATTGGGTCTTTGGGGCTCAACGCCTGCAAAATAGTCCTTTTCGTGCTCTTATTGCGGGCTGCGGCACGGGAGATGGCGCCATTATGCTGGCCCAGCAACTGGCCCGTAGCCGTCAAGCAGAGGTTATCTGTCTTGATCGTTCAAAAGCAGCCTTGGAAATTGCCCGTAAACGGGCTGAAGTTCGTAAATTGGACAATATCTCTTTTCATCAAGCCGCTATCGAGGATTTACCCGACTTAAATCTTGGAAGTTTTGATTATATTGATTGCTGTGGTGTTCTCCATCATTTGGCCGACCCAGCTCTAGGGCTTTCTGTTTTGAAAAATGGGCTTTCTCCAGGTGGAGGCATGGGTTTAATGGTGTATGCCCCTTATGGCCGAACAGGGGTTTATATGGTTCAGGATGTCTTGCGCAGACTGACGTCAATTGAAGAGCCTCCAGAAAAACGCCTCGATGTGGCCCGGCGCGTGATGAAAAATTTACCCGCTACGGCATGGCTAAGGTTTAATGGCAATTTTGGGGATCATTTAACAGGGGGCGATGCAGGCCTCTATGACCTTTTGCTGAATCCCAGGGATCGGGCCTATACTGTCGATGCGTTTGTTTTGTTACTGGAACAGGCTGGTTTGGCGATCAAAACCTTTATGGAACCAGCCCGTTATAACCCTTTGCTTTTTTTACCCGATGCTCGGTTAAAGGAACGTATTGGCCTTTTGTCCTGGCAGGAGCAAGCAGCTATGGCAGAGGAGGTTTGTGGGAACATGGCTACCCATGTTGTCTATGTGCAAAAACAAGGGGAAGAGACGCCCTTGCTTGACCCTTCTTCAGACGAGGCCATTCCCATCATGCGGGAGATGCCAGCAGAGGTTTTGGCAAAACAGATCAGACCTGATGGCCGTATGGTTGCAGAGTTTGGAACCCTTCAGGTCTTATTGCCCGTGCCCGCCTATGCCCAGACAGTGTTGGGATTGATAGATGGCGTGCGGACCGTAGGTGAGATAAAGGCCATTTTGGCTGGTAGAGGGATTTCTACTGTCAAGTTTGAAAAGATATGGAAAGAGACATTTACGTTTTTTTCCTCCTTGAACAAGGTTTTGCTGAGGGCTCCTGCATAAGGAGACCCTTGTCTTCCACAAAACTGGCCGACCATGACCCTCTGGGGGCCTGCATATTTGGGACCTCGCATAGCAGATCATCAAGTTTTGCACCTCTAAGGTCAATCGTTCCTTTAACCCCGTTCCCTTCAATGGGGATACGGCTTTTACTTTCAGGGGACGGAGTAGACACTGGCTGGCTGCTTAAGCCAGCGAGAGGTGCCTTATTGGTAGAGAGACCCATCATAAGAAGAGAGGGCTCATAGCGGCAAGGTTATCGTGATTAAGGAGTGTGTTTGGAATGACAGAAAGGATAAGTGGAATGCAAGGCAGCTTCGTTATCCGAAGGAATTCTGGATGGATGAGCCAAAACGTTCCCATATGCCATGCCTGAAATACTCCAAAATCAAAGTCTGATAGAGAAGGGTCCGATAGAGGAGGGGGCAATAGAGAAGGGCTCAATAAAGGGTAAGTCTCTTTCTTCCCCTTGGGGGTATGAGGCGGTGATTATTATTTTTGGTGCCGCGCATCGCCCCAACGGGCAGGTTCGGAATGTTATGCGCCATCGTGTGGAACGGGCAGTCTCTTATGCTTCTTTCCTTCGGGCTCAAGGGTATCGGCGTATTCTGTACATACCCACAGGGGGTGTTACGGGGAAAAAATACCACCAGACCCATAGTGAGGCCCAAAGCATGCAGTGCTTGCTGGTAGAAAATCATGTTAAGCCAGAGGATATATTTTGTGAAAACCACGCGCTTGATACGCTCGATTCTGTAAAAATTTGCTCTGCTTTACTGGCCAGACTGCTTCCCTCTGAAAGCATTTCTTTTGAAAATCATTTTTTTGATAGGATTTTACGTCATCGTCTATATCATCACCTCTATCATCGTTCTGGGCATCGTTCTGGGAAAAAAACAGGTTATAGGGTTGTTCTGGTAAGTAGTGCCTATCATATCATTCGTTGTTGGGTTCTTATGCGGTTATTAGGCTGGAAGTGCGTGGGGGTTTGGCCCAACGTTCCTGCTGCACCGCGTAAACTTAGGCGTTGGTATTGGCGCCTAAGAGAAATACCGGCCCTTTTATATGATTGTACCATGCTGGTTCTGGGCAGGGTTTGGCAAAAAATACGGCAGGAACCGTTTTAAAATGGAGGTGGAGAAAGGAAAAACCTCATTATAAAAAGGGAGTATTTGTTTGCAGCTTGCCAGGAAACTGGTATGAAGGCAGCGGCGAGTAAAAACTCTGAGAACCATAGCCGTCATTTTATATTTTATGGAGAAAGACATTTAGCATGTCTGTGTATGCGTTTATTTTCCCTGGACAAGGCAGCCAATATGTTGGTATGGGCCGCGATCTCGCTGCGAGTTTTGCCTCAGCCCGTGAGGTTTTTGACGAGGTTGATGATGCTTTATCCTTCCGGCTCTCCAGGCTTATGTTTAATGGACCGATGGAAGAGCTGACACTCTCAGCAAATGCACAGCCGGCCTTAATGGCGGTTTCTATGGCAGTTATGAGGGTATTGGTGGTCGAAGGGGGGATAGACCCAAAACGGATTGTAACGGCTTATGCTGGCCATTCTTTGGGAGAATATTCTGCATTGATTGCAGCCCAATGTCTTGATATTGCGACAGCCGCACGTCTTCTTCGCCTGCGTGGAGAGGCGATGCAGAAAGCCTGCGAGAAGAGGGAAAGTGGCATGGCTGCCCTGTTAGGGGTGGATCTGGCACAAGCTCAGGACATTTGCCAGGAAGCGCAAGAAAGTGAACCGGCGGGGAGTGTTGTTGAAATTGCTAACGATAATGGCGGCGGCCAGGTTGTTATTTCTGGCGATCTGGATGCCGTAAAAAATGCAGTCGAAAAAGCCAAAGCCCGTGGGGTAAGAAGGGCATTATTGTTACCTGTTTCTGGAGCGTTCCATAGCAGTTTAATGGCGCCTGCAGCAAAGATCGTCGAAGAAGCCCTTAGAAAAGTGCATTTTCACACACCAGTTCTCCCTGTGGTGATGAATGTTGTGGCAGATTATGTGCGAGATGCTTCCAAAATTTCTCACCTCCTTGTAAAACAGGTGACAGGTACTGTGCGCTGGCGAGAATCCATGGAGTTTATGCTTGAGCATAATATCGATTCTTTTGTAGAGATCGGTGCAGGGAAGGTCCTTTCTGGCCTGGTTAAACGTATTGCCCCTGATGCAGACTCCTATACCGTAGGCACACCAGAAGAGGTCGAGGCCATTCTGAAAATATTTTAGTACGCTTCTTAGACCTTTTAATTCCCGTAGGGAAGTTTGGCGTTCATAGGGCAAAGCGCGCTCTTACCAGTCAGGGTAGGATAGCGTTTATAGCAGGGTTTTATAGCAGTTAAGGTATCGTTAATATGTCCGTAATCTTGGGAAGAGGATAATCCAGATGTTCAGGTTAGATGGAAAGCTGGCTCTTGTAACGGGTGCTTCTGGCGGGATAGGCGCTGAACTTGCTCGTAAACTCCATGCCCAAGGGGCAGAGGTGGTGCTTTCAGGGTCTCGCCAGGAAGTTTTGGCAGAAATAGCAGCGTCAATCGGGAGCGAGCGGGTTCATAGTCTAGTGGCCGATCTTTCTGATAAGGCCGCGGTAGAAACCCTCATTGCGGATGCAGAGCGCCTCGCCCATGGCCGCCCATTGGATATTTTGGTAAATAATGCGGGGATTACCCGTGATACCCTTGCGATTCGCATGAAAGATGAAGACTGGGCTAAGGTATTGGAAATGGATCTTTCCATACCATTTTATCTCAGCCGTTCTGCTTTAAAGGGGATGTTAAAGCGTCGTTCAGGGCGTATTATCAACATTGCTTCCATTATTGGAATGACAGGGAATGCTGGCCAGGCTAATTATGCAGCTGCAAAAGCTGGTATGATCGGTATGAGTAAGTCCTTGGCCAAAGAGGCCGGAAGCAGGGGAGTAACGGTAAATGTTGTCGCTCCAGGCTTTATTGATACGGCCATGACACAAAATTTACCAGAAGAGTATAAAAAACAGCTAGAAGTTTCTATTCCTCTTGCAAAAATTGGAAAACCCAAAGATGTTGCCGCTGCTGTCGTCTATCTTGCTTCAGAGGAAGCAGCATGGGTTACGGGAAGTACGTTGCATGTTAATGGTGGAATGGGTATGTTTTAACGCAGAGGCCTATCAATAAGAATATGGCAAAAATGTTATAGCGTTTGTTTTTTTGAAGAAAAATATCGAAAATACAGCATAGAGGTTTGTATCTTAGTGGTAGCAGCTATAAAAACTCGCGAAATATCCTTTCGCCTTCTTTACATGAAGCTGTTAATTTCATAAGAAGCGAAGTGCTATGCTGCTTTAACAGCTGGTTACCCTGTTAGGGGTTGCCAGGTTTTAACTCAAGCCGCCCTCTTGGGGGAGGTATACAGGAATAAATGACACATGAGCGAAATCGCTGACAAAGTTAAAAAAATTGTTGTAGAACATCTTGGTGTAGAAGAAGGCAAGGTGACACCTGAAGCGTCTTTTATCGATGATCTTGGTGCAGACAGTTTGGATACTGTGGAGCTGGTTATGGCTTTTGAAGAAGCCTTCAATGTAGAAATTCCTGAAGAGGCTGCCGAAAAGATTTCTACAGTCAAGGATGCCATTGATTATATAGAAAAACAGAAAGCTTCTTAATTTTACTTTCGATTCGTTTCTGAACGGTAAGGAGCAGAGTGGTAATGCGTTCATCAGGAATGGTTCCTGGAAATAGGCGTGTTGTTATTACAGGTATGGGAATAGTCAGCCCTCTTGGTGTGGGGCTTGGTCATGTCTGGAAGCGCCTGATTGCTGGTGAAAGTGGGGTCGGCCGGATCAAGGCGTTTGACCCTTCTGATTTGGCGGGGCAAGTTGCCGGAGAAGTGCCAGAAGGGATGCGCTCAGAAGGGAAGCTGAATCTTTCTGAATGGATTCCGGTTAAAGACCAGAAAAAAATGGATCGCTTCATTCATCTTGGTATGGTCGCTGCAGAAGAGGCTGTGGAAGATTCTGGTTGGAAGCCCCAAACAGAAGAGGAGTGCTGCGCTACCGGGGTCATGATTGGTTCTGGCATTGGGGGATTAAAAACCATTTATGATGCCTCCATTACCGTTCACGAAGGGAAGGCGCGACGGCTTTCTCCATTTTTTATTCCCTCTGCTTTGATCAACCTGGTCTCGGGGCATGTTTCTATTAAATATGGCTTTAAAGGTCCTAATCATTCTGTGGTGACGGCTTGTGCCACGGGTGTGCATGCCATAGGGGATGCTGCGCGGCTGATCATGCTCAATGATGCTGATGTCATGGTGGCCGGGGGGGCAGAGGCCGCTGTCTGTGCTTTAGGGATTGCGGGTTTTTGCTCGGCAAGGGCTCTTTCGACAGGCTTTAATGAGACTCCGCAGGAGGCCTCTCGCCCATGGGATAAAGATCGTGATGGTTTCGTGATGGGCGAAGGCGCTGGCGTTGTTGTTCTTGAGGAATACGAACACGCGAAAGCTCGTGGCGCAAAGATTTATGCCGAAGTGGTTGGCTATGGTATGTCAGGAGATGCCTACCATATTACAGCACCAGCGGAAGGGCATAGTGGTGCTCTAAGAGCTATGCAGGCGGCGTTGAGAAGTGCAGGTGTTACCCCTGAAGAGATCCAGTATGTGAATGCTCATGGAACATCTACCATGGCCGATGACTTGGAACTGGGTGCTGTAGAGCGTTTATTTGGCGATGCGTCAAAAAAATTGGCGATGTCTTCAACCAAGTCTGCAACGGGCCATCTTTTGGGGGCAGCCGGTGCCATAGAGGCCATTTTTTCTGTTATGGCGATTCAAGACAATGTCGTTCCACCAACCTTAAACCTTTATTCTCCTTCCAGGGAAAGCGTTATAGACAGGGTTGCCCATACTGCTCAGGAGCGTCGGGTTGATATGGCTCTTTCTAATAGTTTTGGTTTTGGTGGAACGAATGCCAGCATTATTGTCAAACGGGTATAAGGTGTTTTATAGGTTTTCATCTTGTATTTGAAAAGGGAATCTGTGCGTAAAACGCTCTTAATTCTTTTTGCTATTATCTTGTGTGGTATGGCAGGAATAGGGGTTACGGCATATTCCCTTTATTTTAGACCAGGGCCTTATGGCGAGGCCAAAAATGTTGTGATCCCCTCAGGGGGGATTAAGAAAACTTTATTATCCCTTCAGGGTGAAGGACTTATTCATAAAGGTTTTTTTTCGGCCAGCCTCTTTAAAATTGCTGCATTATTAACCCGACAGGAAGGAAAAATTCATGCAGCAGAGCTTGCCTTTCCTGCCCATGCCAGTATTCAGCAAATTTTAAGTATTTTGCGGTTTGGCAAACCCGTTCGCCATGAGCTGACCATACCTGAAGGTTTAACACATCAGCAGATTAGTCACATTATTAATGGGGCCCCTTTTTTAGAGGGGCAGATAGAATTAAAAGAAGAGGCCGAAATACTTCCTCAAACCTATGCTTATATTTGGGGTATGTCCCGTATGCAACTTGTGCAGAAAATGCGGATAGCCCAAAAGAATATGGTTCAGAAAATATGGGAGAACAGGGAAAAATCTATTCCCTTATCAACGCCAGGGCAGCTGGTTATTCTTGCTTCTATTGTTGAAAAAGAGACGGCTCTCCCAGCAGAGCGCGCCATGATTGCCCGTGTCTTCTTAAACCGTTTGCAAATGGGAATGAAGCTACAGTCAGATCCTACCGTTATTTACGGGTTATCAAACGGAAATAGTCTTGGAAGGCCATTAAAGCACGATGACCTTTTAGTGGAAACCCCCTATAATACCTACGTTATTACAGGTTTACCCCCGCATCCTATTTGTGCTCCAGGTGCGGCTTCCTTACAGGCGGTTGCCCATCCAGCATCTGGTCCTTGGCTGTATTTTGTTGGAGATGGGAATGGAAAGCATAATTTTTCAACAACTCTTAAGGAGCACAATCACAATGTTTCTCTTTTAAAGGCAACAAAACAGCATCTTTTAAAGTGAAAAATGGTTTTTGGGGTTTGGGTATAGAATTTATGGCTTAAGGTTAACGGGTTGCTTAGTGCTGGAGTGGGAAGATTTGCCTTTCGACGTTCCAAGGGGCGTGGTTTTAACCTGTCGGGAATAAGATTTCTCAGGGTCGTAATTGTCAGGATAAGGGCCTGAAGAGGGTGTAGAAGAGGCTTCGCCCCCTGAAGAAGAGGTGCTGTCGTCATCAGCCGATGAAGAGGTGCTTCCTCCAGCGCTGTATTTATTTAAGATAGCTCTTAAAGGGTCGGCTCCTGGGTTATTAACACGCATTGTGATCAAAATATCTTCTGGACCCACCTGCTGATGGTAATAACTGTGGTTAGAACCGCTATCTATTCCTAATTTTACGCCTTTGAGTGAGACACCTGCAAACAGGCCCTTGGCCTTTTGTTGGGCAATAATGTCTGACCCTGTTTCAGAAGAACCACCCATACTGGCGAGAGAGGCTGAAGCATCAGCTCCCATGTGCATTTGGTGGTCCATAAGGTCTCTTAGGCCTTTACGGGACATAATAAAGAAAATGGCTTGGGAGTCCTGCACACCAAGTTGAAGGCCAAAAGAGCCACCACTTAAGGTATAAAAGGCTGGATCAGACCAAGATCCCTTAGCATCTCTTGCTAAGAGCACACAATTACCATCAGTTCCTCCGAAAACCAATGATAGCCTAAAAACAGAAGGGCATATCATGATGCCTTTGGAGTTTTGGAGGTTTTTGCGCAAATCAGCGACGTTGTTTTTATCGTCTCCACGAGAGGCTACGAAGAAATCTTGCACCGTTAGGGCTGCCTTATCGACAACAGACTGTTGATCAGTAATATCGTCATCATCGTCATCATTGCTTGCCGCCCAGGCAGGGGACAGAACCGTTGTACCCCATAAAAGTAGGCTCAACGCCAGAAGAGAGGAAATGCGTGATGAGAAAGACTTAAGCGCCATGAAGCCTCGCAATATTGGTAGAAGAAGGGAGATAAGAAAGGTTTTATTGCCCGATAATACCAAGCCATATAACCATAATATACCTGCATATAACAGATATATGGCAGTTTCTGGTCAAAAATCAAAAACTATATCCAAGAGCATTTCCCAACTGTTCTGCAACACCAGGTGCGGCAGCAAGAATACTGATTCCGCGTTCTAGACCACCGTGCTGGATAAAAGGGGTCACGCGTGCGCCCGCTTCTTCAAGGAGCACCAGGGCTGCTGCAACATCCCATAAATTGATGACGATCTCTAGATAGCCATCCAGCCGGCCAGAGGCAACATCTGCGAGTGCCAAAGCGCCAGAGCCACTGGAGCGGGGCATAGCGCCAAGTTCAAGCATGGCTTGCATTTTTTCAAGGTAGGTTTTTGTTGTCGTATAGGGGCTCCACCCCATTTCAAACATGGCTGTTGAGGGGTCTGTTACGGTTGAAGCTGAAATGCGTGCTCCATTCAGGAATGCGCCTTTTCCTTTCTGGGCGTAGTAGGTCTCGTGCTGGATAGGGGCTTCGATAATGCCACCAACAGGCGTATCACCGTCCATAAGGCCAAGGGAGATACACCACCGGTTACGGCCCCGTCCGTAGTTGGAGGTTCCATCAATTGGATCTACAACCCAGCGCAAGGCCCCAGAGCGGGTTTGGCCGTTTTCCTCACCTTGAAAGCCATCATCTGGAAAGAGATTTTTGATTTGTTCGCCAATAAAGTTTTCTACAGCACCATCAGCTTCTGTAACCCAGTCTTGCATCTGTTTGAGCTTGCCGGTAGGACCACCTGGTGGTGGGCGCATGTCCATGGCAATTTTTGCTGCGTGTTTAACAATGGTTTGGGCCGCTTCTAGGCGTTTTGTTATGGAAGAGGTCATGGAAGGGGAATCCGTTATTCTATGGGCAAAAATGCTGTTAGAGACAATATCATGAAACCGCTACGGTGGTTATATCAGGATTTATGAGTAAAAAAAGAGCATTCAGGAAAGAGAGAAAGAATAAAATAAAGGCATAGGAATAAAAATGCGGCAACAGGCTTAATTTTTTCTATAAATTTCAAAAAATTCAATAAAATCATCATCATTATTTTGCTTTCTCTGCTATAAAAACAATAAAGATTAAAGAGTGGTTCGATGACCTACGGCAGCGTCGAGAATGTTTGTTGGAGGAGGCCTTGTATGGGTGTAAGTTTTGGTGAAATATTGTGGAGTTTTAAGAAGCCACGCCAACAGGGGTCGTGGATAGCCTTTTCCGTTTTATGGCTTTGCAGTATCCCGCTTTCTGTCCATGCTGAATCTGCCCATGCTGAAGAAGACATTCCTCTAGAAGCCCGTAAGGTAAAGGACGGCACCGAGGTTCATGCTGTAACGCAAAAAAATGAACCGGGCAGTTTTTCACAATGGGTGGAGGGCATTACCGTCCATGGGCAGGTGGAAGGGGGGATTATAGCCAACCCGGCCCGCCCGGAAGATGGGTTGAATTTTGGGTCATTGCTGACTGATCACGCCAATCAGGCCCAGCTCAATCAAATGACCTTAACAATTGCAAAAGATCTTGATCCCCAATTAAACAAGGACTACCAGCTGGGGTTTGATATCCAGTTGCTTTATGGGTCGGATGCACGGTATTTTCATCTTCTGGGGATGGATACAAATATGATTACTCAACGCTACCAGCTTATTCCTTCCGAGGCCTATTTAACTGGCCATCTGCCGTGGCTTACTGAAGGAGGGGTTGATGTTAAAGCCGGTATTATGACAGCCATTATGGGGGTAGAAGGGTTAGATCCCACAACACGCCCTTTTTATAGCCTGGCTTATACCTCTAATTATTCTGTGCCATTTGAGCATTTAGGAATTCTTACAACATTTCATGTCGATGAGACGTTCGATGTTGTCACAGGCATAGATAGTGGTAACCAAACCACCATTGGTTCTGGTGATAATAACGGGGAGCCTGCAGGCTATTTTGGGGTCACGCTCAATAACTTGGCAGGAGGAGATTTAACCATTGTGCAGTTAAGCCGGATCGGCCCAGAAAACCCTACCCGTACTTTTGGCCCCCGTGCCAACTCAGCCATGCGGTATTGGAACGATATTGATGTGACCTATAAACTCTCTGAAGAGGCAACCTTAACAGGAGAAGTCAATTACCTTCATGATGAGGGGTTGCGTGCAGATGTTTACAGTTTTGTAGGCTTTATGGCGTATAAGCTTGATCCGGAGCTAACATTCAATTTGCGTACAGAACTCTACAGGGATAACACAGGGGCATTTGTCTCTAACTTTCAAACAAATACGGGCTATACTCGTGCCTTGCGGGGGATTAGTGTTCCTTCTGTGTCAGCACCGCCCACCACTTACGGAGCCCTTACGCTGGGATTGACCTACAAACCGGATTTAGGGCATTTCTCTGATGTTTTTTCCTTATTTGAAATCCGTCCCGAAATCCGTTTTGATCGTTCCCTCAATGGCACACGGCCCTTTAATGCAAGCCGTAACGCTGGGCAGTTTACCTTTGGGGGGGATGCTGTTATTGGTTTTTGAGAGAAGCCCCAAAGCTTGAGAGTATGGATATTTTTATTGAATTGTGAAGACAAACTTATTACGCTGACTGTCACCAACAGCAGTGATAGCCAACAAGAGTGACGATGGTCATCAATATTTTTATGATGGTATTTTTATAACGATATTTTAAAGGGTATTATGAGTAATCAGATTGGAATTGTAGCGATTTTGGATTTTAAAGAGGGCGGTTTGGAAAAAGCCCTTCCTGCAATTAAAGCTTGTGTAAAGGGCTCTCAGCAAGAAGAGGGGAATGTATTTTATACAGCCCATCGTGAGTCAGCTCATCCTGAGCGGATTATTTTTGTTGAACGATGGAAAAACCAACACGCTATTGATCAACATGGGAAAACCACTCATTTTCAGAATCTGGTGGGAGCTGTAACACCTTTGTTGAGTAAGCCAATGGTGCTGCATTTTCTTGATGAAATAGAGGTTGAATAAATAGCAGTGCCGCTATGGTCTGATATTTGGCGGGTTGGTGTTGTTGATGCTCCTATAGAAGCAATAATCGCTAAAGGGGGAGTGGGTAAATTTTCTGTCCACTGGCTTGAGGAAATGCCCCCTTTAAGTTTTTTGGCAGATCCGTTTGGGCTTTGGCAGAATGGCTTGCTCTATGTTTTTGTTGAGGCTTATGACTATGCCTCTCGCAAAGGTAGAATAGACCTTGTGGTGCTTGATAAAACATTTAAGCCCGTTCAGCCACGGCGCACGGTTTTATCTGAACCGTGGCATCTCTCCTATCCCTTTGTTTTTGAATGGGAAGGCACCTTTTATATGTTGCCCGAGGCGTTTCGGTCTGGGCAGGTAAGTTTATATCGGGCTGTTTCTTTTCCTGATAAATGGGAAAAGGTTGAAGCCTTTCAATTTCCAGAGAATGCAATCGATGCTTCACCCTTGTTTTGGCAGAACCAATGGTGGATGTTTTATACTCCCGTTGGGGCAAAGATGGAAAAACAGAGTGTTTTACAAATTGCCTCTGCCCCGCATTTATATGGACCATGGAAGACGATATCCCATGAACCGGTAAGGCGAAATATAACTAGTAGCAGGCCAGGAGGAACACCCTTTTTTACAAAGGAAGGAGGGCTTGTTCTTCCCACACAAAATTGCCAGAAAACCTATGGTGGTGGCATTACCCCTTTACATATTATAGACTTATCAAGCGTTTTCTTTTCTGCTCGTAGTGGTGTTTCGCTCAGCCTGCCTCACTCTAGCGGGCTTTATCGCGATGGTATGCATACCCTTTCCGCTGTGGGTGATGTAACGCTGGTTGATGTAAAAAAAATCCAGTTTTCGCCCCAATCTTTAGGGCTAGATATTAAAAGGAAAATCAAGAGATTTTCTCCCTTTTAGGATCATTGTGTTACGGTAAATTCTATTGCGGTACAGGGCCTGGTTTCAGGGATTGCGGGTTCTGTTGCATTGGTGACTGCTGCCTTTGGTGCGGGGTTATGGGATTGACGATCTGTTTGTTTGCTACAACTTTCTGCAACTAATCCTGACAGGCCTTTTTCATCAAGTGCTGGTAGGGCTGTTGCGCTTATATGTGCTAATGCAGTAGGTCTTACGCCCTGTTCGTACGGGCTTTGTGAATGTTTTGGCCCTTCTTATTTTTTCAACCCAGTTTCGCCATGTTTTGGGGGCAAACTGGCAAACCTATCTGATAATCGCCTTGGGAAGAGTATAAACATTATCCCAAAAAATCCTATCCAAGGGTGGTTCCTACCTTCTATAATATCATGTGTAATGTCAGGAGTAGCTGAAATTATTGAGTATTATTATAGCCAATTTTAAGGAAGAGCTGCCTGTTTTTGACGATTTTGCTTCTACCTATGGTGCCTGAAGGGTTTGATTGGATACAGCACCAGTATGAAGGCTCATTCCGCGTTTTGGATTATATTGTTGTTTCGGGCTATATTGTTAATAAAAGGGGTATGAGCTGTGCTCTTTTCTGCAAGCAACATCAAGCTCATCGTTCTATAACATGGATCGCTGTTTTAAGATAATCATTCAGGAACCAAAGGCAACATCTGTTAAGGGTTTTGAGAGGGTCTTTTTTCCTCGTTGGGATTAGCTCAGTAATGGCCCGAGTCGAGAAAGAATTTGGTTCCCTGTTTTTTCAAAATTTTCAGCACTGTAAGCCGTAAGGATTTCTTCTCTGGCTTTTCGTCCCATGGTAGCGAGAGAGCTTGGATCAGAAAGGATATTCAGGAGAACCTTGGCCAGGGCTTGGGCATCTCCAGGGGGGACGAGATATCCTGTTTCTCCATTTTTTACGCTGTAGGCCAATTGTCCAACCTGAGAGGCAATAACAGGTAAACCGGCTTGCATAGCTTCGTGTGCTGCCACACAAAATCCCTCTGAACGCGATGGTTGAACATAGACGTGAAGGGTGGAGAGGAATTCTTCTGGTTGAGGGGTAAAGGGAAGAAGCGTGATATGGAAGGGTTTAGAAAGGGAAGATTTAAGCGTGTTAATTCTATTTTGCAGGGATACCCTTTCGTCTCCTTCCCCGCAGATAGTGAGTTGGAATTCATGCCATATATCTTGAGAATCAAGGAGAAGGGCTAAGGCCTCCAGTAAGATATTATACCCCTTTACGGGATGTAGTCGCCCAAGTGAGCCGATACGAACAACCTGGCCCTTTTCCCAAGGGCTGGCAAGCGGTGCTGCTGGGTTGGCTTTAAATATTGGCCACGTGACCAGTTTATTTTTGGGGATGGCCAGGCGCTTATGGGTAAGGTCGGTAATGGCTTGGGAGTCTCCAATCCATAAGGCAGGGATGCGCTTCAAAAGCCGTAGCAAGGTCAGATTTGCTGGTTTCAGGTAACCTGCATGTTGCCAACTGACAACTTGAATATGGCATAAAAGCCCTACTATTTGCCCCAGGAGAGTAGCCCGCGTAAGAGATGTCCAGATAAGATTGGGATGGTAGTCCTTTATTTTAAAATATAACCAAAAAAAGGCTGCCAGGTTGTTCTCTTCCTTTCCAGTGCGTACATGGACAGGTGTGCCTGTGCGTTTAATATTTTCCAAGGCTTTACCATCTCTCAAGGTAAGGGCAAAAACCTCAACCGTATAGCCGTTATTTTTCATAATCTCTATAAGAGAAGGGAGGGGAAGAGCAGCTCCCCCTCCCTCCAGAGAGTTAATGACATACGCAATTTTCGGGAAAAATTCTGGCACTGGTGATTTATATTCCACAGAGGTTAGGCAGGAAGGGAAGGGTTAAGCAAATTATTTTTAAAGATCTTGTCTGCAAGTTCCAGGTCTGCAGGTTTGTCCATATCAATGGCTGCAAATCCTGTATCTAATACTGTAAGCTGTGCAGTAGCTCCCGTCAAACGCTGTATGGCCTGACAGATCGCTTTTCTATTAAGCCGTTTGACAAGATAGAGGACTAACGTTCTAAAACCCAAAAGCTGTGCCATTTTTAAGGGGTTTTTACGCTCTGCTTCAAGTTTTTGCCAAAAACGAACAACACTTAAAGCCTTTTCGGTGTTGAGCATGAAGAGATTACAGCCGGAGAACTGGCCATCGGCAAGTTTTAGATAGGTCCGCTGGGTTTCAAAGGGCAGGTCTTTAAGAATATGCTCACGGCTGGTAATGGCTGCGGCAATATCGGTGGGGTTCTTTTGCTGAAGAGTAATAAAATTATGTACCCAATCGGCCTGAAGTAAAGCATGATCAGCTGTAGTGACCAATAAAGGCGTACCAAGCCGGTGTAAGCCTGCGAGAACGCTTGCACTTGGGCCAGAATGAGCGGTTATAAAATCATATCCTTCCAATTCTGCTTTTTGTAGAAGGGAAGGATCTTCTGAGCAAATGGAAATGGTGCCAATGTAGGGGAGGCTCGCGAGGGTTTTCACAACACGTGTAACCATAGGCACACCCTGAATGGGAAGAAGGGCCTTATGAGAAACTCCCCCATGAATGGCCAATCTATCTTTTGGACCCTGGCGAGTTCCAGCTAAAACAAGCGCATTAATGCGGTGGTGAGCATTAAAGCCTGGTAAGGAATAAGCTGTCATTCTGTGAGTTTACTTTTGATACTTTTGTTGGCTTGTATCACCATCGGGTTTGTCTTTAGGAGGCGCGCCCGTCATTTGCATGACCCAAGGGTAGCGTTTGGCTTCTTCTAAATCGTAGCCAAGATTAAAGACGGTTGGGCTTTTTGGGCCTTCCTTTGCAGAGCGGAAGTAGGAGCCTACCAGAATATCGGGGATAAAATTGGTGATGCCCTGGTTCCAATTTTCATCGTGAAAATGGTGGAGGAGATGGCGTTGTTTAATAAGTTGGACAAATTTTGAACGAGGCTTGTAATTTAAGTGCTGGATGCAGTGAAAAAATTCGTACCAGCAGGTTTGGTAAAGGCTTACGCCTATTGCTGCGGCAATGCCACTAAGGCCCCCACTAAAATACCCAATGGGGCCTGCTATAATGGCAATGGTTGGAAGAGTTGTTACCGGGGAGCCGAACAGAACCTCTAAAAGATGAGGGTCCTGATGGTGATCGAAATGGATTCGTTTCCAAGTCCGGGCGGTCCATTTATTTTTATACAGGATTCGGCTGTGCAATACAAAGCGGTGCAAAATGTACCAAATAACAGGAAACCCCACCAACATAATGACCGTGGGAAGGAGAATATTCATCCATCCATCAAAGCTATATATTACCGCTACGATGCTGCAAAGGATAAGAACCATATAGAGGTTAATGGTGGGATAGGTGAGATAGGCTTTCCAAAGCTGGGGAAGGTCCATTTTCCCAAGATCATAGCTTCGCCCTTGCCGTAAGAATATGGAGCTGATTGAGCGGGAAGTATGTGATGTGTCAGACATTATTTTTCTTCAATCCTTAGGAGAATAGTCGTGATGGCCAGGCTGAATATAATAATGCCTGGGATGATAGCCAAAAAAGATGGTAAGGTCCCTGCAGCACCGAGAGCCCTTAAAATTCCCTGAAAAACTATGAATAACAACCCCCCTCCTAAACACCAAACAGGAAGCCAGCTTCGTGTGCCCGTCCGCGGTGGTATGTAAATGACTGGCAACGCCAATAATAGCATAACTAGAAAAGAGATAGGAAGTAATAGTCGATCTAGCAAGCTTGTGAAAAAATAGCTTTCGGGTAATCTGGAAGGAAGGTTCCCAGAGATCGCCCTGAGCATGTTGCGGATAGAATATGGCGGATGATCCATGGAGAGAAAAACCATTTCCTGAGGGGAAATACCAAGATCAACCCGCTGAAGTGGAGGGGGAGAGGGGAGAAGGGTTATAGTGTCTGCAGTGTCCTTACTTTCTGTAACGGCATCAACAGTTATATCCACTGCATGGGTTTTATTGAGAATCCAATGATTTTGCTCAAATAAAGCTGTTTTAGCGTGTATGATCTGGGTGAGCGTTTTATTTTCATCACGGTTATAAATACTGATATTGTTGATGGTCTTTCCACCGTTTTGAATAAAACCTATCTTAACCAGCCTGTTTTTAGATCTAAACCAAAAAGGCTTAGCCTTTTCCGGTTGAAGGTCGGTTTTATTCCACCATGTTGCTAGGGCCAGTTCGGCTCTTGGGGTGATTTGGTCGTTAATAAGGGCGCAAAGGATGCCGAGTCCAAGGGTTGCCGGCAAAAGCAGCTTGACCAGCTGAAGGGTAGAGAGGCCCGTTCCACGCAGAATGGCAATTTCATTATTGATTGTCAGACGTGAAAAAGTAATGAGGGCCCCGATCAGTATACTGATCGGCAGGCTAAACCCTAGCAAAAGGGGAAACCTTAAGCTTGCGTAAAGAAGTACTCCCTTAACCCCCAAATGGCGGTGGATAATCTGTCCTGTCGCTTCAAGGAGGGTTAAAATTTCCATTAAGGCAGCCAAAATCATGGCTACACCAATAACTTTAGAGAGAAAATTGTAGGTAAGATAGCGAAGTAAAACAGAGTTTAATGCTTTGCTTCGGGATCTTTTAAAAAAGGAAAATGCCATGATTATGAAGGGGTATGGGGGTAATGGCCTTGTTTGCGTTTAAGAAATTTCCGGATATGGGCAGAGAGAAAGCCAACTCTCCCGCCTGATTTGTAATAGAGCAGATAAAGGCATAAAAAAGAAAAAATCAGGTAAGGAAGCCAGATTACGGCAAAAGGTGTGTGCTTACCAGAAGAAACAAGATTGGCTCCTAATTGTAGAATGTTATCATACCCAATTAAAGTAAGGGCCAGAAAAAATAACCCATTGTTACGTTTTTGTCTTTTAGAAGAAATGGCAAGTGCAGTGGCCAGCATGGGAATAAAAGGAAAAGAAAGCGTCCTTACAAGACGGAAATGGTATTCTCCACGTAAATCGCTGTGGGAAATGGTATTTTTTTCTGCCTTCATTGCTTGTTTGAGTTCAGGCAAGGTCAGCTCCCTCTCATCATCGCCTCGGCTTCTAAAAGCAGGGATATGATTTTGCTGGGAGAGAATTTTCGTAGTGTGAGAAAAGTTGGTAATGGTTGGGCGATGGTCCTCTTCTTGGGTAATGATGCGGCCGTCGAATAGGTCGATCTCGACTTTTGAGCGGTCTGAGGAGAGAATGAGGTTACCTTTTGTAGCGGTAATCGTTCGTTTAATGGCTTTTCCCGAAGCGCTGGTGCTGTCATCTTCTATAAAAACATGAGAGAGAAGGCTGCCATGTTTTTTTACACTCTCAGCAGTAATCATAAGATTTTTATTGGGGCTTACAATCATTTTTGCCTGCAGATGAGGAACCCACCCCGAATGGCTAGCAAAATAAAAAGCTGCCCTATAATCATAACGGGCATAGGGCTGGATAAAACCATAAAGGAAGAGGCTGGCAATGCCAAAAACAATACCCATGACAATGTAAGAACGGGTAATTTGTAAGAGGGAAAGCCCGCTGCTCATCATAGTATCAATTTCATTGTTGAGGTTTAGGCGGCGAACAACAGAATAGATGCTTACACAGAGGGCAGAGGGCAAGGCAAGCCCAAGGTAATGGGGAACAAGATCTGTAAGCATTCCTAAAAAACGGCTAAAAGGGTTATAGGAATCAGCAAGGAGATTAAAGAGCAATAACAGCCGTTCCATCAGGAGTGCAACAAGGACAACGCTGAGAGAAATGATAAAGGGCGATAGGCTTTGAAGGATAACGTAGCGGTCAACCAGGCTAGGTTTGATCCAGAAGAAAATCCGTGATGGAGTCATGCGTTAGGGTCTTAACGTGCAACGGGCATTATAAACGTGGAATGTTTAAAAACATGCATGGTATGTTCTGGACTGAGTTGCCGGGTCATAACATCAATCTTCCATGATGAGGACTCACGTGAAATGGTGATATGGTTCCATGCTGCGCGTTTGTTAGGGTTTGTTGTAAGGTGCGAGGCAGAAGAAATTCCTATAACTGGTATTGGGTTAGGGGCATCAAGCATAACCTGGGTAATTTTATGGGAATGCCCATGCAGTACCAACTCAGCCCCATATTGGGCTAGAATACTACAAAATTTTTTTTGATCAATGAGCGATTTGCGGCGGGCAACTTGACCTTTAAGGGGGGGATGGTGGAGCATAACAATTCGGCAAAGCCCTTCCTGCTTGGTCAGAGAGAGCTTAAATTCCAATTGCTGAATCTGGTTTTCGCCAATTTCCCCAGTGGCCATAAAGGGAAGAGTAGGGAGGGCTGTATTAACCTCAATAAGCGCTATGGGGCCAAGGCGTGTAACAAAGGGTAATGAATTTTGTTCACACATCATCCAGCGTTGCCATTTGAGAATACCTTCCTGAGGAGGGACAGCTACCATGGCATCGTGATTGCCACAAACAAGGCGGGTTTGGGGAAAGCCTGAATGCTCAAGCCATTCAGCGGCCGAAGAAAATTCTTGCGGAAGGGCCATGTTTGTCAGGTCTCCACTGATGGCCACCAGGTTTGGTGCGCATTGGAGGATATCCTTCCTTATTGTATCTGTAATCGTTTTTAGGTAATGATGGCGGCGCCTCAGTTGCCATGATAGGTAGCTTAATGCTCGTTTATTCAGAAACTGTTTGAATAAGAGCCCTTCTGTGGGAAGGGGAAGATGGATGTCTGAAAGGTGAGCAAGGGTAAAGTTATTCACAAGATACAGCCCATAGAGGTAAAGCGGATATTTTTGTTTAGCTGAATTTACCTTTTTTCTATAGGGAAAAATAATTTTCTTTCTTTGTTTTTACTTTGAAAAAAACAGCTAAAGAGTGTCAGAGTTCTATCAATAATCAGGAATGGCCGTGAGTAGTAATTTTGCACTGATACGTAATCCACGTAGTCGGAAAAATGTAAACGACCCGGATAATTTCCGCAAGGAAGCCCAAGATTACCTAGGAAAATGGTTTGTAGAGCCACCTTCTCGGGAATCGATCATTGAAGCTGTCCAGGACATGAGCCGCCAGGAAGTGGACTGTATTGCAGTTGATGGAGGCGATGGTACGGTGAGTGATGTTTTAACCGCCATTTACCATGCTTATGATGATGAGGCCTTGCCGGCAGTTGCTATTCTTCCATCAGGAAATACAAACCTTATTGCCTCAGATGTAGGTTTTGGCCAAAGGGGGTTGTCTGCTCTTAAGCGCCTTGAGGAGCTGTGTGAAAACAAAACCATGCGTTACAATGTCAGGCGCCGGCATGCCTTAGGTGTGCGTTGGAGTGACCCTGCCAGGCCAGCTGTGCTGGGGATGTTTCATGGGATGGCGGCCTATACGCGGGCGATAGAGATTGCCCATAAGCCAGCTATTCTTGATCATTTCTCCCATGAGATGGCCGTTGCCATTACTTTGGCTTCGGCTTTTGGAAAGCTGATTTTTCGTAAAACCCGTGACGAATGGATGAAAGGGGAGAAAGTATTTATGGCCAAAAACCAGGAGAATGGCCAAGAGGACTATTGCTTTTTGTTTCTTTCAACGACGCTTAACCAACTTACAAAATCCATATGGCCTTTCTGGAACGAGAAGGAAGGGGGCATTCATTATCTTAAGGTTAAGGATCATCCTCCCCACTTACTGGCTGCCAGTGCAGCGCTGCTGACGGGTCGTTCTCCTGCCTGGTTAAGAAAAAATCGCCATTACGATAGTGGTACAGCCCACCAGATTACCTTAAAAATGTCTCACGACTTTGTTTTAGACGGAGAAGTGATGGAAAGTGGAGCCGATGGGATTACCCATCTCTTTTCGGGCCCCTTGTTTGATTTTATTCAGGCCTGATGCACAAAACAGGGTACGAACACATGAAAAACGCCCCCTCTACCCCGCTTGCGCGCATCCTTATACAAGAGCTTTTGCATAGGCCCATTCACCCTTATGCAGAGGAGCTTATTCAAACCATATTAGGCAAAAGCCAACCGTTGGGGGTGCTTTTTTATGGTTCTGCTATCGAAAAGGATGACCCTGATGGTATTTTGGATTTTTATGTCATTGTCAATAAAGTCTCCGATTGGCCCGGTTCAGTTTTAAAGCATTTCGGGAATAGGGTACTGCCGCCAAATGTAGAATATTATGAATGCCAGATTCGAGGGCAAGTGATTCGCGCGAAAGTTGCTATTATAACCCTCAAGCAGTTTTATAAAATGAGTGGTCGATATTCCTATGATATAACAATTTGGGCACGGTTTGCTCAACCTGCCCGGTTGGTATGGGTCAATAACCCTAAAGCTGCTGATGCCATCTTGGTCTGTCTTATTCGATGTGTAAAAACGGCAACCTTCTGGGCGGCGGTGTTAGGGTCAAGAGAAGGGAAAGGTGAGGCTTTTTGGTATTCCCTGTTCCAGAAGACTTACCAGGCGGAATTGCGGATGGAGGATAACAATCGTCCTCGTATTCTGTTGGAAAGGAAAGAAGAGCGTTACACTTATTTTTTAAGGGAGGGGTGGAAAGCCCAAAACATTCCTTTTCAGGAGAAGGATGGGGTCTTTTCTCCTTTAATTGAAAAAGAGAAAAAACAGGCCTTGTTTCAAAGGTGGCTTGCGCGTTCAAAAAAGGGAAAGCCCTTAAATTTATTGCGGATTTTAAAGGCAGTTTTTACTTTTGAAGGCGGGGTTGACTACGTCGCGTGGAAAATTTTTCGCCATCAAAATATAAAAATTACACTTTCCAATTTTGAGCGGCGCCATCCTGTCCTCGCATCCCCGAGCCTATTATATAAACTTGTTAAATCACGAGCCCTTAAATTTCACCAGGGTAAAAACAAGGGGTAAGGGTTTTGAATTCTTAAAAACCCCGCTATCAAAAATTTATAAAGGATGCACTCTAGCTCAAGCTTTTAGCTATTTCCTTGAAAATGGAAATCGTTTTGCTGATTTGTTCTGGGGTATGGGCAGCAGAAACACTGGAGCGGAGGAGAGGATGTCTATCAGGCGTGGCAGGGGGAAGGCTGAGATTTACATAGACTCCGTTTTCTAAAAGTTTGTTCCAGAAGGCTACCGCTTGGGGGATATCCTCAAGAACAACAGAGACAACAGGGCTGATCTGCTCCCCAGTTTGAAGGCCCGCTTCACGTAGGCCGTTAAAAAGTTGTGCAGAGTTATCTTTAAGTTTTTGGCGTAATTCTGGTTTTTCGGCAATGACACGAAGTGAGGCCAGAGTCGCTGCAATAATTTCAGTGGGGAGGGAAGCCGTAAACATATAGGGGCGTGAAGAAAGGCGGATAAGCTCAACTTCTGGATGAGGAGAAATACAATACCCCCCTACCGTTCCAAAGCTTTTGGAGAAGGTACCAGTGATAAAATCAATATCATCTTCTACTCCGGCCTCTTCTGCAACACCACGGCCATGTTTGCCCAATACGCCAAAAGAGTGGGCCTCATCAACCAGTAAGGCCGCTCCTGTTTCATGCTTAACATGGACAAACTCCTTAATGGGGACAATATCACCCATCATGGAATAAATACCTTCGGTCACAACAAGGCGGGCGCCTGGCTCGTTTTCCACGCGTTTCAGGCGCTTATATAAATCATCAGCATCATTATGGCGGAAACGTATCACCTGGGCTTGTCCGAGTCGGCTTCCATCATAGATACTGGCATGGCAATCTGCATCCAAGAAAAGGTAATCGTCTTTTCCTGCCAGAGCGGAGATTGTTCCTAAATTGGCTTGATAGCCTGTTGAAAAAACAAGGCAATGCTTACGATTGAAATAGGCAGCAAGGGCCAGTTCCAGTTTTTTGTGAAGAGAAAAAGTGCCATTGGCAATGCGTGACCCCGTCGTGCCAACTCCAAAAATACGTGCAGCTTCGATAGCAGCTTCAATGGATTCTGGGCACTGACTTAACCCTAGGTAGTTATTCGTGCCAAAAAGAAGGGTTTCTCTCCCCTCAATAATCCCCACTGTTGAGGAAAGCGGGCGTTCTATAAGAACAGCAAAAGGGTTACGTTGCCCATTTTCCGTAAGCTGGGAAAAGGAATTTTGCAGAGACGTGTATTTTTCGAAGAGAGAAGGTGGTTTTGGCATTTAGGCTGCCTGTTTGATAGAGACAATACTACGGGCAAGATCATTAATCGTGCGGATATCTGTTAGGCGGTCAAGAGGGACAGAAACATCAAGCTTATCTTCTATTTCCATAACAAAATTCATAACAGCCAGAGAATCAAAGGCCAGATCCTCAACAATCTTACTTTCTCCGTTAATGGTGCGGGGAACTTTAGGATTGGCGAGCAAGGTTTCGATAATGAGCGTGGATACGCTTTCTACTGTGTCGGTATCAGTCATTTTTTCTCACTTAAAGAACCTTACAGGAAATCGTTAACGAAAGATACCATATAAGGCTTCGGGATAATTTACAATCGAATTGGGTAACCTGGATCGTGTTGGAGGTTAAATTATAAAACAGGAAGGGGCTCTTTGAGCTCAAATTCTCCAGCAAGCAACATGGCTTTGGCTTTAGCGCGCGTAAGCTTGCCCGAAGAGGTTTGGGGAAGACTGTGAGGAGGAACAAGGATAACCTGAATATCCACACTGTGCTGGCGCCTGAAAAGGGTAATTAATTCTTCACGCAGGGCTTGGCGCTCATCTGGGTCAGAGGCTCGGCATTGCACAAGGGCAACGACCTTTTCTTCCGTACCACATTCAAGTGAGAAGACGGCGACATCCCTGCTTCGGAGGAGAGGAATAGCCGTTTCAGCGGCCCATTCCAGATCCTGGGGCCAGATATTACGGCCGTTGATAATAATCAGGTCTTTCGCACGGCCTGTAACAACAATTTGGCCATCAAGCATATAGCCCAAATCTCCGGTATCCAGCCATCCTTCATGATCAAGAACGCGCCGCGTTTCATCGGGGCGGTTAAAATATCCTGCCATTAGGCTTGGACCGCGTACAAAAATACGTCCGACCTGCCGTTCAGGTAACGAACGCCCATTACTAGCACGGATATTGACTTCATGCTTTGGTAAGATGGGGCCACAGAGAACAAAAGTACGAAGGTTACGGGCCGGATCGTTGCTGGGCACAGCCATCTCAGATTTTTCAAGGGCATTGAGGTCTATGGTATCGGTTTGCATCCCTTTACCTAACGGGGCAAAGCTCAGGGCCAGAGTGGCTTCAGCCATGCCATAGCTGGCAACAAAAGCATTCGGATCAAAGCCAGAGGATTCAAAGCGTTCTGCAAACTCTTCCAGAATATGGGGTCTAATCATATCCCCGCCAATCCCTGCAGCCCGCCATGAGGAAAGGTCAAAGCTTGCTGTTAAAGCACGTCTGGTACATAATTCGTAACCAAAAGAGGGGCTATAGGAAAGGGTGCCTTTATTTCGGTCAATCAAATCAAGCCAAACATGCGGCCTGCGGGCAAATTCACGTGTGGGCAGTAAATCCAGAGACAGCTGGCAACTCATAGGGGTTAGAAAAAAACCAACCAGCCCCATATCATGGTAAAGGGGTAACCAGGAGACACACCGATCCCCTTTTTCTTGTACTTCCAACCCATATTTGGCAATGGCATGGGCATTAGCCATAAAAGCTTTTTGGGTTACGGCAATACCTATGGGGAAGCGGGTGCTTCCTGAAGAGAATTGCAGATAAGATAGGTGGTCAGCCTCCACATGAGGAAGTGTAACTTCTGCGGGGGAAAGGGCAAAAATTTCTTGAGGGGCACCCCCGAAAACAAGGCCCAACTCCTGAGTGATTTCCTTTGTCCAAGAGGCAATCACCGGTGGAATAATAACAGCACAAGCTCCGGCATTTTTTATCATGCCCCGTAAAGTTTCTATATAGCTCTCATGGCCAGAGAAAGCGACAGGCAAGGGTAAGGGAGCAGGAACAAGCCCAGCGTACTGGCACCCAAAAAATATGCGCGCAAAATCGCCATCGCTTTCGGCAATAATGGCAACCCTATCCCCAGGTTTTAGGTTAAGTGAGAGGAGCTTTCTGGCGGTTTCTTTGGCCTGAGAGGCAAGATCCTTGTAGGGAAGTGCTTCCAGCAGGACCCCTTTACCAGAGTAAAAATTAAACCCGGAAGTCCCTTGGGCAGCGTAATCTAGGGCTTCTGTAAGCGTAGAGAAGTCGCCGAGACGCCGTTTAAGATGGGAAGGCGTAGGGGTCGGATGACTTGTTTGTTCCACTATAACTACTATCCTGAATAATTTATCGACTAAAGAGAAGACTGTTAAAGGTTTTTACCCAGAAAATCTACAATAGCTCTGGCAGCCTTTGGAGCTGTTGGTAGTTTAAGCGAACTGAAAGTTTCCTGTATATAGTGTTCCTGAAGAGAGGAATAGTGGTGTTGGTTGGAAAAAACATTTTTAACCTGCTCAATAATATTATCAGCATTGTCACTTACTTCACCGAGCTCCCAGAACCGGTAATTAGGGTTACTGTGCCATTGGACCTTATGTGCATTTAAAAAAAGGCATGGGCGTGGCGTTGTAAGAAATTCCGCAACCTGGCTGCTAACATCCCCGATGTACATATCGGCCATTTGAGTGTATGTCATATCAACGCTTTTATAGCTGCCAAGATCTATAAGGAGGTGATCATAACGAGAAAATTGCGAAAAATAAGCAAGCTCCTTCTTGCTTGGTGGATCAAAAAGACGAAAGTGTGGAGCAAAAATAAAGTTATATTCTTTTTGCTCCGCGAATTGTTGTAATATTTCTATACCAAATTTCTTCCAGGAAGAAAGAGAATTTTTAAAATGAGGATTATAAAGAACGATAGGAGCGTTATTGTTGAAAAGAGGTTTTCTTTTATTTCTCATTTTTTCAACAAGGTCGAATTTTGCATAAATTCCCTCAACATATCTTCCAGGTTTTAAGGTACCATTCGCTTCCAGCCTCTTTTTCAGCTTCTTTCCAGCAAAAAGAATAAAGTCGAAGTTTTTTGTATCTTTGGCAAAGCCAATGGCCCTATCGCCAGCTCCGTGACGTGTCCAGATGAGTTTTGGGTGTTTTACGCCCATTGTTTTTAGGTAAAGACTGGTGCGTTCAGGAACCACTATGGCATCAAAAGTTGAAAAATTACGCCTATTTAGCCATAGAGCAGCCATTTTGGTTAAAACATCATATCCCGCTGTAGAAATACGATTTCTAAGAATTTTGGGCAAATAAAGCAAATCATAGTGCACATGGGCAGTAGGATAATAGCGAGAGAGCGATTTTACATATTCAAGATGAGAGTCTGTCAGGCAGGCCACATGAACTTCCAATTCTGGAAATAAGATGGCCATTTCCATGGCAATAGGAAGGGAATGTAAGGTTTGGTGGGGTTGGGCTATATAAGAAAATAGAATCCGCATAGGGTGCTCTTGTCCAGATTCTAGCGATTCTTTAAGACAAAAAGCAGCTGGAGAATGAGAAGGAAAAGAGTAGAAAATATAGTGGCAGGCCCTATCCCTAATAAACCAAAATGGTGGATAGTAATAATAAGGAGTAATAAAAATAAAAAGGTGGTAAGCCCGCGTGCAATAAGGGTAAGACGTGTTTTTCGCGTTGTGATAAGAAGGGGCTCTAAAGGAAGTCCCCAGATCGTGATAACTTCTGCGCCCAAGAGCCAGAACATCAGATTTGCAGCCTGGGGATTGTTGGCTTTATGGAGAATAAAAGCTAACAGAGGGGTGCCAATATAATGGGCCAACAACATGAGAAGTGTGGCCACACCGCCGGCGAGCAAGGTAATTTGAAAAGCAAGCCGATAGAGTTTTTTGGTTTTTTTATCATGCCAGAGCTTGGTCATCTCTGGGTAGAGGGTATTTTCAATAAGGCCAGCTGGTTTGGCAAAAGCGGCTGCCATTTTGTTGGCAATTTGGTATATCCCTGCGCTTGTTGGTCCTAAAAGACTTCCAACAATAACCGTTACCAACTGGCCAGACGCTAGGTAGAGCGTTGTGTTGATGTTGGTGGTAAAGGCAAAGCTCCATACTTTATCCAACCCCTTGGTCATATCCT